>CALGTV010000088.1 GCA_937902395.1 uncultured Ruminococcus sp.
GATCTCGTTGATTTCCTTCATATAGCAAAGTGTGGGAATCTCAAAGCCTGCCTTGTGAGCAGCCTCAAGGACTGTTGTGCCCTTGGGTACGGAGATCTCTACACCGTTTACTTTTACTGTAATATTTTCCATCGTTATTCCTCCGCTTATTTCTTGATGATTGCCTTGAACTTACAAGAAGCAACACAAGCACCGCACTTCACGCACTTATCCTTGTCGATTTCCATAGCTGCAAGCTTCTTGCCGGGAGCAATATAATCTGTTCTTGTGATAGCTGAAGCGGGACACTGCTTAGCACATAAACCGCATCCGATACAGCTATCCTTGATGATCTCAAAACTGAGAAGATCCTTACATACGCCAGCAGGACACTTCTTGTCAACAACATGAGCAATATACTCATCTCTGAAGAACTTAAGTGTTGAAAGAACAGGGTTAGGAGCTGTCTGACCGAGACCGCAGAGTGAGTTTGTCTTGATGTGATAGCAAAGCTCTTCGAGCTTGTCGATATCTTCAAGAGTTCCCTGACCCTTTGTGATCTTGTCGAGGATCTCGTACATTCTCTTTGTACCGATACGGCAAGGTGTACATTTACCACATGACTCATCTACTGTGAATTCGAGGAAGAACTTAGCGATGTCAACCATACAGTTGTCTTCATCCATAACGATAAGTCCGCCTGAACCCATCATAGAGCCGATACCGATGAGGTTATCGTAGTCGATCGGGATATCAAAATGCTCTGAAGGGATACATCCGCCGGAAGGTCCGCCTGTCTGAGCAGCCTTAAACTTCTTGCCGTTGGGGATACCGCCGCCGATTTCTTCGATAACAGTACGGAGAGTTGTTCCCATAGGAACTTCTACGAGACCTGTGTTATTGATTTTACCGCCGAGAGCGAATACCTTAGTACCCTTGGACTTTTCTGTACCGATACCCTTGAACCAGTCAGCACCATTGAGGATAATCTGGGGAATATTAGCATATGTCTCAACGTTGTTGAGGATTGTAGGCTTATTGTAAAGACCCTTTTCTGCAGGGAAAGGAGGTCTGGGTCTGGGTTCACCACGGTTGCCTTCGATAGATGTCATAAGAGCAGTTTCCTCACCGCAAACGAAAGCACCAGCACCGAGACGGAGGTCGATATCGAAATCGAAGCCTGTGCCGAAGATGTCCTTACCAAGCATACCGGCTTCACGAGCCTGCTGAATAGCGATGTTAAGACGCTCAACAGCGATTGGGTACTCAGCACGAACATAAACATAACCCTGGTTAGCGCCGATAGCGTAACCTGCAATTGTCATAGCTTCAAGAAGAACGTGGGGGTCACCCTCGAGGATAGAACGGTCCATAAATGCACCCGGGTCACCCTCATCAGCGTTACAGCAAACGTACTTGATATCAGCATCAGGAACGATTGTTCTTGCAAGCTTCCACTTCATACCTGTGGGGAATCCGCCGCCGCCGCGTCCACGGAGACCGGAATCGAGAATTGTCTGAATAACGTCCTCAGGTGTCATTTCCTTGAGAACCTTGCCGAGAGCAGCGTAACCGTCACGGCCGATGTACTCGTCAACACACTCAGGGTTGATAACACCGCAGTTTCTGAGAGCAACACGCATCTGCTTGTTGTAGAATGATGTTTCCTCAAGTGACTTGATGTTATCGCCGTCAACAGTTTCTTCATAGAGGAATTCCTTAACAGGATTTCCGCCGATAAGGTGCTCGTCAACGATACGAGTAACCTCGTCCAGTTCTACACGTGAGTAGAAAGAGCCCTCTGGGTAAACGATAAGGATAGGACCTCTTTCGCAAAGACCGAAACAACCAGTCTTAACGATCTGAACCTTTTCTGTAAGTCCCTTAGCAGCGAATTCTTCCTCAAGCTTAGCAATAAGCTTAGGTGAACCGGAAGAAGTACAACCTGTACCGCCGCAGACGAGAACGTGTCTTTCATATTTTGAAGAAGCGTCGCCATGAGTTCTGAGAGCAACTTCGCCCACCATGGATTCTCTGACTACCTTGAGTTCTTCAAGAGTCTTCATAAGTTTTCCTCCTAACAGATATGTATATTATGCGTTATACTTTTCGATAATTTTATCAACATCGTCAACAGTGAGACGACCGTAAACGTCCTCATTAACTGTGAGAACGGGAGCAAGACCGCAGGCACCGATGCAGCGGCATGCTTCAAGGGAGAATTTACCGTCGGGAGTGCACTCACCGCCAGCGATTCCGAGCTTTTCCTGAAGCTTGTCATAGATATCTCCTGCGCCCTTAACGTAGCAGGCAGTACCGAGGCAAACGGAAATTGTATACTCGCCCTTTGGATAGAGTGAGAACTGAGCGTAGAAAGTTACAACGCCGTAGATTTTCTCCATAGGGATACCTGTGTTATCGGAAATAAGCTTCTGAACCTCAATAGGAAGATAGCCATAGATTTCCTGTGCCTTCTGAAGAATGGGCATGAGAGCACCCTGTGTGTCCTTTTTCTCGGCAATAAATGCGAGAAGCTGAGCTTCCTGCTCTTTAGTACCCTTGAAAGGTACTGTAGCTTTAGCTGAATTCATTTAAGATGAACCTCCTTTTTACTTGTTCCGCGGAAAGCAATTACAGCAGAACGCGGACCTTATGTGAAATAAATAACAATGTCTTGCCTGTGACATTGAGACCTCACATATCTCCTAAATATTATAACACATAATCAAAAAAATTGCTATCGCTTTTTTAGACTAATTACGACTTTTTTTATTGTTTATTTTGTACAAAAACTACTGTTGAAATTTAGTTAGCATTGTCTAACTAGAAATTTTTTCAAGATAAGTAATATTACGGATATTTTCAGTAATCTCAGAACTGGAAAAACATGACAAACTATTGAAAAACAAATATTACAATTTTGTAAATTGATAAAATTTGATAAAAATAAAATCAAAGTCAATATTTGGTTGATTTTCAAGGATTTCACGATATTTTTCAATGTTTTTCTTTTGAATTAAATCAAAATACATATTATCACAAAATTCACATTTTAAATCTCAAAAAAACCATTGACATCGGGCTTTTTTTATTGTATATTATAATCAAGCTATAGAGATATAATATGTTGAGAGAGTTTTTGAGAAATAATGCTGCTGAAAAATTTAGCACGTTTTTCAGTAGCACATCTTTTTTTGAAAGGAAAAATGCCATGAATCTTCCAAACGACCCGATTATACTGCTCAGCTTTATTAACACAAAGCTAAGAGATGAATACCCAAACCTCGAAGAGCTGTGCAAGGGACTTTGCGTTTCAAAAGAGGATATCGAAGAAAAACTCAAATCAGTAGGATATATCTACAGCTCAGAAACAAATAGTTTTAAGTGATACATAAAGTATCAGAAATGTGAGGGAAAAAATGAACAGATTTATGACAAAGACAGCAGCAGTGCTGTCAGCGGCAGTAATGTCCGTATGCGGTACAATCGGAAACTTTACCGCTTTTGCAGAAGGAGAAAAAGAAGTACAGGTTATTTTCGACTTTATTTTTGATGCCTCAGAAATTGAGCTCGGATACAGAACAGACGGCAATCTTTCTGATTTAAACGATTTTAAATCATTTACCGCCGTTCCCGGTGAAAATATTCCGATTCCACTTGGAAAATTTGATACAAAAACCCACGGATTCAGCGGCTGGACAGTTGACGGCTTCTACGGCTTCAAAAGCGGTGAAACATATCTTATTCCTGATGATTACGCAGAGGATACTCTCGTATTCACAGCGGTATGGTATGATTATTCCGACGAAAGATTGATTGATATGACCTACAATCTGGAATATAACGGCGAGCCGGTAGAGAGACCTGAATGGCTTAAAGATACAAGAGCTATCCCCGGCACGATTTTCGAACCCAACTATACAACAATCAAGGTTGATAACTACGGTCCCGACGGTATAAATCTCACATCAAGCGGACTTACAGACGGCGAGCGTATATATAAATTCGGCACAAAAATTGTTGTTGGCGATACACCAATGGAATTTTCACCTATCTGGCTCAGAGAAGTCAACGTTACATTTACAACAGGCGATGTTGACCGTATAACAGGAAATTCATCGGTTACATTCAAGAAAATGGAAAACGGCAGAGACGAATTAGCAGCTAACGACCGTTTTTCAAGAAGCGGATTCAATCTTGTAGGCTGGACTTCAAGCTATGACGGCGAAGTTTATAAACCCGGTCAGACTGTTACATTCCCAGGCGAAGATGTCACATTTACAGCAGTATGGGAGCCCAAGAGTTACACAGTATTATTCAAAACAGGCAGCGGCGGCACAAACAAAAAAGTTAAGGGCATGACCGATACAACAATTATATGTCCCGACCCTGAGCATACAGTTGAGGGAAAAACATTTGCAGGCTGGAAAGACAGCGACGGTACAATATATCCCGTTGGCAGTGAGTACATAATCAAAGGCGCACTTCCCGGCGCAGGAATCTCACTCACAGGCATATGGACAGACGGCGAAGCACCTGTTGTTACAACAACAGCTCCCGCAGTAACAACTACTACTGCAACAACTACAACAGCTGCAACTACAACTACAGTTACTACAACAGGAGCAATTGGCGATAAATCAATAGAATTTACCGATGTTGTCGTTGAAATTAACGAAAAAAATATTGTTTTTGAAAAAAATGGCAAATATGATTTCCCATTTTCCATTCCACTTGCGTTTGACGGATTTAAAGCGGGTGATACTGTTTCTGTAGGTTTGTGGTATACCGAAACAGAAACTGGAAAAACTATAAATTATGTTTCCTATGCAAATATTACCGGTTCTGAACCTCCTGCCGAAGCTTCACTTATAGGCGACGCAAACTGCGACGGCAAGGTAACAATTGCAGATTCCACAGCAATTCTTCAGGCTATAGGAAATCCTGATAAATATGGACTTACAGCAGAAGGCAAAGCAAATGCAGACTGCTGCAATACCGGAGACGGAATCACACCTGCTGACGCTCTTTCAATCAAGAGACTTGATGCAAAGCTTATTGAAAAGCTTCCCGAAATTATAGAGGGATAATATATCGAAAAGGCGCTTAAAAAAACTGCTGTCACGCAAAAATGCGTGACAGCAGTTTTTTCTTTTTTTACAGCTCCTATAATTTCACTTCCCTGCACCTGCACGGGAATTTTTCTTTGTCTTTTTGATTTCGTACATTACCCCGTCAGCCTCTTTAATAAGCTGGAATAAGGTACATTCATCATCAACAGTTTTAATAATGCTGCCGATACTTGCAGAAATCTTGTAAGGTTTTGTAAGAATCATATTCTGCTGTTCCAGAAGCGCATTGAATTTTTCTTCAAGTAGCCGTTGAGAATCATCATTAGCTGATTTTGTAAATATTACAAATTCATCGCCGCCGAATCTCGCACACAAGCTATTGTTATCACAGCAATCGCGGATAATATGAGCAAGCTCCTTAATAGCAAAATCTCCCTCATCGTGACCATAATTATCATTGATAAATTTAAGCCCGTCCATATCAATAAATGAGAGCATAACAGTTTTTCTTTCAGCAACACATTCCTTGTAAATCTCATCAGCAAACTTGATAAATCCGTTTCTGTTGTAGATATTGCAGAGAGGGTCAATAACATAAACCCTGTTAAGTTCTTCCATAGCCTTATTGATATGGGAAATTTTGCAGAGATTCTCAATGGAGTTACTGATTGTCATAGTAAAGGTATGGCAAAGGAGGCTGTTTATTGGGAAATCGCTGTTTGTTATGATATAGTATCCAAGAACTTTATTACGGAAATGGAGTGGTAAGAAATAATTTATATTTCCGCCGCCGTTCATTTCTGTTGGGAACATTTCCTCGCCCTTGAAGAAATCGATTTTTTCAACATTTCCGTTTTTCCATACCAACGGAGCAGTCATTTTTTCAAATACATTATCAGATGAATCAGCAGCATCACGCTTATAACGCTGCTGCCAGTTGCTTGTAAGGCAGAGGGCGAAGTGCTCGCATTCAAGCTCATCGACAAAATCATGAACAACCTCAAAATATTCCTCAGCCGATTCCGTTTCTGCAAGGCGTGCAGAAAGGATATTTAGCTTACGCACATTTGCATTTGTATTTTCCATTTTGATATGCGTATTCTTTTTGAATTCGCTTGAATTAACCTCATCCTTAGCAGGACAGCCACAGCTTTCCGTAAATACACAGGAAGCCTCCAGCTTATCATAAACAGGCTTTTTATCGCGCATAAGGTCGAGTATTACGCCGCAAGCCATAGCACCCATTTGTGAAAGAGGACGCTTTACAGTCGTAAGTGCAGGGCAGTAATTTCTTGCGCTGTAGGTATAGTCAAATCCTGTAACAATAACGTCAAGGGGAATACAGAAGCCGTATTTTTCAAGAGTGCTTATAGCTGTAAGAGCCATAGCGTCGTTAGCGCATATAAATGCGTCAGGGAGAGGAAGTCCCGATTTCATGTACTCCTCAATAGCGTCATGACCGTCGAATCTGCGGAATTCACCGTAGTATATTCTATCCTCCTCAACAGGAAGATTATTTTCAGCCATAACCTCGCGGAAAGCAAGAAGACGCTCAACAGCCTCAGGGTTAGACATAGGACCTGAGATATAATTTATAGTCTTTGCGCCGTGTTCCTGAATGACATGGCGAACCATTTCCCGCATAGCAACGGTATTATCGATACTGATATTGTAAAATTCACTGATATTATCGCAGTCAAAAACAACAGCAGGGATTCCCGATTCCTTAATGCGATTTGAAATTTCATCTTTCATTCCGCCGTCATTGATAGTGTTTGTCATAAGTATAGCGCCGTCAAATTTTTTCAGATTTGCAAGGCTGTATATGCTGTATTCGCCGATATCGAAAAGTCGGCTGTCAATCATACCGCCGAAAGCGGCAAAGTAAGAAACGTTTATATTGTTTCTTCTGGAGAATTCATTAATGCCGCTTATTATATTATTCTGGTACTCCTCATCGAGACCGGCAACAAAAACGGCAATATTTATTGCTTTTCCTAATTTCATTTTCTCTCTCCGTTTCAGCATTTAACGCATTAATGGCAAAAATCCATAAAATATGCATAAATGCTTGTGAATTTATGTGATTTTATTATAACATATAATTCAGATTTTTTAAAGTGTTTTTAAGAAATTATTTAAATTCAGCATATTGCATATATATGTCGAAGAAAATTTATGCAATCATACGAAAATAATTAATTAAATATGTTATTTCGTCTTTTTGGGCATTTAAAATCACTTATATATAGAAAGTGTAGTAAAACACCTGTAACTATGCTTCATGCACAAAATATCCGGATTTTTTTATACAAGAACACCAAGGAGGATTTATCATGAAAAAATTATTATCATTTCTCACTGCATTGACATTCATCTGCTCAATGACTGCCTGTTCAGGCAAAAAGGAAATTGAAACTTCACAGCCTGCGGAGGAAATCACCGTTTCCCAGACCATGTACAAGGAGGAACACATTGATTTCCCCGAGGACAAGCGTTTTGTTGAAGGTATGACCTATATTGACGGACAGGGCGTGAGGTTGATTTATACCGACAGCGAAAACTGCTATAAATTTGCTGACTATGATGAAAATATGACTATAAAATCAACTGCGCGCCTTTTCACTGCCGAGAAAAATATCCTTGTAAACCTTGACTGCGCTTCCGACGGAACTATGATTGCTCTTTTAACTTATATCCATTCAGAGCACGAAGTCGGCACTCCCGAATATTTCGACGATGCGGAATTTTCCTTTGAGCTAAGGAAATACGCTCCCGACGGCAGCGGAGAGGAAATTATTCCCCTGCCCGAATTGGCGGATTATTACGTCCCTTATGAAGATATTATCCATAATTTAAAGCTGATTGACGGAAAAATTCTTCTTGCTCTTTCGTCGGGACGGCTGATTATGGACATGGACGGCAATATTCTTGAAAGCCGACAGGAAAGCGGATATATCTCTTACTGCGAGGACAGCCACGGAAATATCATTGCGGCTGCTGATACAGGCTATTGCTATATGGACAGTCTCAGCCTTGACCTGCCCGAAAATATGACGGAATACGGCGATTATCTCCGCCTCAACTTAAATCTTGGCGTATCAAAGGGATTCGGCGACTTCAAGCTTTTCTTCATGTTCAACAGCGGAGTTTACGGTCTTACAGAGAATAACAATCTCGTTGAAGTTTTCAATTATAACAATTCCCTTGTGTCTATAAATGACTACAGAAGCCTTGTTTACGCAGGAGAGGGCAAATTTGCAGGAATAGGCAATGATATGGAAAAATCATTCCTTTCATTGCTGACCGTCCGCCCCGATGATTACGTGATGAACAGAAAAGATGTGCTTGTAGGAGTTATCGGGGATATTTACAGCGATGACCAAGAGCTTTCTACCTATTACAACAGGAAAAGCGACAGTTTTCAGGTTCAATTGAAAGCCTATGGCGAAACAGACGATTTCACGGCGGCGGTGCTGACAGACGAAGCTCCCGACTGTATAAGTTACACAGGAACTTATAATATGCGCAGATTCAATAATCTGGGTGCGGTAATGGATATGTACGAATTATCAGCGAAATACGGCGGTTTCAAGAAAGAGGATATCCTCGATAATGTGACGGAGGCTCTTGAAATTGACGGCGGACTTTACGGAATATCCCAGAAATTCCAGTTTAATCTCGCTATAGGCAGAAGCGATATTTTCCCCAAAGGAAAAATGACATGGCAGGAGTTCAAAGATATTTACAACAGCACTCCCGAAGATATGTACTTTTCAAATCTCTCGGATATGAACACTCAGGAGGATGTTTTCGGATTTTTGTGCGCCAATAATCTCAATGCATTTATTGATTTTGAAAAGGGTGAATGTCACTTTGATACTCCCGAATTTGCGGAAATGCTGGAATTTACGCAGACTGTCCGACTTATGCCCGAATTCGACTGGCAAGCCTTTTATGATTCCCACACGGAAGATGAAATTGTACTTTTTCAGCAGGAGGACAGAAACCGAATATCCAACGGCGAATCTATGATTGCAACAGGTTACGCCAATGATATAGGCAGTTTCATTGATTTGAAGCATACATACAATTTTGGCGACGGAGAATTCACCATTCTCAATGCTCCCTCGGATAATCCCAAATCCAATATAATTTTCGGGAAGCTGTACAGCGTTGTATCAAACGGAAAATGCCCTGAAGGTGCGTGGGATTACATCAATTATATTACTTCCGAAAATTTTCTTACAAGTTATTTGCAGACAGAGCGCAACTTTGTGACATTTAAAGGCGCTTTTGAGAAGATTAATGCGCAAATCCGCTATTATTCGGAGAATCCTTCATATGTTGATGAACAGGGATTAACCCATTATAACTATGGCGCGCAGAAGCCTATAACTGATGAGGAATACAATATGACTATGGAATATATTTCAAATTGCACTGTCTCCGCTGATTACAACGAAGCCCTGTACAATATCATAATGGAGGAATACGCTGCCTTTGCCGCCGGAGATAAAACCGCCGAAGAATGTGCTGAAAGAATACAAAACAGAGTTTCAATTTTTCTCAGTGAAAACAGCTGATTATTTCTGCAAATGTGCCGCCGCTTTTTTCAATACCCCTTCACTATAGGGTCAAAATGAGCCTTTTTCCAACGGAAAAATGTTGATTATTGAAAAATAATTTTTATTTTCTACCTTTTCACTAATTATCAACATCTAAAACTGTGAATATAATACAGAATTTACTGTTATTTATTTTTGTTATATACGTTAAAATTATAAAATTATTATATTTGTTTTATCATGATTTTTTTATCTTTTTACAGGGATTTTACAATGATAAAAGGCGGCAGAATTTGCCGCCTCAGATTGTTGAAAAACATAAATTTCGTTCCGAAACTGCGGGCGGATAATATCCGCCCCTACACGAGATAACATAGAATAACCAATTTATAGGGGCTGATGCCTACATCGACCCCTATGTCATACTTTTTCTACAAACTAAAAGACGGGCTGAATAGCCCGTCCTTTAAATTATCTGTAATCTGAATCGAAATCAAAATATTCTTCAAGAGTTATATTCGGGTTGCCAGTCCTTTCGCCTTCTTCTCGGATTTTCTGTGCCATTTCCACACCTACATAGCGGATATGCCATGCCTCATACATATAACCTGTAAAACGCTCTTTTCCCTCGGGATAACGAATTATAAAACCATATTCATGGCAATGCTCCTTGAGCCATTCAGCTTCCGGTGTTCCGTTAAAATCTTCACTTGCATCAATCACATCTATTGCCATACCCGTCTGATGCTCGGAATGTCCGGGACGGGCGGAGAATGTATCTCTATTTTCGTCGTATGAAAAACTATTGTAAGCATTAATCTGGTCTGTATAAGAACGATATCCTGAATCAATTGTAAATTCTCTTAATCCGCAATTGGCATTTGCAGCTGCCTGCTTGAGCAACAGGAAAGCATTGTAGGTCTCGTCTGTAAGTCCTCCCGGATCGTATGTATTTGGGAGTGCATAGGACTTGTTAGCAATAAGAATATTTCCCTCTTTTGTATAAGTAAGACCATTTTCAACTTTTAAGCTGTCGGGAAGTTTTTTTACAGTTACAACAATTTCGCCATATGCTTTTGTATTTTTGTCTGTAACAGTTATTTTACAAGTTCCCTCGCCTACAGCGGTAATATTGCCTACATTATCAACAGTTGCAACATTAGCATCGGAGGTTGTCCATTCCTCTGCGTAATTTCCTGTTACTACGGGATACTTTTTTGTCTGTCCTACTATAATTTCAGCTGATGTGTAACTGAGCTGAATAGTAGGTACGGACGGTGTTGTCACTGCAGCAGTTGTTGTAACCTGCACAGAGGCTGTTGTGCCTGTGCCTGTACCATTTCCCGCGCCTGTTCCTGTGCCTGTGCCGTTTCCTATGCCTGTTCCATTTCCAACTACGGTTGTTCCTGTGCCATTAGCTGTGCCGCTGTTGTTTTTTACGCTTGTTGTTCTGAGTACTCCAACTCCGCTTGGTACCTTTACTGTAGTTCTCGGCTTCTTATTTTTGTTGATTTTTTCCAGTTCTTCCTTTGAACGTGTAACAAGAGATACGTTTTTTCCTGTTCCTGTAGTGTCAGTTGTCACAACGCTTCTGTCTGCCGCTGTTGTGGTACGGGGAACAAGCTGTACTTTATCGTCATTCTCTTCCTCTGTGTTCTCGGATTCACCGCCTGAAGCTACAAATCCGCCATTACTTGTGTTTGTATCTGTGGGTACTTCTCTTCCGCAGGAAGTACTGCATACCATACAGCAAAGAGCTGTTACCATAGCGGCAATTTCTGAAAATCTCTTTTTCACTTCTATCATCTCCATTTTTACTTTTGAGTATTTTTCGGAAATATAAATTATCAATATAAATTATATCACAAAAATTACACCCTGTAAAGTGAAAAATCAAATTTTTATTATTTTAACAGTCTTTTTTTGCAATTTCATCACTTTATGACATTTTTAGCAAAAAAATATATGATTTTTTGCCTAAACCCCTTTACTTTTTTTCGATAATATGGTAAAATAACATTATCTATTTTTGTAAATCCGCAGACATTGTCTGTACTTTAAAAATATATCGAGGTGATTACATGGGACAGCTGCCTGAGCTTATCGGAGTATGCCTTTCTACGCTTTACAACGAGGACAGATATGGTTTTATAAGCAAGCTCAACAAGCATGCCGTTGACAACGGTTACAGACTCATGATTTTTAATGCCGATTCAGACCTTTTTGAACAATATAATCCAAATAATAACGGTTCTGCTACAGTTTTCAGACTTATCCCATATGAACAGCTTTCAGCAATTATTATTTTTCCAAGTTTTATACATAATAAAGATATTATACAAGAAGTTATAAATAATAGTCATAATAACAATATTCCCGTTATTACTATAGATAAGAAATTCGAGGGCTGTTCCTGCTTTTCTTTCAATTATGCTGACGCTTTTGAGGAATTGTGCCGTCATACCATTGAAAAACATGGAGCAAGAAATGTTTATCTTATAACAGGTCCTGAGGGAAATGTATACGCTGAGGAAAGACGCGTCGCTTACCGCCGCGCTCTTGAAGCAAATAATATACCTTATGATGAAAATAATGTGGGATATGGCGGATTCTGGGAAGTACCAACTAACGACATCCTTATGAAGTGGTTTGATATCGAAAAAAGAGAGATACCCGACGCTATCATATGCGCTAACGATATCATGGCTATTACTACAAGTAATTTTTTGCAGAACCGCGGTTATAACATCCCTGAGGAATGTATAATCACAGGCTTTGACGGTATCGAACAGGCGGAAGTCCACACTCCCAGACTGACTACATGCACTCAAGATTACAACACTATTAGCAGGCTTATCATTGAGGAAATTAATGCCGCTAAAAACGGGCAAAAAATGAAAGAACATGTAAGAGTAGGATTCAATATGTTTTTTTCTGAATCCTGCGGCTGTAAAGGTGATGCCAATCACTCCGTTAATATGGCTATACGGCGCATTATCAACCGAAATCACCTTTCAAATCAGCGTCAGGTTATGATGTGCTCAATGCAGTCCTCCATTTCAAAAATGACGACTGTTGATGATTTACCCTCAATAATTGTGGATAAATTCGGATTCCATACAATTGTTATGGCTCTCAACGATGACGCTTTTACTCCCCCTCTTTTCGGCGCTCATCATACTAAAAAGGCAAGTTTCAGTAAAAAAATAAATATCCTTTATCAGCGCTATTATTGGTATAATGCTGAACCATGTACTATTGAGCTTGCTCAGCTTATCCCTGATTATGAGCTTATTACAAAACGTACTGAACCCATTATCGTTTGCTCGGTGCATTTTATGGATATGGCTATGGGATACTGCGTTTTTCAGCCTGAAATTGATATTGACGAATATCAGAAAATCCACGCCTTTATTACTACCCTTGGGGCTGCCCTTGGAAATTTCCACGGCAAAATGCATATAAACTTTATGAATCAACAGCTTGTTGACGCTAACAAGGAACTGCGTATCCTTTCTCAGCGTGATTTTATGACCGGTCTTTTCAACCGCCGCGGTTTCTTCGACCGCCTCGAAAAGCTGCTGAAAGAGGAAACCACTGAAAAAGCCGATGTTGTTATTATATCGGCTGACCTTGACAAGCTTAAATATATCAACGATACTTTTGGACATCATGAGGGCGATAATGCCATAAATACCGTAAGCCGTGCGTTAGTCAGCAGTTCTGTTCAGGAAGAAATATGCGCTCGTTTCGGCGGTGATGAATTCTGCGTTGCGGCTATTGTCAATGCTGATGAAGCACCTTACTACTTCGACGATTTTAAAGACAGATTCTGTGACTATCTCTTCGATTATAACCGTAAATCAGGCAAGGAATATACTGTTAATGCAAGTATCGGCTGCTGCGTTGAGGAAATACGCGGCGAAATAAATATCGAAGATATGATTAAAATTGCTGATGAAAATATGTACATTGATAAAATGGAACATAGAAAAAAAGCAGATAAACTATAAGACAACACCGCACATGGCTTAATCAAGGGCTTTGTGCGGTGTCTTTTTTCTGATACCTAAAAATTCCTTATCTTCTCTACAAAAAATATTCTTAAATTCTATTTTAACTACTTGTAATTTGTTCAGAAAAATGATATAATGTATAAGATAGGTTATTATGCAGATTTTCAAGGAGATTACAATGGAAAAAAATACAAAAGATATAAAAAATGAATCCTCCTCTGATATCATATGCGGTCGTAATCCCGTTATTGAGGCTCTTAAATCAGGGGCGGCTCTCGATATGATATATATGGACGGAAACGGCGGAAGCCTCAGCGTTATCAGACGGCTTGCCAAGGAAAAGGGAATCCCTGTAAAAGATGTAAAGGACGATAAGCTGAAAAAGCTTTCGGGCGGCGCTTCGCATCAGGGTGTTGCCGCTGTAGGTGCATGCGGCGAATACGTTTCTGTGGAGGATATCCTTGAAGTATCACAGAAAAAAGGTACTCCACCGTTTATTATCATATGTGACGAAATTGAAGACCCCCACAATCTTGGCGCTATTATCCGTACCGCTGAAACATCAGGAGCTGACGGCGTTATTATCCCTAAACGCAGAAGCGCAGGTCTTAATGCCACTGTATTTAAAACCTCGGCAGGCGCGGCAAGCTACGTTCCTGTGGCAAGAGTTTCAAATCTCGCCGCCGCTATCGACAAGCTGAAAGAAAACGGCGTTTGGATTTACGGCACTGATGCTGACGGCTCTGACTACAGCGAAACGGATATGACAGGCAGCTGCGGTCTTGTTATAGGCTCTGAGGGATTCGGTATAAGCCGTCTTATCAGAGAAAAATGCGATTTCATGATTCGCCTGCCTATGCTTGGAAAAATTAATTCCCTTAATGCTTCTGTTGCCGCAGGTATTTTCATGTACGAAGTTCTCCGTCAGCGGAGAAATAAAAAGTAAACGAGGAGAGGAGAAAAATGGCAGATACAAAATTATCCCTTGAAGATATTCTTGATGAATACAAAAAAAATCCAGATGATGATTCCACCTCTCACGTAGGCAGGGACGATACAAAAAAGATACTTAATTCAACTATACCTGACCCTGTAAAAGTAGCTGCGGAGATACCCCGCGCCGTTTCCCATGAGAAAAATGAGCTTTTCGACAGCAATCAGCCGAAAACCAATCCTTCAAATGAGATTCGTCCTGCGGAGCTTTCAAGAAAAAAATCCGCTGTTGCAGGAGATACGGGTATAACAGAAGTTAAATCAACTCATCCTATAGATAATCAGCCTGAAACTGATTTAGCTGACGGCTCTTCTAAAATCCGCCCCATGTCTGATTCCACAAGGGCAAGAGAAGCCGAAAAGAAAAAGAAAAAACACAGCTGGTTCAAAAGAGAAAAGTCAAAACAGACTTACTCCAAGGAAAAGGCTTCGGGAGAATATATGTATACTCCCCCCGAATTCAAAAAGAAAAAACGCACACGTGATGAGATAATCAACGAGGCAGAGGCTCCCGAAAACAGAAAATATGTTACAGATATTGTCCCCTCTCCTGCCGCACTGGAGGCTACACGTCCCATTGAGCTTGCGCCAAGAGCGCAGACTACAAATATAGATTTGAGCAGCGTCCGCGCCGCTTCCGAAGAAAGCATTGATGTGCGTATTCAAAGCGATACAGAGGAATATACACGTCAGGCAATGAAGCAGAAGCGTACAAAGCGTATCGTTGATTTCAACTACTACGGTGATGTTCAGGACGTTGGCCGTGATATATACGAGCTCCAAGGAATTCTCAAAACAAGAGTTGCTGTTCTTGCATTGACAGCTTTTCTGAGCCTGTATATCACGATTTGCAGCCGTTTCCATATTCCTATAGCGGATTTTCTGAGCATATCCCACATTCACACTTACCTTATTGCTCATGTGCTTCTCGGCGGACTTGCTATGTTTTATTCCCACCCTGTTATTACAAAGGGATTCAAGAATCTTGCCAAGCTGAAAGCAGACAGCGATTCTATGTCGGCGATAACTGCTGTATCATGCTTTATTGCAATGCTTGCGGCTTTCCTCCGCACTGATATGGCAAGGGCTGAACTGATTCACATTTATATGCCTGTTGGTATACTCGCGCTCCTTACAAATGCTATCGGCAAACTGCTCATATTAAAACGTGCAAGACGTAATTTCAAATTTGCGTCACGTAATTTTGACCGCCATGCCGTTGTATACGTCAAGGACGAGGAACGTGCGGAACGTCTCACTCATGGCACGCTGGGAGATTTCCCCATACTTGCGGCTATGAGGCCTACGGACTTCCTCACGGACTTTCTGAGATACACCTACTCCGCGGATATTACTGACAGCTACTGCCGACGTGCCGCACCCCTTTGTCTCGGTGCATCACTTATAACTTCAATTTTCCTCACTTTTATCCGTATGGGTACGTTGTTTTCAATTGAGGCTTTCATATTCGGCTTGTCTATCTTCTCAATGCTGATATGTGCCTGCTCATGTATCGCACTGCCCTTTGCGGCAAATATTCCTCTTGAAAAGGTTTCTAAGGAAACTATAAAAAATGACGGTATACTCCTTGGATATCAAAGCGTTGACGACCTGTATGATACAAATTCAATTCTTGCTAAGGCTGAGGACCTTTTCCCTGCCGGAACTGTACGTCTCGGCGGTATAAAAGTGTTTTCCAATACAAAGCTGGACGAGGCATTTCTCGATGCCGCAAGCCTTACATATCACGGCGGAAGTCTTATGCAGCAGCTTTTCGCAGACCTCATTCACGGCAAAGAGGAACTGCTCTATCCCATTGAGAATTTCTCATATGAGGACGGAATGGGACTTTGCGGCTGGATAAAAAACAGACGTATTCTCCTTGGAAGTCGTGAACTTATGGAATCCCACAATATTGAGGGACTTCCCACAAAATCCCGTGAAAGTGAATATTCACAGGGACATGAGCCTGTATATCTCTCGATTTCAGGTAATCTTGCGGCAATGTTTGTGGTTGATATCATATCAAGCAGATCCGTGAAAAAATGGGTTGACAGACTTGTTAAAAAGAAAGTCTGCATTATTGTTAAATCCGTTGACAGCTTTGTTACTTCGGAAAAAATTCAGAAGGTTTATGGTCTGGGAAGCAATACTGTAAAAGTTATTCCGAAAAAGCTTCATGAGGATTTCGACGCTGAAACTAAAAAATCTGTTCGTTTAAGCGCATCCATGGCTTGTGCAGGGAAATTCAGCTCCATGGCACAGCTTATACTCGGCATAAAGAGCGTTCACACATCAGCTATTATTGCGCTGATATTCCAGACTGCTTCAATTCTTTTGGGCTTTGGCTTATCCATGATGCTTATACTTTCAAAAGCCTTTGAATCCAATTATATTTATATGTCAGCAACAGCGATGATTGTATATAATGTATTGTGCACTGTACTCACCTGTTTTGCGGCAAGCACAAAGAAAAAATAAAAAATTCAGGCGATACAGTTTGTATTGCCTGAATTTATATTAATGCCTTTAAGAAAAAAGGAGAAAACTATGTCAGACAGAAATAATTCAGACAACCAGAATACCAATACAATTTATATCCCCCGTGAAGTACGAAATCCCCAGCCACCTCAAAGACCGCTGAGACGAGTTCAGCAGAATCCACAAAGAAACGGCGGTCAGCCTGTGCAAAATCCACAGCAGAATATGGGGCAGTATTACCGCGAGGGGCAGGCTCCAAATCAGCCATATCAAAGTGGACAGTATTACCGTGAGGGGCAAATTCCTAATCAGCCATATCAGAACGGACAGTATTACCGTGAGGGGCAAATTCCTAATCAGCCATATCAGAATGGGCAGTATTACCGTGAGGGACAGGCTCCAAATCAGCCGCCGCCCTATGCTCCATATCCGCGGCAGGCACCAAGGGAACAGCCATACTATGCGGACAGTCAGCCGAAAAAACCTCCC
This sequence comes from uncultured Ruminococcus sp., assembly GCA_937902395.1. GTDB lineage: Bacteria > Bacillota > Clostridia > Oscillospirales > Ruminococcaceae > Ruminococcus. Next base: position 17,599 of record CALGTV010000088.1, read on the forward strand.
CACAAAAAGAAGAAAAAACGCAGAAAGAAAAGCTTTATCGGCAAATTTATAGGCAGATTCGTTAGAACTCTTCTTGTTATGGCTCTTGTGGTTTTCGGAATGTATTCCTGCACATCTCTCAGCCTTATAAATAAAATGGATTATACCGTCACTGGTGAAAGAAACCGCCGAAGCGATGCGCTTTCACGAAGCTATGTGACAAATGTGCTGATAATCGGTACTGACGGCAGAACTGCCGATGAGGCGGCTCGCTCTGACACCATGATTATAGCCTCCATAAACAACCGCACAGACGAAGTGAGCCTCATATCCCTTATGCGTGACTGCTATGTGGAAATCCCTGGCTACAGCAACAATAAACTTAACGCGGCTTATACTTTCGGCGGTCCTGAACTGCTTATGGACACTATTGAACACAACTTCGGCATTGCAGTGGAGGATTATATTTCGCTGAATTTTATCTCCGTTGCAAATATTGTTGATTCCGTAGGAGGTATAGATATTGAGATATCCGACGCGGAGGCGCAGGAAATTAATACTATTCTGCAAGCCGAGGTAAACGAAATTATGGGCGATAATTCCCTTGATGATTTGCTTAAAAAGGGCGGAAAGCTTCATCTTAACGGCAAGCAGGCACTGTCATACGCGCGTATCAGATACGTCGGAAATGCGGATTTTGAGCGTACAGAGCGTCAGCGTGAGGTAATCGGGCTTGTAATGGATAAGCTGAAATCACTTAATCCGACTATTCTTCCCAAGCTTTCAACAAGTGTTCTGCCTGATGTCAAGACAAATATGTCAACAGCTGAGTTATATTGGCTTTCACTGAAAGTTCCCTTTATAATCGGCTATGACCGTCAGCAGCTGCGTATACCTGCGGAGAATACTTATTACGGACAGAATATGGACTGCGGCGATTCGTTGATTGTTGATTTTAATGCAAATTATAATATAATCTATGAAAATGCTTATAAAGAGCAGAAAACACAAAACGAATAATATTTTAAAGGGTATCGCCAAAACGATACCCTTTTATCATATCTTATTCTATTTCGCTGAGAAGCTTTTCTGCACTTGCAAGCTTAACGCTGATAACAAACAGCTCCAATGCCTTTTCCAAATCCTCCATTGAGGGATATGTGGGAGCAATTCGGATATTTTTGTCGTCCTTATCTACGCCATAAGGGAATGTTGCTCCTGCACCTGTGAGAGTAACTCCTGCCTCTGCACAAAGCTGAACAACTCTCTTTGCACAGCCATTAAGAGCGTTGAAAGATACGAAATATCCGCCCTCGGGCTCTGTCCACTCGCCAATGCCAAGAGGTGCAATCTCTCTTTTAAGTGTATCACACACAAGTCTGAATTTCGGAGCAATAATTGCTGCATGCTTCTTCATGTGCTCTACCATATTTTCAAGAGTGCCGAAGTATTTAACATGACGAAGCTGATTCATCTTGTCGTAGCCGATAATTGACAATCCGAGATAACCTCTCAGCTCGTCAATATTCGCCTTGCTTGCACCCATTGCCGCAACACCTGCACCAGGGAATGTAACCTTTGATGTTGAACCGAAAATGTATACTATATCCTCATTTCCTGCCTTTTTAGCCTCGTCAAGAATGTTGAGGATATACTTGGGATTTTCTACAAGGTGGTGGATGCAGTATGCGTTATCCCAGAAAATACGGAAATCCTTTGCAGCAGGCTTGAGGTTAGCAAAACGTTTCACTGTTTCGTCGCTGTAGATGATACCGTCGGGATTGGAATACTGAGGTACACACCAGATACCCTTGATTGAATCGTCCTCAGATACAAGCTTTTCAACCATATCCATATCAGGACCTGTTGAAGTCATGGGAATATTTATCATCTCAATGCCGAAAAACTCAGTAACCTTGAAATGTCTGTCATATCCGGGAACAGGACAGAGGAACTTTACCTTGTCAAGCTTGCACCAAGGAGTTGAACCGAAAATACCTTTATTGAAAGCTGTCTGGATTGACCAGTACATAGCGTTAAGGCTGGAGTTTCCGAATACAATTACCTCGTCTGTTCCTACGCCTATCATATCGGAAAAAAGCTTCTTTGCTTCAGGAATACCGTCAAGCAGACCATAATTTCTTACATCTGTGCCGTTTTCGCTGAGGAAGTTGTTATCGTCAAATATGCGGAGCATATCAACGGTGAGGTCAAGCTGTTCTTTACAGGGATTGCCTCTTGCCATATTAAGACAAAGTCCCTTTGCTTTAAAGTCGTTGTAAAGCTGCTCAGTCTCGCCTTTGAAACCGAGGAGCTGTTCCTTGTTCATTTCTGATAAATTCATTTCGGAACACACCTTTCACTATATATCGCAGGTGTAACATTCGCAATGTTACCCTAATATAAAGTATACCATAGCTGCAAAATAATTTCAAGTGACAAGATTACGAATAATTTCGGATTTTACGCTTTTTTTTTAGCATTTTCAGCAGAATTTGTCCGTGAGCCAAAAAAATATGTACGTCAACGGTGGACAAAACGCTTTTTTAATATATTTTAACCACAAAACAAATTTTATCGGCGCATTTACAAAAAATTTACGTTTTTTAAAGAATATAGCCGTTTTACGTACTTGACATCCCCAAAAAATTGTCGTATAATAAAAGTAGCATAATCAATAAAAAATATATAACATATCTTTTCTTTTTGTATTCTTTTAAGATTATTTCAAGGTGGAGCGTTTAAAATATGGTTATAACAGAAATGGAGGTATTTTTATGAAAAAACCATTTAAATCTGTCGCTGCAATTTTTACCTCTGCGGCGCTTCTTACGGGCGTTGTCCCATTTTCAAGCTTTGCCTATGACACGGGGGTTTTAGATACCTCAGATATGATTCTGCAATTCGGCGAAATGAAATCAATGGAACTTACAATGGATTCAATGCCTGAAATCCTTGCCGATGACGAAATTGAAGATTATCTCTTAGGTTCTCACCTTGATGCTAACAACAAAGCAGTATATGACGCATTTACAAAACTTGTGAATCCCTCTCTTGAACAGTTTACCGTTGACCTGCCCGAAACTGTATCTTTTCAGACAAAAGATATTGAATCAGATGAAAACAATGCATTTTATAATGCTGTTTTTTCCAATTGTGCCAGCGGTATGGAGGCGGCTTCATTTGATACACCATGGATTTTCTGGAATGACCAGAACAATACTTCCGTATCAGCAGGAAATATGCGGTATACGAGAAACTGGCTTACAGGAACTTATACATTCTACATCGATAAGTTGATTTTCTCCCCTGCCGCCTATGAGGGTTTCGAATCCTTTGATCAGGTACTTGAATATAAATCAAAGCTTGAAGAAGCTGTTGATAATTTTATTGTTGAGGGTGAGACAACTGAACAAAAAATTAAAAGTATCCACGACCAAATTTGTAACTTCACTTATTACGATTTGGAAGGAAAATTCAACGGTTCAGTCCTCAGTGCTTTCGTAGAACCGGGTGCTGTCTGCGAGGGATATGCCAAAGGATTCAAGCTTATCTGCGATAAGCTCGGAATTCCTACAGTCTGTGTTTTCGGAAACTTTGACGAGGAAGCTAATGCGGCTCATATGTGGAACTATGTTCAAATGGACGACGGCAATTGGTATGCTGTGGATACTACATGGGACGATTATGACGGCGACTACGGACTTGAAATTATTTACAGATACTACCTCAAAGGCTCAGATGAATTCTTTGTAAAGCATACAGAACAGAATGACTACAATCTGTCACATTTAGAATATCCCAAAATAGTAAGCTGGAATTATGGCGAGCAGTATGCTGACGTTTATGTTACAACTACAACAACAACTACAACAGAAGAATTAACAACAACTACAACAGAACTTACAACTACTACTGAAAAGCTTACAACTACGACAACTAAGAAATCCACAACTACTACTGAAAAACCTACAACCACTACAACTAAGAAATCCACAACTACTACTGAAAAACCTACAACTACGACAACTAAGAAATCCACAACTACTACTGAAAAACCTACAACTATGACAACTAAGAAATCCACAACTACTACTGAAAAGCCCACATCTATGACAACAAAGATATCCACTACAACCACTAAAAAGTCAAAGAAAACTACAACTACGACAAAAATTACAGAGCCTGTAACAACTACTACAACAGTTCCCGAAATTACTTACGCTAAAGGCGACCTTAACCATGACGGAAAAATCAGTATTGCTGATTTAGTATGCTGTGCTAATCAGGTTTTAGGCGTATCAAGAAGTAAATTTTCCTGTGATGTAAACGATGACAATATTGCAGATGTATTTGACGTTATCATTATGAGAAAAATTGTTATCAACTCTATGAAATAATCCACGAAAAACTGACGTACCAAAATGTACGTCAGTTTTTTAGCCTAATAAATATAACCAAAATGCAGAGCATCCCCCCGATTGCTCGGGAGGATGCTCTGCATTTTGGGATAATTAATTAGGAATTAACTTGATTAGTAAGGTAATCAGTTACACTTCTGGTAAATCTGACCACCATTGAGTGTCTTGCCCTTAGCAGCAAACATCTCTGAAATGCTTACAATCTGCCAGCCCTGTGCCTTAGCATAAGGAGCAATTTCCTCGATAGCTGCAGCTGTAGAAGCATATGTTTCGTGACAGAGGATGATAGCGCCATTAGCGGAGCCATTAGTCATACCCAGCTTGATTTTGTTTACAATCTGATCCTTAGAAGCACCGTTCCAGTCCTCTGTATCGATTGAGCAAGTAATCATAGGAACATCACTAAGTGCAGATGTTACTGTGCTGTTGCTTGCAAGATAGGGAAGACGGAGAAGCTTTGAAGGCTCTGCACCGATAATGTTCTTGAGCTTTGTATAAGTCTGATTGTACTCATTCTTGATTTCGGAAGCAGAAAGATTTGTAAGATAGGGGTGTGTAGTTGTATGGTTTGCAACTTCCATACCCTTCTGGTATGCATACTTAACCTGATCAGGATCATCAATCCAGTTACCTACATAGAAGAATGTAGCTGTGAAGCCCTCCTTAGCAAGAGCATCAATAATCTTCTTACCGTTGGGATCTGTACCATCGTCGAAGCTGATAGCCATCATAGGCTTTGTAGGATCTACTGTAGATGTGCCGGGTGTTACAACAGGATCAGATGCAGGAGGAGCTGTTGTGCCGGACTGAACTGTACCCTTGCCTGTTGTGATAGAGGACTTTGTACCCTCTGTTGCGCCTGAGAATTCGTCAATATAGAAATCTGTAAGGCTGTCAGGAGCTTCTACATAAAGGATAAGACCTGTTGCTCCTGCGGGAATTGTAAATGAAGTGTTTTCAAGCTTTGTCCACTCATTTGTCTTTACAGTTGCTGAAGCAACCTCATCATACATCTCCTCACCGTCAAGTGTGTACTGGAGAGTAAGCTTCATTGATGTGGACTCACCGCTTCTCTGGAGCACTGCTCCAGAGAAACTGTAGGAATTGCCTGCTTTGAAATCTGAGCCAAGCTCGATTGCAGCGCCGTGCCAATAATCTGTACGGCCGCTTACATAAAGAGACTTGCCTGAATAGTAGTTGCTGGAGTTAAGTGCTACAGAAGCATCGCCTCTGCCTGCCCAATCCCCTGCGGATGAATCAAAATTGCTGTTAAAATATGTTGCAGGAGTTGTTACTGTTGAGCTTGAATTTCCGCTATTGTTTTTTTTTGTTGTAGTTACTGTGCTTCCGCCTGTAACTGTAAGCTTATCAATCATCTTAGCGTCGTACTTCTTAATCTGAAGTGCATCGCCTGCTGTGATACCTATTGAACCGTCAACATCTGCATTTGCGCTGCCCTGCTCAGAAAGACCATACTTATCAGGGTTACCGATTGACTGGAGAATAGCTGTAGCATCTGCAATTGTAACAACACCGTCACAGTTTGCATCACCAGCGAGTGTAGCAGCTACACCGGGAGTTGTATTGTTGTCATCATTGTTATTATCATCATTGTTGTCGTTACCGCCGTTGTTGTCATACTCATCGCCATCTACAGGAACAGGAATGCTCATTACAGCATCGTATGCTTTTTTAGGTGTGTAGCCTGAACCAAAGAGCAGAGGAGTCTGATCTTTTCTCCAGCTAATGCTGTCGTGTGTTCCCCATACTGTGAATGAAGGAATCTGCTTGTAGTTATCAACTGCCATTTCAAATACTGCTTTAAAAAGGTCAGCCTGTGCCTGTGAATCGTAGCTTGACTCTGTTATATCAAGCTCTGTGATAGATACTTCAAGACCTGTGCTGAGGAACTTTTCAAGTGCTGTCTTGTAAACCTGTGCGGAAGGATAGTTTGTAGCAAGGTGAGACTGCATACCGATACCGTCGATAATGCCTTCCTTCTTGAGTCCCATTGCAAGGTCATAGATGTTCTGTGTCTTTGCAGGGATGTACTCGTTATAGTCGTTGATGTAAAGCTTACAACCTGCGGGAGCATACTTTCTTGCAGCTCTGAATGCAGTGTAAACAAACTCGTCATTTTCTTCGCCGTAAATTCTTGCCCAGTTTGAAGCAGCTGAATTACTTGTGGCATTTACGCCTCTCATTCCGCCGCCGTTATTGAGGAAAAGCTCATTAGCTACGTCATAAGCGTAAAGATTAAGATTAGGATACTGCTTAGCGATAGCCTCAAAAGTATTCTTGATAAAGCTTTCAATACGCTGATCCATTACTTCCTTGCTTACATAAGCACCGTTGCTTGAGAAGTTCTCACGGAAGAACCAGTCAGGTGTCTGGCTGTGCCAGATAAAGGTATGACCACGAACACCGATATTATTGTCTTCACAAAACTTAAGCGTCTGAGCTGCTCTGCTGAGGCTGATCTGTGTATTTACATTGTTACCCTTTGACTGACAAGCTGCCTGATCAAGAATTGAGTCGGGCTTAAGCTCGTTTTCAGGAGTGATTGAATTGAAGTGCTTCTTGATGAAGTCGCCGCCGGAGCTGAGCTCGTGAGGGCTTACAGAAGTACCCATTTTGAAGAGGTGACCGAACTTACCAACAAGTGAATCAGAAGAATAGTTGGGAGTTGTTGATGTGCCGGGATCCTGTGTTGAAGGAGGTGTTGTTGTGGGAGGATTTGTGCTTCCTCCAGCTACTGTACCGCCGCCTGTTGTTACAGATGACTTTGTACCCTCAACTGCGCCTACTGCGTTATCAATATAGAAATCAGTTGTGCTCTCTGTCTCTACATAAAGAAGGAGATTTGTAGCACCTTCAGGAATAGTATAGGATGTGTTTTCAAGCTTTGTCCACTTGCCGCTTGCAGCGTCTGCTGAAGCAACTGTATCATAGCTTTCCTCTCCTGATGCATTATTGTACTGAAGAGTAATCTTTACTTCTTCTGTTGAACCGCTGTTCTGGAGAATTGCTGTACTGAAGCTGTAAGCATAACCGGGAACGAACTGGCTGGAATCAAGGGGAATTGCTGCACCCTGCCATGTATCTTCTCTGCCGCTTACAAACAGTGACTTGCTTCCTGCATAGTAATTGCTTGAATTGGAAGTAAGTGTTGTTGCGCCTCTTGATTCCCAGTTACCATTGCCGCTTTCGAAAGTATCATTAAAATAATTCTTTCCGTCAGCAGGCTTTTCGGGTTCCTGAGGAGTAGGAGTAGGTGTAGGTGTAGGACCAGGATCCTTTGTGTAAACATCAAGCTTTGTGATATCAGCTATGCCGCTGCTCTGCCAACCTTCAGCATTAAGAGCAACTTCGTAAAGATTACCGATGCCCCAGCCCTGATCAGCCCATGCCTTGAAGTGATCAGAAACAGTGATGTGACCGGACTTTCTCTTCTGCTGACGAACACTGAAATACTGCTTGAATGTCTCATTACTGCTGTTGATACTCGGACCAGTATGATCCATCTGGAAAATCTTATACTGTGCGCCGTCGATAGTAACCATTTTACCTGCTGCATCCGGAACCCAGTCTACCCAGTCCTCGATGATGTAGTACTCAACGAGCGGAACACCCTGTAAACCCTTGTTCTGGAACCAACCGTATACGCAAAGACGAGAGTTACCCTGGTTGCTTCCTGTCTGACGATAGTCAGCCTCGTAATCCATACCGATGTACGAATAATCTGTTGCCTTCTTCTGTGAACCAAAGTCCAGTCCACGACGAGCGAGGAAGTTACCGCTGGGAACACTTGCGCTCCACTCTGCTTTAAAAGAGGCACCACTGCCAAGTGTCATTGTACCGCTGCCGCCTGTTCTGTCAAGCCAGATTTCGTAGCTGTAGCCGTCACAAACACCTTTGTGCTGAGTTGTGCCGCCGCCAACGCTCAGTTTCTGACCAACACTTGCTGCAGATGATGATGACATCGATACATTTGGAAGCATCGTAAGGCACATAACCGCAGCCGTAAACCCACTAATTAATTTGCTGAATTTGCTTTTCAGGTTCATAATTAATCATTCCTTTCGTTTAATATAAATGATACATATTTTGCTGATTTCTAATCGGTTCCCCAACCGATTCATCAGCTTCTATATTCATTTTATTACGTTTTTGTGAACAATTCAAGTCATTTTTTGCTGTAAATTTTTAGGATTATCATTTTTTGCTAAGTTTACATGAAGGTTTTCGAATATATCAAGATTTGACATCCGCTCCAAACGACCATATATAGTGAAAAAACACAAAGCGTCGGCACTTTGATTCCTGCCGACGCTTTTAGTTAATATATGGCGAAATTATTAAAATATATCCACAGAAATATTAATTATACTCTTTTATGTACAATTTTCACTGTGAGATATAACTCTTAATCAGCTATCTTATTGCCGCACTGATTACAGAATTTGGAGTCACCATTGAGCTTCGCACCGCACTGGCTGCAAAACGCAACTTCCTCCGCCTCAACAACTTCAACCTTGGCCTTTGTTGCTCCCGATGCAGTTGAAGCCCCGCATTTAGGACAGAATGAAGCTTCATTCTGAACAAGTTCTCCGCAAGAAGGACACGGTGCAGAACCTTCAAGTGCATTGAGCTGTTTCTGAAGACTTTCTATCTCACTCTGCTTTGATACAACTTCATCGAAAATATCTTTGTATTTTTCATTTTCACGTTCTTCTTCATAGATTTTCTTGCCAATAGAAGCAAAAGCTGACTCAATATCTGAGGTAAGAGTGCTTATTTCTTTCTTAATACGGTTTTTTTCAGTCATTTTGTTATAGCTGTCCTTACTCTTATTAAAACCCTCGTTGACAGTATCGCTTACTTTTTCGGCAAAGTTAAGCATAGTTTCCTTGAATCCCATTGGTATATACCTCCTATTTTTGATAATATTATTATAGCATATTTTGTCGATTTTGTCAAGCAGAAACGAACAAAATTATGCGTATATTCACGTCAAAGCTCCCTCAGTAAGTGTCCTGAATCCAACAGCATGATAAGCCCTAAGTGCCGCCTCTGAAAAATCGCTTACAGTATCGGAATAGAGCGTCATAAGGGGAGCGTCCATGGATATCTTATCTCCAAGCTCAAATTCAAGGACGATACCTGCCGCGTAGTCAATTTCCTCGTCCTTGCTGATTCTTCCCGCTCCGAGAAGCAGACTTGCCATACCAAGCTCCTCTGCGTTTACAGATACAATTTCAACATCAAATGGCGCATATATAACATGAGAATATTTTGCCTGTGGAAGAAGTGACGTATCATCACACACGTTGCCGTTACCGCCTTGCATTTCAATTGTCTTTTTTAGTATATCAAGAGCCTTACCGGAAGCTATAGCCTCCTGCGCCATAGCTGTACACTCGGAAATAGTTCCCTTTCCTGCAAGCTCCAGCATATTTGCTGTCAGTTCGATACATATATCGTAAAGTCTGCCTTTAACTTTACCCTGCAAAAGCTCCACAGCCTCTTTTATTTCAAGAGAATTGCCGATACAGCAGCCCAAAGGGGTATTCATATCTGTTATAATGGCGCGACATTTCTTACCTGCCGCATTTCCCACCTTTTCCATAAGAGCACCGAGACGTTCAGCGTCCTCGGGAGTTTTCATAAACGCGCCGCTGCCCCATTTTACGTCAAGAAGCAGGCAATCCGCGTTAAGAGCAAGCTTTTTGCTCATTATACTTGCGCATATAAGCGGAATACTGTCAACAGTTCCCGTAGAATTGCGCAAAGCGTAGATTTTTTTATCCGCAGGACAAAGCTGTCCGCTTTGGGAAATAATTGAAAATCCCGTTTTATTGACAATATCTGCAAATTCGTCGAATTCCACATCAACACGATAACCGCTGATGCTTTCAAGCTTATCGATAGTGCCGCCTGTATGTCCAAGACCTCTGCCGGACATTTTCGGCACTGCAACTCCACAAACTGCGGCAGCAGGACCAATTATCATGCTTGTTTTATCTCCCACTCCACCTGTGCTGTGCTTATCAACGGTAATTTTTTCGATACAGCTAAGGTCAAGGATATCTCCGCTGTCACGCATAGCAATAGTAAGAGCCACTGTTTCTTCCTCTGTAAGCCCGTTAAGACAGACCGCCATAAGCCACACAGACATCTGATAATCTGGAATTTCTCCCGATGTATAGCCATTTACCAGATATTTTATTTCATCCTCTGTAAGCTGTATTTTTCTTTTTGTTTTATTGATTATATCAACTGCGTTCAAAGTATTCCACCACCTTTGATTATATTATAGGTATAACTATTGTTATAATAATATAATTATAGCATATTTTAAATAAAAAATCAATAGTTTTTGATAATTTTCTATAAAAGTTTTATAATTATCATCAGCGCTACAAAAGGTATACCCAGAACAGCACTTCCACATATGTTAAAAGTATTTAAAGGCAATTCTGCGCCAAATTGTCCGCCAAATCGATTCATCAGCAAAAGCACAGCAAGTCCTGAAACAGCGCCGAAAAAAGCGGATAAAAGCCGCCTTTTTCTTTTTATGTAATAAATCAGCATTATAACAATAGTAACAGCACAAGCTATAATAAAAATTTTTTCAGTATTCATTTTCCGAAATTACCTCCTGCAATTATATATCCTAAAGCTAAAATAAGCTTCTTATCGCCGCCGTTTTTTATCATCAGAAGCATCACTGCCGCAGTCAGAAGCGTATCTCTGTCAATTCCCGCAAGAAGATTTTTTCCGCCGCTTTGCTGTGTTTTTTTATTCCGTGGATTTACAGGTTTGTCAGCAATACACTTTTTCTCCTCTTTTCCGCGGTTATAAACAGACATGATTACGCCTCCTCTCAAATAATATTATTCAGCAGCCCCATTTCCTTTGCCATTTCATATACAGATATGAGCTTTAATATTTTAACCGCCTTGTCAAGCCGCTGTTGAGATTCATGGCTCAGATGCGGACGAAGCGCCATTAAAAGCTCTGTATTTTTGTCCTGCCCGTTCATTGCTCCTGCAAGACCAGATATTTTGAGCATCATATTCATATCAGGCATAAATCCCGTATTTTCCGTTGATTCTTCCGCATTACAATTTGTTTCTGCGGAATTTTCCGCAAATTCCCCTGATTTAAGCATATCCGCCAGCTCTGACAGCTGACGGAGGCTCTCCTCGTCTTTTAGTATATCCGTTATTCTGTTCATTGCGTCGTCCACAATATCACCTATTTTCCGCCTGTAAGCTTATTATACAGCGCTTTAGCCTGTGGTGTGCTCATGAGTTTTTCAATAAGTGCGGGATTTTTCACCGCTTGCTGAAATTTTGCCGAATCCGCAGGGCTCATTGCCGATAATGCACTGTCGAATTTTCCCTGTTCCAGCTCTTTTTTAAGTTGTTCGGGAGGAACACCAATTTTCTTGCTTACAGTGTTAAGCAAACCCTGCATTTGTTTTTTGTCAATATTATTATTCATTTAAAATCCTCCTTGACATATGTCATATTATATGGTATAATATATGAAAGCTTTATGAACATAAAAAAGTAATTAACTACAGGAGGTTTTTATGCGTATTATCGTAATTTCAGATACCCACGGCAGCAAAAAAGCCGTTGATTCCGTATTTCTAAGAAACTCCGATGCTGACCTCTTTATTCACCTCGGTGATGGTGAACGGGATATTGACGCATTTCTCCTTGAAAACCCCTCTTTTACCCCAAAAGTTGTACACGTTGCAGGAAACTGCGATTTTGGCAGTCTCAGCAACACCTTTGAAATAATCCCCGTTGAAAATCATAAAATACTTGCAACTCATGGTCATATATACAACGTAAAATACGGACTCCAGATGCTGAAAGAAGCCGCCGCAAGACTGAACTGCGATATTATCCTCTACGGTCATACTCATGTCAGAGATAATACCTACGAGGACGGTGTATATATACTCAACCCCGGAAGCGCTGGAAATCCCCATGATTTCAAAGCTCCGTCATTCGCCACCATAACTGTTACCGCCAACGGTGTTCTGACGAATATCGCTGACATATAATATTGTATGCATTATTTTAGAAAGAAGTGACTGATTATGTATATAAACGCACAAATGGTAAACAATGAGCCTGACAACATGGCAAAAAATGCTGTCGAAATGAAGAAAATAAAAAAATTCAGCAATATCTCCTTTATAGTATATGCTGTGGTACTTCTGCTTTATGCGCTCTGTTTTACCATAATTGCATTTTTTGAGGATTCAAACACGCTAATATATCTTATTGATATATATTTGCTTAAATTATCAACCCTTTTCTGTGGATTAATGGCAAACTACAAGAAAAATAACACATTTGCCTTTACCGCTATTATTTTACAGCTTGTAAGCACAATTATGGCTCATGCTTCCGCTAATATTACCCCCGACTTAGGCACAGGACGCTCACCGAATACTGCTATGCTTGTATTTGTAGCCGTATATTGCGTTATGAATATTATTAACAACTCAAAGTACGAATTTCTCAAAACACAGCCGGGATTCCCTCATTTCAATGAGCGCCGATTCAATCAGGATTTCGAAACAAAACAGCGGGAAATAAAGGACGAATTCCAGCAAAATTATGACCGTCTCAAAAAAACAGCTACAGATGAAATGGGCGATATCTCAAAGGCTACGCCCAACGACCTTATGTCAAAGCAATATATTGACGACGACATGGAAATGGATTCAATATGAGTATATTCTCAACAAGTGAAAAATCAGAATTTCAGAAAAACCGTGATATACTCAAATCCTGCAAAAGAATTGATTTAATTATGTGTATCGCGTATTTTGCGACATGTTTTCCAGTAGCTGCAATATCATTTTTTAGAGGATTTATTTTCGGACTTGAAACGCTGATTCTCTTATTTTTCGGAATTCTTGCAAATATAGCTGTATTTTTCCTCGGCTACTGGGGCTGTTACAGAAAAAATATCGCTTATTCTATTGCCGCAGCTGTTGTTGCTATGGTATCGGGTATAGTATGTACCGTCCTTGACGCTGCATTAGGTGAAGCTCTGATTCTCGTTTCAACTTCAATGGTAGGAGGATTCAATATCGGAACAGCGATGTTTTCAGGATTGCTTATAGTACTTAATATGTATAATATCAAGCGGTACAACTATCTTGAAGAACAGCCCGGTTTCCCGTATTTCAACGATTTAATTGAAAAGCAGAAAGAGGAACGTCGGCAATTTGAAATTAAAAGCGAATACGAAAAAACCTATGAGCGTGTATCTAACAATAAAGTTAAAAAAATAAGCGAAAACAGATACAGATATGTTATGGATTCCACAAAACCCACGCACATGGACGAAATATAGAGATTTTCTACAGTCATTTTTCTATTAGGGGATATTATATCCCCTAATCTATATAATTAAATAAAAAAAATATATCCAAACCCCTTGACTTTTTTGAATTTTAGCTGTATAATATTATATGTACTTTGCGAGTGTGCTGGAATAGGCAGACAGGCACGTTTGAGGGGCGTGTGTCGAAGGACGTATGGGTTCAAGTCCCATTACTCGCACCATAGACGACGATAAGAAAGATTTTATATCTTTCTTATCTCATCTATAAAGCAAAATAATCCCTCATAGATAATGGACAGGTGGCTGAGCTGGTCTAAGGCGCACGACTGGAACTCGTGTATACGTTAATAGCGTATCGAGGGTTCGAATCCCTCCCTGTCCGCCATATTGAAAAAGAACCCGAATTTTTTCGGGTTCTTTTTTGCATATTTGAAAGGAGACATTATGACTACAGAAGTAATTGCTATTGCACTGGGTGTTATCATACTTGCAGCGCTGACTATAACAGCATTTATCACCACAGGAGATATGGAAAACCCACGGCTAAAAAAGCTGAAAAATAAAATGCCCTTTATCACCTGCATATTCACAGTGGCTTCTGCATTGCTGACAATACTCGATATATCCAATATTCTCAGCTGCGGCGGATATAAACTGCTCCCCATGTGGTGCACACTGTTCGGGATAGTTCTGATGCTGTTTATGCAGTTCAGCAAAAAAATACCCGAAAAATTTGCGAAAACAACTCGTTTTTCTGTCCGTGCCCTTGCTGTATGCACACTTCTGGAGCTTCTGGTTTTCAACTTTAACTCCGCACATCTTTCATTCAGCGACTATACTGAAACCGTTCTTGATATAAACACTGCCACAGTTGAAAATTTTGATACCGCCGCTGGAACGAATATTGAAAGCGGCACATCATCTATTGAATTCAAGGGAATTAATGTGCCCGTTGGTACTGTAAGCTTTGAAGCTGAATCAAGCACAAAAGGCTATGTAAATTTCAATATAAGCATGACCGACGAAACGCACAGCGCATACTACAGAGAAAATATTGCTTCTGCTCAGGTTATTGACAACAACAAGCGCAGTGAAACAGTTCCCTGCAATTTCTCAGGAACGGTTTACGATATAAAATTTACATTTGAGACTAATATTGACGAAACCGTAACTCTGACCTCTATCACTCTGAATAAGCCTATAATGCTTCATTTCTCATTTGTAAGATTCCTTTTCTTCTTCCTCGGAGCTGTATTTATTCATCTCCTTGCCTCTTCTGAATTCTTCAAGCGCAGTTATGGCGAAAATCGCAGAGCAATTACTGTTATTGCGCGGATATTCCTGATTCTGCTTATTGCAGTTTCTTTCTGGATTTCATATGCTTCAAGAGGAGGAAGCTACAGTATCTTAGAAGATTTTAATTCCACTGAGGGAAATCAGATTACTCAGGATATTGTTGACGCTTTTGCAGACGGCAAAGTCACAATGAATATAGAAATGAATGATAAGCTTCTTGCTCTGGAAAATCCCTATGATAAAAGCCAGCGTGAAGCTGAACAGATAGGCTATTATCTCTGGGACCACCTGCTTTTTGAGGGCGAATATTACTCCTATTACGGTATTGCTCCTGTTCTTACGCTGTTTCTCCCCTATCATCTCATGACAGGCTATTACTTCCCGTCGGTATGGGCTGTATGGCTGTTCGGTGCATTTGGAATATACTTCCTTGCAAAATTCTATTTCTGCTTTATAAACAAATTCTTTCGCGATACACGTTCATCTCTTGTATTACTGGGATTCATTACACTGGAGCTTTCCAGCGGAATCTTCCTCTGCTATAATGTACCGAATTTCTATGAAATCGCACAGTCATCGGGATTCCTCTGCACAACAGCAGGTGCATATTATTTGATGCGCTCCAACGTTATCGGCGGCGGAAATATAAGAAACAGCAGTCTTGCTCTTTCTGGTATATGGCTAAGCCTTGCGGTACTGTGCCGCCCTACTCTTGCGGTATATTGCGTAGCCGCTCTGCTGTTCATATATGCAGGATTAAAAAAGAAAAAGTCCGCATACACTGAAAAAAGCGGCTCAAAGGTTAAGTATTACACTCCTTACATCCTCTGCGCGATTCTCCCCTTTGCTGTAATCGGCTCAATTCAGATGATTTACAATTATATGCGTTTCGGCAATCCCTTTGATTTCGGAATACAATATTCTCTTACAATCAACGACTTCACATCAACAGAATATCACACACATCTTGCCGCAATAGGATTTTTCAATTATCTTCTTGCAATCCCGAAATTCAGCAATAACTTTCCATTCCTTACGCATGGAGATGTATATCTTTTCAATCCTCAGGGATATTATTTCATTGCAACTCATTCCGCATTGGGACTCCTCTGGAAAGCACTGCCAATTCTTGCATATGGCAAATTTCTAAAAGCATATCGCACCAGCGAAAGCAAGGATAAGAAGCTTTATACACTGCTGATTCTGGCAGTATGTATCATATGCCCATTTGTAATTATAGCATCAATCTGGGAAAGCGGATATGGCGCAAGATACTGCGTGGACTTTGCATGGCAGATTATTATAGGTGCACTGGCAATTGCATTTATTATCTATAACAAATGCTGCAAGAATACACAAGTGCATCTTAATAAGCTGATGATAGCGGCAACAGTTGTGTGCTTCGTTCTCAATTTTGCCCATACTTACACATGGATGGAACCTGCCACAGACCTTGGAGCAGTATTCCAGTCAGATGTACTTTCATTCGCAAGAATTTTTGAATTCTGGAAATAAAGTTACAATAAGATAATTTTAAGGGGACGCTCTCTCTTGCAGAGCGCTTGAACGCTATGTGGGACGCTGTCCCACACCCTGCCTTGATGCCAGCGGGGGCTCCCCGCCGCTGTCT
>CALGTV010000089.1 GCA_937902395.1 uncultured Ruminococcus sp.
ACCTGTTTCACCGTGTCGGTTTTTTGCAATAAGGCACTCGGCACTATTCTGGTCAACCTGAGAGTTATCCCCGCCGATAACCTTGTTTTTATCGTAATAAGCTTCACGATAAAGGAAAAGAATAATGTCGGCATCCTGCTCGATAGAACCCGAGTCTCTCAGGTCAGAAATCTGAGGACGATGGTCCTCTGCTCGTTTCTCACTGGCTCGGGAAAGCTGAGAAAGACAAATTACGGGAACGCCCAGCTCTTTTGCCAGAACCTTGAGGTTTCGTGTAATCTCGGAAATTTCGTTTACTCTGTTGTCGGTGTGTCTGCCTGTGGTCATAAGCTGCAAATAGTCGATAACAACAAGACCGAGATTTTTCACTCGTCTCAGCTTAGCTTTCATCTGCTGAACGGTCATACTTGCGGTATCGTCAATAAACATGGGCAAAGTACTGAGATATGCGGCACTTGTAGCAAGGCGCACCCATTCATCAGTCTGAATTCTGCCGTTTCTGAGATTTCCCGATTCAACAAGAGCCTCTGTTGAGAGCAGACGCGTAGCAAGCTGCTCTTTTGACATTTCCAGATTGAAGATAACGACTTCCTTGTCGCTGCGCCGTGCCACATTTGTAGCAATATTCATTGCGAATGAAGTTTTACCCATAGCAGGACGGGCAGCAATGATGATAAGGTCGGATTTATTAAGTCCCGATGTAATGGTATCAAGATAGGAAAAACCTGTTTTTGCGCCGATGTATTTATCCTTATCCTCACCTGTGATTTTTCCCAGTCTGTCGTAGGCTTCAAGTACAGCCTCAGAAAGAGGGGAAAGACCGCTTACGTTTCGTCCCTGTCGTATATCGTAGATTTTCTGTTCAGCGGAATCCAGAAGCAGCTGAGCGTCAGTTTCCCCTGATTGTATATCGTCGAGAATACCTCTTGCAGCGAATCCAAGACTTCTGATAAAATATTTATCAGCAACAATTTTACAGTAGCTTTCAATATTCTCCGTAGTAGGCAGAGTATTGGCGATTTCCATGAGGTATCGCTTACCCTCAGAGGCTGATTCAAAAATCCCCAGTTTCTCAATTTCATTGAGAACAGTTACGGGGTCTATGGGAGAACCGCCCGTGAACATACGATAGATTATACTGAAAATTTTCTTGTGATTTTCGCTGTAGAAATATTCAGGCTTGACTTTTTCAATAACAGTAGGCATAACGGAGGGGTCAGACAGAACCGCACCAATAACCGACTGCTCCGCCTCAATACTATGAGGAAATTCAGAGGCGGAGAAAATGCTGTTAGCGTCCATTAACCCTCGATTACCTCAACATCAATCTTTTCGGAAACTCCTGTGTAAAACTTGATTGTAGCGGAGTAAGAACCAAAATTCTTGATATCTGTGCTGAGAGAGATTTTTTTCTTATCAACCTTAACACCAAGCTGAGCGTCAAGAGCCTCAGCAACATGAGCAGCAGTTACGGAACCGAAAAGACGGTCATTTGAGCCTGCCTTAGCCTTGATAATAAGCTTTTTGTCCTTAATCTTAGCAGCAGCCTCCTGAGCAGCCTTTTTTTCAGTGTCAATCTTGAACTGAGCAGAGGATTTCTGACCTGCGAGCTTACTGAGGTTTTCTGGAGTAGCCTCAACAGCAAGTCCCTTAGGGAGCAGCATATTTCTTGCATAGCCATCAGCTACATTTTTTACCTCGCCCTTTTTTCCTGAACCTTTAACATCCTGTAAGTAGATAACTTTCATATTTTTTATTTCCTTTCATCTAATTCTTTGTCACGGTCATTGATTGCACGGACAAGAAGTTCCGACGCTTCTTTGAGGGAAACGTCATTGAGTTGAGCAGCCGCCATGGTCTGATGACCGCCGCCGCCCAGTTTTTCCATAATAATCTGCACGTTTATTGCTCCAAGAGAGCGTGCAGAGATATTGGCAACATTATTTGTTTTATAAATTACAAATGAAGCGTCAACATCAGTGATGTTGAGCAGTTCATCAGCCGCCTGAGGTGCGATAATGCGTATATCACTACATTTTACATCTGCAACGGCAATGGCACATTTTTTATGTATCTTTGCCGAAGAAACGATTTCCATTTTGTTTTTGTAGGAATCGAATGAGCCTGAAAACAGCAGTTTTACCGCAACGGTATCAGCACCCAGCTTTTTGAGAAATGCTGCCGCTTCAAATGTTCTTGCACCGGTACGCATAACGAAATTTTTCGTATCGAGCATAATACCGGCAAGAAGTGCCTCTGCGCAGTAGGAGGGAAGCTTTTCATCGTTATCGAAACGGAAGTACTGTATAAGCTCAGTAACCATTTCAGAAGCTGATGAAGCATATGGCTCATGATAGAAAATCACGGAATTATCGATGTAATTTACAGTTTTTCTGTGGTGGTCAATAACCACAACCTGTCTGCTGATATCGTAAAGTTCAGTGGATTCAACATTATCCTTGTTGTGAGTATCCACAATAATCAGCAGGTCATTGTCATTTATAGTCTGCAAAGCAGCAGAGGGAGTTATAAACAATCCCTGACCTGCCTGTGCTTCAATAATGTCAATGAGGTTTACAGCAAGGTTTTTAGTACGCTCAACAACGATATGCACTTCCTTGCCCATAATCCGCAAAGCGCCTGCAAGACCGCAGGCAGAGCCAACGGAATCAAGGTCACCGTAACGATGTCCCATAATGTAGACTGTATTACAGTTGAGAATGACATCCTGCATGGCATTGGCTATAATACGAGTTTTAGCGCGGGACATTTTTTCAACGCCCTTAGAAACACCACCAAAAAAGCGATATCCGTTGACAGTTTTAACAACTGCTTGGTCTCCGCCGCGACCAAGAGCCATATCAAGACACTGACGGGCGATTTTTTCGCTTTCTTCAAGGGAATCAGCACCCTCACCCACGCCTATAGATAGGGTAAGAGGGTATTTACCGGCAATTTTTATATCTCTTGCCATATCGAGAATTTTGAATTTTTCCCTGATTTTATCATCAAGATGACGATGTTCGATAACAGCATAGAAAGTATTGGGAGAAATTTTCTTGATAAAGCCGTTGGTACTGCTCATAAACTTTTCCATAAGCTGTTCAATTTCCACAGCGACTTTGGCTTTTTCGGTTTCTTTCGCATTCTGCATAATTTCGTCGTAGGTATCAATAGTCATGATAACTACATTAGGGTGAGAAAGTTCAGCCTCTTTTTTAAGGTTGTGATATTCCGTTTCGTCGTGGAAGTATGCAATAAGGAAAGTAACATCATTTTTAGTGAATTCCTCATACATAATTTTGTAGACAGAATCATGTATACGGCATACAACAGGGTTGTTTTCCGAAAGGGAATTAACATTTACAGCGGTGCATTCTTCGAAATTCATGCCATAGAAATCGTTGCCCATACCGATTTTTTCGGAGAATATGCGGTTAAACCACACAATCCTGCCGCTTTTTTCAATAACAGCCACAGGAGCAGGCAAAGTGTTCATATATTCAGCGGCAGAATTTTCAAGATGCGCATTCATTTTGGTGAAATAGCGCACTGAATTTCTTGAAAACACGGCATAAATCACAATAAGAATAACAGCGAGGACAGCTGCGGAAATCATACTCACAGTGCCGTACAGCTTATTATATTCAAAAAGCGCCAGAGAGACAAACAGCTGACTTGCAATGATTGCAGAAATCATTATCAAAGCAGCACCGGGAAACTTTTTTTTCACAGCATCCCCCCCTTACATTTACAAATAAGCAAATTTTATAATTCCATGATAATAGGAAGAATCATAGGACTTCTCTTTGTTTTCTGATAAATATAATCCGACAGAGCGTCGCGGAGCTTTCCCTTGAGAGTGTTCCATTCACGCATTTCGTGATACGAGCAATTATCAAGGGTTTCAATGAGAAGATTTTTAGCCTCTACAAAGAGCTCCTCAGATTCGCGTACATATACAAATCCTCTTGAAATGATATCAGGACCTGCAACAACCACGTTATCCGCTTTTTCTATACCGATAACGATAATGATAAGACCGTCCTGCGCGAGATGCTTTCTATCGCGGAGTACAATAGAGCCAACATCACCGACACCCAGACCGTCAACGAGAATACGTCCGGAGGGCACCTGTGAAACGACTTTCATTGTAAGACCGTCGGATTCAATAACATTACCTATTTCTGCAATAATTACATTTTCACGGGGCATACCCATTTGCACAGCAAGGTCGCCATGCTTTTTGAGATGCTTGTATTCACCATGAACAGGGATAAAGAATTTAGGCTTTGTGAGAGCCTGCATGAGTTTGAGTTCCTCCTGACAGGCATGACCTGAAACGTGAACCTCATACATAGCCTCGTATACAACTTCCGCGCCAGACTTCATAAGCTCATTTACAACACGGGTAACGTATTTTTCATTTCCCGGGATAGGAGTAGCAGAAATGATAATAAAATCCATGGGAGTAATACTTACTTTTCTATGGTCGTTCATTGCCATACGAGTAAGGGCAGACATAGGCTCACCCTGACTTCCCGTAGTGATAAGGACAATTCGCTCATTTTCGTAGCGATTCATCATATCAATGTCAATGAATATGCCGTCGGGAACTTCAAGATATCCCAGTTCTACAGCCGTATTGATAACATTTATCATACTTCTGCCGAATACAGCAACTTTTCGTCCGTAGTGCTCAGCAGCGTTGATAATCTGCTGTACACGGTGAATATTAGATGAAAATGTAGCGATGATTATACGCTTTCCCTCGCCCTTTTTGAAGAGACGGTCAAAGGATTCGCCTACAGTACGTTCAGAACGGGTACAGCCCTCTCTTTCGGCATTTGTGGAATCAGCCATAAGTGCGAGAACGCCTTTGCTTCCAAGCTCACCGAAGCGTGCAAGGTCAATGATATTGCCGTCAATAGGGGAGTAATCAACCTTGAAATCGCCTGTATGAACGATTACGCCTGCGGGGGTATGAATAGCCATACCTACAGCGTCGGGTATTGAGTGGTTTACCTTGATAAATTCCACAGCCATACAGCCCATTTTTACAGTTTTTCTCGGCTCAACCACGTTCAGCTTTACCTGATTGAGAATACCCTGTTCTTTCAGCTTACCCTCGATAAGACCGATAGTAAGGCGTGTAGCGTATACGGGTACATTTACCTTTTTAAGCAGATAAGCAAGTCCGCCGATGTGGTCCTCGTGACCGTGAGTTATAACAATTCCTCTGATTTTGTCAGCATTGCGCTCAACATAGGTGAAATCGGGGATAACAATATCAACGCCGGGCATATCAGCGTCAGGGAAAGCAAGACCGCAGTCGAGAATGAACATATCGTTTGAACATTCAAATACGGTCATATTCTTACCGATTTCATTAAGACCGCCGAGAGGGATAATTCTTACAGGAGTTTTTTTTACTTCTTTCACCTGTTTAGGCTTGCGGACAGAGGCTGAGGGTGCCTTACCGCTGAAATTTGTGTTTTTCTTCGGCTGGTCTGCCGTTTTTTTACGGACAGGATTTCTGTATGTTTTTTTTGTTGAGTTGTTTTCGTTCACTAAATAGTCCTCCTTTAAAACAGTGATTTAACGTTGTTATATATATTTTTGGCAAAGCCAGATTTACTGAAATCGCCATTAAATTCATAAATTTAATCATTTGTATATTCACAAATGGAGATAATATAATTATACCCAAAAATTTGATATATGTCAATACCAAATAAAAAAATCAATTCTGAGTATTTTTCAGAAATTAAATTCCTATGTTTTCAACACAGAAAAATGTTTATAATATTCTCTGTATTACACAGAAAAGCATGTTGATAATTGTGCATATATCCAAACTTTTAAAAAATTTTTCAATAATCAACGTTTTTCCGTTGGAAAAAGGCTCATTTTAGACTATATATGGAGGGGGGGTTCGAATCAAGACCTATAATTATTATCTGTCTTTAATTCTGTTCATAAGCAGAAAAAGTCCAAGCAGATTCGGGAAAGCCATAAGACCGTTGAAGATATCGGATAAAAGCCATACAGCTTCGGGAGAAAAAACAGCTCCGCAAGCGGCTGAAAGGGCATATACAGCAGTAAATATGCCTATGTATTTTCCTTTGGATATGTGGCTGAATGATTTTATTCCGCAGTAAAACCAACCAATAACGGTACAGAATGAGAATATACCCAGTTCCGCAGTGATAAAGGGTACAGAGAATCCGCCAAGCACCGAGGAAACAGCTTCAGAAACAGAAAAGCAGTCAGAGCCGCAGAGTATAGCCATAGCTGTTAGGGTACAGCAGAATATGGTATCAAAAAATACTTCAAACATACTCCAAGCACCCTGAGTTTCGGGAGATGTATTTTCAGCGGCACTATGAAGAATAGGGGAGCTTCCCAGACCTGCCTCATTTGAAAAGATACCCCGACGTATACCCACGGAAAGAGCATATCCCGAAATTCCCCCTGCGGCTTCTCTTAGACCGAAAGCTTCTGCAAAGATATTGCTAAAGATATCAGGCAATTTTTCGCCGTGTATGGCAATTACAGCAATGCACACAAGGGTATATGCAGCAGACGCGGCAGGCAGAAGAAACTGAGCCGCAGTGCCGATGCGCTGACTTCCGCCCCGTACTGTAAGAAATACAACTGCAAATATTATTACAGCGGCAAGAGGACGGCTGAAATCGGTACAATCCTGCAAGGAATCGGCAAATGTGCTAATCTGCACCATGCTTCCCATACCGAGAGATGCCATAACGCAGAAAAGGGCGAAAATCCAAGCAAGCACAGGACAGCCCAGCCCCTTAGTCAGATATGCCATAGGACCTTTTAATGTTTCATCGCTGTATTTAGCTGACAGAACATTTTCGGCATAAACCAGAGCCATGCCGAAAAAAGCGGAAATCCACATCCAGAAAACAGCACCTGCTCCGCCAAGAGCAAGAGCAGAGGCAGTTCCCACAATATTTCCCGTACCCATAGCAGTACCAAGGCTCATGCAAACGGTTTTAAACTGAGATAATCCCGAATTTTCGGAATTTCTGCTTCTGAAAATCAGATAGGGCATACGAAATTGTATGAATTTAAGCTTATAAGTAATCATAGCTCCTGTAAAGAGCAGGAGAAATATAAGACCGTTTCCCCAGACAAAATTATTTATTTTTTCAAGAATCATGAAAACCTCCGCAAAATACTGTACTTTTTGTGAAAAATGAGTTATAATATATTTATGTGAGGTAATTATCTGAAAATTCGTTCAGGTGGTGTATAAATGAAAAATTTTTTTCCCGATAAAAATGCTTCCCGAAGTCTGAAACTGCTTGTGATTATAGGTGCTGTACTGATACTTGCGGCAGTAAGGCTATATATTCCTTTAGATAAAGTTGTTATTATAGTCGGTGCTGTACTTCTGATAATTGTGCTTTTCTTTGATTTAATATATATTCCCCTGTATTTCCGAGCTTTAAGGTATGAATCAGACGGCAAATCCATAACCCGTTACGGCGGAGTTATTATGAAATACAGCAAATCAGTGGAATTTTCCGCTGTGCAGTATACCGCGGCAGTTTCCATGCCCTTTTCAAAGCAAACAGGCTTTAATATTGCTGTATTGTTTGTATATGGCGGTCAGCTGAGACTTTCATTTCTGAGCAAAAGCGATTGTGATGAATTACTGCACCTTGCAGGCAGTGCCCGAAAGGAGAGCGTATGATATATCACGAGCACCCTCTGCGGATATTGAAATATTCCCTGAAAAATATATGGCTGCTTATATTTCCGCTGTTACGCGGTGTATCTGTGCTGAGTTTCAATCCAAAAGGAATATACGCATGGATAAAGGGCGCGTGGTTTGATATTGCAGTAATCGGGATAATTCTGGTATACGGCTTTATACGTTGGTATTTTTCGCAGATTACTCTGACAGACAATGCCATAACCCACAAAAACGGCTTTATTTTCAGGATTCAGCGGACAATTCCATTTGAAAGCGTAAGCTCTGCGGCAACGGAAACACTGTTTTTTCTCATACCGTTCAAGGCTGTGGGAATTCGCTGTGATACCCGTGCAGGATTTTTCAAATCCACTGATTTAAAGCTTCTTGTAACGCAGAAAACAGCGGATATAATAATGAATCATATCCCCGATGTTAAGATAGAAAAGGCAATAAAAGGAATTCCCGAGCCTACACTCACCTCCGTAGCATTATTTTCAGTATTTTTCTCCAGCGGATTTTCAGGAGCTGTATATATCGCGGCATTTTTCTTCAAGGGCGGCGATATAGCAAAAGATATAATAAATTTTGCAATGAAGCGTATTACAATGCAGGCTGAGCAGATATACCCAAAATTTCTTGGTGAAATTCCCAAAGCGGCAGTAATTGCAGGCGTATTCTTCATAGCAGCATGGTTTTTATCCTTTGTGCTGAATCTGCTTATGTACGCTTATTTTAAAATATCAGCGGATAATGACTGCATAAACGTATCATTCGGACTTATTAAAAGACGGCTGCACAGAATAAAGACGGAGCATATAAATTATGTTGATTTGCGTCAGAATCTGATTATGAAGATATGCAGAGCAGTTGCAGTGAATATAAGCTGTGCAGGATTTGGCTATAAATCGCATCTTCCTGTACTTCTGCCCATAAGCAGTGAACAAAATCTGGACAGCCGTTCCGAAATTCTCGGCATAAAAAATGCAGGAGTTATGAAATATCGTCCAAAGCCTACAGCGTTTTTCAGCTATACAGGAATTCCGCTGTTGTGTATAATCCTTATTGCCGTACTTCATCATTTTTCTGATTATCTTTATTTCCCGGATTTTCTGCCTGAAATAACAGAAGAAATATTCCTTTTTCTTGCAGTAATGGCATATATACCTCTTGTATGGCTTGTCATGGTAAAAATTGCCGCATTATTCACAAGCGGAATAACACTTTATCCCGACAGTATTGTTCTGAGATGTGCAAGGGGAACGAGATTTCACACGGTAATTGCAAAGCGTGAAAACGTTATAATGGTGCAGATAAATCAGAATCCTGTGCAGAAACTGTTTAAAAAATGCACTGTTGTGCTGTGGCTGTGCGGTGAAAGCCGTTCACGATATAAGGTGAAAGGTCTGAAATTAAGTGAGGGCAGAGAAATTCTATCTGAGCTATGCTGATTGTCAAAGACAGCCGCTTTCTAACATCTAACTTCTAATTCCTAACCTCTAAAAGTGACAAATGTCACATGAAAAGTGACGTATGACATCTTACAATTATTTCCTGATATGGTATAATATAGTCAAAGGGAAAGAGAAAATCCCATGATGAAAGGAGTGTCAGATATGACAATGTCAATATTGTATATGTTATTATTTTTCATTTTTATCGGTATTCCTGCACTTATCATAATTGGTATTGTTGCACTGGTGAAGCACGAAAAAAAGAAATCAGAGCAAAGGTGGAAAAAACAGCAGATATGGCTTGACCCGAATATGTGCGGGCCTGTGTATAAACCGAATTATACACTGAAAAAGCCTGAACAGAAGCTTTCTGCATCTACTGTAATGCTTCTCATTGGTACAATATTCATAATGCTCTCGGCTATAACCTTTGTAGCGGCTAACTGGCTGGGTATGGAGCCTGTTGGACGAGTATTCACACTTGCAGGGGCGGCGGTACTGGCATTTGCAATAAGCGGCGTTCTTAAAGCGGTTGTACACCTTGACAAAACATCATCGGCATTTTATATGATTGGTACACTGGTGGGAATCGTTTCATTCGGTACAGCAGGGTATTATAAAATGTTCGGAGAATGGTTCAGCTTTTCAGGAATGGGAAACTGCACATTCCTTGCAGTAATGGCTCTTCTTGCCTCTGTTTCGGCATTTGCAGGCTATAACTTATACAAGCATGAATTGTTCCATTACACAGCTTTTTCATTTATTTCACTGGCAATATTATTCTTATGCGGACAGTTTGCTTATCAGTATGAGGAATATGCAATTGCCGTTGCAATTGCACAGCTTATCATAACTGCTGTTCTGCACATATTCAAGCCTCAGAAAAATACAATATATGATAAGCCTGCAAGAGTAATCGGCGATATTACAGCAATAATCTATCAGCTTATGGCAATGTGCTATGTTATAGCTTCAACATTCAAGCCTACATGGTATACATTTGCAATTCTGGTTATACTTCTGGGACAGCTTTTCCTTTACGGATTCTTGAAAAATAAAAAATGGCTGTTTATCTGGGCTGATATTGCCGCAATATATGCATCGATAGTAGTGTCTGTTGTATGCGAGACAGAAGCTAATGAGCCTGTTTCAATGCTTGTCTTCGGTTTGCTTACTCTGGGAATTTATATATTCAACCGATTTATTCCCGAAAATCCGGGGACAGCAAAAGCTGTTTCCTTTGTTGGACTTATAATCGGCTCAATTGTTTGTCTCAACGCAAACACTGATGAATTATATGGCTTAAATCTCCTTGTTCCTGCGGCTGTAGTGGTTCTTTCAATATACTACTGCCTCCACAAATCAAAGGATATTCAGTTCATTGCAGGAATTGCACTTCCTCTTATGCCATGGTGTATAGCATACAGCATATACGACAGTTACTGGACAGGCGGAAATTCTGGTGAACTTGGAGTTCTTGTTTATGGCGGACTTGCACTTGTATACATAATTATTGCCGCATTTTTCATATATCTTCCAAGTATATCAATTGATTTTTACTCAAAGCATCTTATAAAGGCGCATACAGCGGAATACTCCGCAATGGCAGCAGCAGTAATCGCACTTTTTACAGTTGTGGATTATTCAGAGTTTTACTTTATAACAATAGCACTTTGTATTTTACATTTTATCATCTCATGTTCAATGAGATGCAACATAACAGCGGCAGGTTCAGTTATAGCGCTTATTGCTGTTGTGAGAAATATTCTCGGTGAATGTGTTGACAGCGAATTTAAAGCAGTATTAATATTATACGGATTGTTCGCAGTTCTTATAATCCTTTCAAGAGTAGTATTCCCGAAAGCCGTTATTTCAAAGGAAAACGGACGAACAAAAATTGATATACTTCTGCCTGCTTCAATGATAGCAATCTGGGGTACAGCATTTGTGGACGATATGAGCTATTTCCTTTTTAAAATAGCAATTGCTGTATTCATTGCTTCATTTGTAAAAAAGAATACAGGTAAGAACGCGGCGGCAGTTCTCTTGTCTGTATCAGCGTTTATTGCATCTTGTGCGTTTATATTCAGACCTTTCTTCATGACAGATTCTTCTGTAATTTCAAGCAAGATAAATCTCGCAATAATGGTTCTTCTGGGAATTTCATACAGATTCATCTGGAGAAATCACGGCGGAACAGCAAAAATCGTTTCAACAGTTGTGTTTATTCTCGCCTTTGCAGGACTTATATTTGACGGAATGATTCACAACGGAATGGGCAACAGAATATTTGTTCTTGCAGTTACAGCGGCAATACTTATCTTCTCATTCTACGCAAAGAGTAAGACATGGTTCACAGCTTCATCAATCGCTCTTGTGATTCTCACAATTATGCTTACAGGAAAGTATTTCGAATTTGCCGGCTGGTGGGTATATCTCCTTGCAGTTGGCGTGATATTCATAGCTATTGCGGCAGTAAACGAAGCCTGCAAGAAAAAGGGCGAAAGCATGAAAGAAACAGTATCAAAGACATTTTCAGACTGGACATGGTAGTTGTTAATGCGAAAATAAAATGGGGATTCTAAAGGGTGCAACCCTTTAGCAGAGTCCAGAGACGGAGTCTCTGGTGGGGTATGGGGCAAAGCCCCAATTGACGAAGTCAATGAAAAAGAGGAGTGGAAATATGGCAGTAACAATAACAGCGACAGTACTTCTTTTGCTTGGTCTGGGCGGTATGCTGGGCACAGTAGGGTGGATACTTTCAAGAGGAAACGGAAATACTATGACAAAATTATTTATTGTCTGTCAGCTTTCCATTGTTCTGTGGCTTGTTTCACAGCTTCTGAAATTGTTTTCCGTTACCGATAATCAGCTTATGATAAGCTACCTCATCGGAAATGTGGGTATATGTGCCTTTTCTCCTTTCTGGCTGATGTTTTCGGCGGAATATGCGGAATCTGAGGCTAAATTCCGCCGAATGACAAAGTTTTTGCCCATAGTTTCTGTTATAATGTATACAGTAATTGCTACAAATCCGCTTCACAGGCTGTATTACAGGAATTTCGGATTATCCGGGATAAGCTATGGTATATTGTTCTATTTATTTCAGCTTTTGTTTTACGTATTTATCATATGGGGAATCTCCATTATGTTTATCCGTCACTCAAAGGGAAATAAAATATCAGCGCAATCAATGCTTCTGGCGCTGGCGGCGGCTGTTCCGCTAATTATAAATACCCTTGTGATAAGCGGAGTATTAAAAACAGAAATCGAACTTACACCGCTGTTTTTCGCTTTTTCCGTCATTATGGTGCTTATAGCTATACGGCGGTACGGTCTGCTGAATATCAACAGAATTGCCATACATAAAACTATTGATAATATCGGGACAGCGGCGGCGATTTTTGATGCTGAGGAAAGTGTAACATATACAAACAAAGCTATGAAAAAGCTTATTTCTGCGGATTTTTCAGATATTTCGGGATTCTATGCCGTTCTTGGAAAGCTTGCAGGAGCTGAACTGAACAGGGAATCCGCAGAGTTTACTGCGGGTGATGAACGGTACAGCCTTAAAAAAAGTTCGGTATGCAATGAAAAAGGCACAAAAATCGCGGAAATCGTGCTTATAAGCAATATAACCGAGTATTATGAGCTTTCACAGGCGGAAAAACGGCTTTCCATAGAGCACGAGAGAAACAGAATAGCGCAGGAAATACACGATTCCGCAGGGCATACCTTTACAATGATAAGTTCCCTTGCAAAAATATCCGATGCGGAACTGAAAAAGGGTGTAAACGGCGATGTATCCCGATATCTTGCGGAAATTGACGGGCTTTCACGAAGCGGTATAACACAGCTGAGATGCTCTATTAACAATCTCCGTGACGATGAATTCATGACATCAATAACCCGTGCTGTCAATACAGTAACAGCGGCGGTCAGAAGTATGAAAGTTGATGTATGCGTACAGGGAACAGAGGACGATTCCTACAGCTTCTGCATACGGGAGGTGTACGACAGCGTAAAGGAAACTGTAACGAATACAATGCGGTATTCCGGGGCGGAAAGGCTTGATATAATTATAAAATTCCTCGATGACCGTCTTGAACTGTATATCTTCGATAACGGCAAGGGCTGCTCCGAAATAAAGGAAAATAACGGGTTAAGCGGAATCCGCCGCCGTATAGAAAACATAGGCGGAACGGTGAAATTCTCCTCATTTGAGGGAGAGGGATTCAACACGATTATAAAAATTCCAGTGGCAAAAGGGTGATATTATGATAAAAGTATTAATAGCAGATGATGTTGCAGTACTCCGAATGGGGCTTAAAGCCGTACTTAGTCAGGATTCAGAAATAAATGTAGTAGGGGAGGCAGGCAACGGAAAAGAGGCTTATGAGCTTGCTGTACGCCTTAAACCCGATGTTGTGCTTATGGATATGCGTATGCCCGATTTCGACGGAGGCTACGGTACACGACAGATTAAAGACAAGCTAAGCGGCGTTAAGGTTCTTGTGCTTACAACATTCGACGATAAGGAAACAGTTGAAAAGGCTATGTCAAGCGGTGCGGACGGTTATATCCTGAAAGAAATGGACAGCTCGCAGGTGATAAATTCAATTAAGGCTGTGGCAGGCGGAATCAATGTGTTTTGCGACAATATTTTTCAGGCAATAAAAAAAGAGCCTATGAAACAGGCTCCTGTAAACTACGATATAACCGAAAGAGAGGCGGAATTTCTCCGTCTTATCTGCGATGGTTATGACAACAAGGAAATTGCGGCTCAGCTTTATCTTGCGGAGGGAACTGTCAGAAACGGCATATCCCGTCTTCTTGAAAAGCTGAAACTGAAAGACCGCACACAGTTGGCGGTGTTTGCGATAAAAAATAATCTGGTGTAAATAGCTATTAGCCGTTAGCATTTAGCTGTTAGCTAATAGCTTATGGCTAAAGGAGCATAAGAAAAACCGTCGGCGCGAAACCGACGGTTTTTTTATCAAAATTTACTTTAAATTTTCAGGAATTTCTCTTCCGAAGAAATCAACTAAATCCTTAGCTTCTTCTGATGTTGTGGAGGTATATGCGTAGTAACGGAGAATATCGGAAGCATCAGATGCATCAATAACAGTATCGAAGTTGACATCTCCGTTTATTTTCGGGGTTTCGTCGAGTGTACTTTCCTTGCCTGTAGCAGTTGCGGCATATTCAACAAGCGCAAGTGAAGCATCAGAAGCGTCAACTACATCATCAAGGTTAATATCACCAAAGTTGTAGTCAGTTGGTTTAACTATTGAGGAGTTGTCTTTTCCAATCTTGATTGTAATACCTGACACATCGGGAGCAAGATCCGGGAATTTGTAAATTGTATTATTATGAGCTGCATCCATAGCGCATCTTGTGCTGTTATCCTCATCTTTTGTGAAGAAGATTTCGTATGTTCCTTCGGGAGTATCGGCATCAATTGTGAAATCAAATGTTACAAGAGGATAATTTTCAGCTGTTTCTCTGAAAGGGACAAGAGCTTTCCCGTCATTAGTTTTTATAGTGAAGTTATGTGAGCCGTAAGTTTTATTAACAGAATAGTAGCTTTCATTTCTGGAAACTGTAAGATTTCCGTCTGCATCTGTTTCGGCATAAGCGTAATAGGAAAGATTTCCCTCTTCAAGCGGGTCGTATACCTTGGTAATCTTGATATTCTCGTTGGATGTATTCCATTTTGGAGATACGCTCCATGCTCCCTTGGATGCGTCTGAAAAATAAATTTTTCCGTTGATTGTCAAATCCTCATCAAGAGAATCGATTATAATGGTATTGTTGTTTATGAGTTTGTACTTGCTTGAATTTGCAGCTTCCATATAAAAACGGACTGCGGAGGCTGAAATGTCTGCTGAGCCCTCTGCAAAAGCAACTGTTGAGGACAGGCATGATGCGGCGAGGACTGCAGCTGATACCATTGAAAGTGATTTTTTCATGATTATTTCTCCTTTTTTTACTCCCTGTGCTAAGGGAGGTATTTATAAAATTTCCGTCATTCTCAGAACGATTTCTGCCACACGCTTTGCGGCGATTTTCTCGAATTCGTCAAATGACATTGCACCCTCGTCGTCTGCATTATCTGAAATACAGCGGACGCTTACAAAGGGCATATCGTTAAGATAGCAGGCATGACCTACTGCGGCACTTTCCATATCAACGGCATAGGGATTGAATTTTTCTTGTATTGCGGCTTTTACGGCGCTGTCGGAAATGAACTGTTCACCTGATACAATACGTCCGCGGAAGCTGTTTACAGAAAACTCACCGCATACCTTTTCGGCAGTATTCATAAGAGCCTCATTAGCCTTGAATACAGCGCAGTATGGGGGATAATCTGCAAGAAAGTGTGCATCAAGGTCGTGGGGGAGTACCTCTGTAGATATAACGATATCGCATACCTTTACAGCGGAATTCATACCACCTGCCACACCTGCATTTATGATATAATCGGGTGAAAAATTGTCAATCATTACCTGAGTGCAAAGTGCGGCATTTACCTTAGCAATACCACAGCAGGCATTTACAATTTTATTTCCCTTGTATTCGTTTATGTAGAAATCGAATCCTGAAATGCGCTTTATTTCAGCATCTCCGAGCATACGGCGGATATCGGCAAGCTCTGATGGCATTGCGCCGATAACAGAAATAGTTTTCATAATTTTTAACTCCTTTTACAATATAAATATATTATATCATACTTTTTATTGAAAATCAATACATTTGCAACAAAAATTTATCCCAAATATATATTTTGTTGTAAATTCATTCTTCTGTATTGACTATATTATTTATCCAGACATCGCTTTTTACCATGAAATAGCCGATTATTACTTTTATAATCTCCGAGAATGTTACAACTGCCCACAGCAGACGGATGTTCATATCCGTGAAATATGAAAGCACAAAGGCAAGGGGAATCATCAGCAGGAAAGTATAGCCAAAGTCAAACAGAAAAGTAACACCTGTTTTTCCGCCGCTTCTCAGGGTGAAGTAGCAGGCATTGGTGTACGACCACAGCGGCATTGCAAGTGCTTGTATTATTATCATATAGGAGGCAAGGTCGCGGATACTTTCCTCTGTATTGTAAAGTTTAGGGAAAATCTCTGCAAATGGAATAACTGCCGCCGCGACTATAACAGTCACTGCAACGCTGAAAAAAAGCAGTTTATTATCTGTACTGCGAGCTTCTTTCAGTTTGTTTGCTCCTAATTTCGCCCCGACTATTATACCGATGCAAGCGCCAAGCTGAATATATATCGCGCCGAAAAGATTAGTCATTGTACTTGAAATATTTCTTGCCGCTACAACGTCAAGTCCGCGTACAGAATAGCACTGCGCGATAATTGACATACCTGCCGCCCATAAAAATTCGTTAAAAAGCAGCGGCAGACCTTTTATCAGCATCTTGCGAACAAGCTCCGAGGGAATATGGAATCCTCTGAATATCCCTACAATATATTTGTTTTTCTTCGGGTGAGTATGGGTCCATAAAATTACAACAAGGGCTTCAATAACTTTGGAAATAACTGTGGCAATTGCCGCGCCTTTAACTCCCATTTCAGCAAATCCGAATTTACCGAAGATAAGAGAGTAGTCGAGGAATATATTTACTCCCACAGCTGAAAATGAAGATATCATGGGAATTTTAGTTTCACCACATTCACGTACAACGCTGGAGTATGCCTGTCCAATTCCAAAGGGGACAAGTCCGAGAAGCATATACATCATATATTCCTTGCCGTATTCGAGGGTTGCAGCGGCTTTTTCAACGGGGTCATCAGGGCTTATGAAAAGTGATATCAGCGGTTCAGCGAAAAAATAGAATAAAGCTGTACCGATAGCAATAATTGTGGTAACTGTCAGCAGTCTGAATCTGACGGTATGCTTTTGTCCCTCATGGTCGCCTTTGCCAAAGAATTGCGCTCCGAATATGCTTGGACCTGCAACAGCTCCGAATACAGTGATATTGAATACAAAAATATACTGATTGACAATTGATACGCCGTTCATTTGTTCCGTTCCAATTTGCCCCACCATAATATTGTCGATAAGGCTGACAAAGTTTGTGACAAGATTTTGCAGTATCATGGGAATTACCATGATTAGCACGCTTTTATAAAAGTGCCTGTCTCCGATATATTTCTCTCTGAATTGTTTTAACATTTTATCCCTCCGTGTTTGTTTTGCTTAAAGATTATAACACTATATTTCGGGATTGTCAAGACTTTCAGCTACCAGATTTTAGCAGTCATCAAAAAAGCCCGAGATTTACAACCTCAGGCTTCTTTGAATATTATCTTATGTGTTTAGATTTGTAAGTTTTAATAAATGCTGCCACAGACATTACTGCAATTAATGCAGCCACTGCAAACATTACTATTGCTCCGAAAATTTTTCCGTCTTTTATGCCGTTTACGCCAAGCATTATAATAACGCCAATTAATGCAGCATATATCGCGAAAAAAATAATCAGAAGAAGAATTCTTAGTGGCATAGGCACTTTTTTACTTGTACCTGCTTCAAGTGTACCCTCTAAAATCAGATTTACAATAAATTCCATTATCATAATATAATCCCCCTATGATTATTAATCCCCATAATGCAGGGCGGAAGAATACCTCCGCCCTGCGATATTTATTACTTTACATCAGGCTCCAGAACAGCATAATTTCCGTCTGTACGCTTGTATACTACATTAATTGCCCCTGTCTTTGCATTGAGGAACATAAAGAATGTGTGGCTGAGAAGATTCATCTGAAGTATTGCCTCTTCTACATCCATAGGACGAAGCTCGAACTTCTTTTCCTTGATAATTGTGTAATCTGAAACCTCCTCAACAGGCTCTGCAAATGCCTCCTTGAAAGCTGTATCTT
Organism: uncultured Ruminococcus sp.; assembly: GCA_937902395.1. GTDB lineage: Bacteria > Bacillota > Clostridia > Oscillospirales > Ruminococcaceae > Ruminococcus. Next base: position 18,087 of record CALGTV010000089.1, read on the forward strand.
TAAGCTTCTTTTCAATCTTTGTCTTATTCTTGCGAATCTGTCTGATAATCTTGTCGATTGCATCATCAAGAGCGTCATTCTTATCAACAGCTGTACGCTCTGCACGATAGATTACGCTGTTATATCTTACTGTAAGCTCCACAACAATTTGATTCTTTATCTCCGAAAGAACAATCTTTGCGTCTGCTTCATCTCCGAAAAATTTGCTGAGCTTTGAATCAAGTTTTGCTTCTGCGTATTCGGTGAAATTCTGTGGAATCTGCATTTTCTTTGCTGTAATAGTTGTTTTCATATATAGTAATCCTCCTTAGTATAATTGCTCCCCAAAAAAAGTCTTGAAATATCTATTTTGGTGTAGCAATAGTTTTCCTTTGCACTTTGTACATTGGAAATGGCGTGTGATATGGAATATTCTTTCCATGGTTATATTATAACATAAAAAATTAAAAAATACAATACCGTTTTGTTAATTTTGTATGATTTGTATAAACACATAAGCAATATTTGTTAAAATTGACGTTTTTTCAGAAAAGTCTTTTTTGATATTGTATTCGAATTATTGAATAAAAATGGGCAGTCAATGACCGCCCGTTAATTCACTTGCTGAGACTATTCAGCATTGCTGTGACTATATTTTCCGCAACAGCAGGTGTGCTGTATTTGTTTTCAAGTACTACACAAAATGCAATAGGAAATTTTGCATCATCTACAAATCCCACAAGCAGCGCATTTTCCTCGTTTCCGTGCTTTACCTGTGCTGTACCGCTTTTTATTGCTACTTTATACCCAGGAATCGAATACTGATAATGATTTGCTCCGTTTGTAAGTAGAATCTGCTTTACAGATGCCGCGGTTTCCTCGCTGAAAAGCTGTTCGCTGTACTTTGTTTGCGCCTTTTCTGTGACATTGCCCTTTACATCTGTTACCTTCTTTATTATATGCGGCATTGTCATTTTTCCCGTTTCATTGGCTATTGCACTCTGCCACATCATAAGCTGTACAGGACTTGCAAGGGTTTCGCCCTGTCCGATACAGCCCCACTGTGTTGCAAAATCTGCCGTATCTGTAAGAGTTGTGGAAGCCTTAAAGCACTGTATACCATCGATATCAATATACTCCTGCTTTGGCTTTTCAGATTTTTCATTTTCTTCATTTTCTTTGGATTCGCCGCTGCTGACATCATATCCCAGACGGGTATATACCTCAGTTATACTTTCAAGAGGCATATCGGCATCCTCTACAAGCTGTGCAAAGAACGGATTACAGCTGTTTTCTACTGCCTGCTGAATGTTTTGTGTGCCGTGTCCCCAGCTGTTATGGCAGTCGATTTTTCCACCTGAGCCGTTCATATAATATCCGCTGCAGCTGTAACTTTTTGAGAAAAGTCCCTCCTGCCCGAGAATTTCCATAGCTGTTATAACTGTGGAAACTTTTTGCGTAGAGCCGGGAACTGTGCCGTACATTGCCTTTGACATAAGTGTTCCCGATTTCATATACTCCAATCCCTCATATCCGCTTGTGGGGTCAATATTGGGCAGACTGGTACAAACAAGAATTTCACCTGTTTTGTAGTTGTATGCAACAATACAGCCGTCAGCTCCTATAAATGCGTCGTATGCCGCACGGTTTGCCTTGTGGTCAAGAGTGGTGTATATAGCCGCTTTGCCGTTTTTGTTGTCGATTCCCTCGTTGAAGCTGTAATTACTCAGCTTGTCGATATTCTGTGCTACAAGGGTGTTTTCCATTTGTCCTTTATCATCGCCAATGAGATTTCCAACATCTATGAGATGATTAACAGGAATATCTACAGTTCCCGAACCGTCAAAGAGGATATCCTTATTTCTGTCATATACCTTTCCAAGACGGTAATTGTCCGAATGGGTGATGTAAAATGGCGCATCCTTGTATATCCTTGCTGTAAGGATTCCCAGACCTGCGATAAACATGAGGAGAAACAGCGTTATAACAAGCTGACATCTTTTTATACTTTTCATACTGTCCTCCTTTTGCGCTTTTTAGTTGATTTTTTCGGCTTATGTGAGGGATTTGCAAATACAGGTGACTGCGCCGCAACTATCATTCCCACCATAAGTCCGCTTGTTACCATTGAGCTTCCGCCTGCTGAAATAAAGGGAAGTGTTACTCCCGTAAAAGGTATCATATTGCATGAACCGAAGATATTCAGTGCCATTTGTACTGTGAAGGCTGCGGCAACTCCTGCACACATTGTTCCGTGATAGTAGGAGCGCGGCGGATTTACAAGAGGCATAGCAACCATTATAAGAAGCATTAACACTGTCATAAGGGCGTAGAGAAGCCCCCATTCCTCGCTGATTGTGGCAAACACTATATCGCTTTCATAGGCAAATACTTTGTGGAGAAAGCCCTTTCCTGCGCCTTTTCCGAACCATCCGCCCTCAGCAATAGCAATAAGCGCTTTTGTCTGCTGATAGCCGTTTGCATCGGGGTCGCTCCAGATATCCGCAAAAATTCTGTCCTTTACATATGCGGGAGCAAGGATTATTGCGATGATTCCAAGCACTCCCACAACAGAACCTGCAATTATCAGAGTTTTCTTCGAAAATTTTGCCTTTGGATAACATATTCTGAGAAAGAAGCATGATGCATATATTGCCGCAAATGTGGGGATACTTCCCAAATCTCTGCACCACCACTGGAAAAGAATTATTATTGCGGTTATGCCGAAAAGAATCAGATTATCATATACAACGTTAAACTCTCCGATTTTTTTCTTGTTCATCTGCTCTGCAATAGATGTAGCGCAGGCAAGAACAAGCAAAGGTTTGATGAATTCCGAGGGCTGAATTGACATAAATCCTAAATCAATCCACATACTTCGACTGCCAGTAAACAGCAGGATTATCACCATTAACACGGCTATAGCTGCCCAGACAAATTTTTTCTTCGTCTGAATCCAGCGGTGATTGCGGCAGGCTATATAGCCAATTCTGCACGATACAAGGGCGGCGATACAGGTTATAAAATGCTTTGCATCAAAATGAACACCGCCGAAACAGGACTGGAAAATCATGCTCATGTTAAGTATCAGCAAAAGCATGAAGTCTACTGCATATGTCCGCTGCTTGAAGAAGGGCATAATTATGAAATATATTGCGTCAAGCCCGATAACAGCGGCACTGAGCGTTATTATATCATTTACGCTGTCATATTTACCATTTGTGTATACATTCATGAGCATTGAGCCATGAGTTACAATTACAAAAATGCATGATAAAAGGTAAGATACAGGATTTGTCATTTCTGAATCCTCCTTTTTCTGAAAATAAGTCTGCGATTCCCAAGAGTTATAACATCGTTATCGTAAAGGCGCACATGTCTGACAAGCTCTCCGTTTACGTATACCCCCGATTTTGAGCCGATATCGTTAATCGTCCATTTACCGTCGGTTACGTTGAGCATGGCATGATATCGTGATACTGACATATCCTGAATACGTATATCGGCAGAGGCATGTCTGCCTATCAGTATTTCGTCACATTCAAGAGCATATACCTGTGTTTCGTCTGCAAGCTCCATATCTGCCGCAATTTTGCTCCAGACCTTTTTACCCGAATGTTTTTCCATATATGAGGTTATAAGTATCACCAGTGCGCAGATATCAAGCAAGGCAACAGCTGCCGCACAGATTGCGATATCCATATAATCATCTCCTTTCAATAATTCCCTGTATCATTTATTACTTGCGAAAGCTTTCTCCCGAAGCAAAGACTTTCATCATCTCATTAGTTAAACTCAAGTCATCGGGCTGTCCTGTTACATTTTCTCGTTTTATCCAGCGTGCATTACTTAACTCCGATTGTTCAAGTTTAATATCGGTATCGCCGTCAACATCGCAGAAAAATCCCAGAAGAAGCCCTGCTGAAAATCCCCATGGCTGAGATTTATAATAACGGATATTCTTTACTTTCAGCCCCACTTCCTCCATAACTTCACGGCGCACGGTATCTTCCGGTGTTTCGCCGATTTCCATATATCCTGCAACAAGAGCGTCATAGTTTACGCCGCGGCTTTTGACGTATCTTGTTACAAGCAGTTTATCGCCGTTTGTAACTCCCACTATTACAGCGGGATTTATACGGGGATATATCAGTTCTCCGCAGTTGGTGCAGAGCATTGCTCTTTCGTTTGTGCAGGCTATGGTTTTGCCTCCGCAGCCGCCGCAAAAGCGATTTGAAGCATACCATTCCGAAAGGTGATAGGCGGTAAAAAGTGCGAATATACTCGCTCTGAGCATGAATTTCTCACGGCGCAGAGTGCGTATATTTACCATTGAAAATCCCTCATCAGCGGAGGAATAATCGCTTATAATGAAATATTTCACATTCCCGATTGCAAAAAGATATGTCACATCAGCAGGATTGCACATCTGCGACGGAGTGGGGAAAAGCTTGTCTGAATCCAAATTGCACAGCACCTGATTCCCCTTGAAGTACATGAGCATACTGTTGCTATCGGGTTCTGTTTCGGGAAAATATCTGTTATCGAATCCAAGTGGATAAATATCCTGAATCATAAAATCACCTCTGATTTTTTGACATATCTGTCATAAGTCTGAATTCAAAAATAGTCATTACTAAAGCGACAATACCTGAAAGCAGGTCACATATCGGGCCTGTATACAGTATGCCGTCAATTCCCATAAACTTCGGTAGTACGAGGAGTATCGGCACAAAGAATATAATCTGTCGTGTAAGGGAAAGGAATACACCCTTTATGGGTTTGCCGATAGATGTGAAGAATGTTGAAGATATTGGTTGAATACAGTTGAGCCATGTAAAGAAAAGGAATATTCTGAAAAATTTGCTTCCGAATTCAAAATATGTCTCTGTACCCTCGCCGAAAAGTCCGAGAATCTGTTTTGGGATAAGCTGGAAGAAAATAAATGCAACAACGGAAATTGCACCTGCAATTCCCAAAGCAAGCTTATATGATGATTTTACACGGCTGTAATTCTTAGCGCCGTAGTTAAAGCTCTGAATTGGCTGTGTTCCCTGTGCAAGACCGATTACAATAGAGAATACAATCATATTCACTTTCATAACAATTCCTGCAACAGCAAGAGGCTCTTTTTCACCGTAAATGGAAAGGCTTCCGTAGTGCTTTAATGAGTTGTTGAGAACTACCTGAACAATAGCAATTGCCAGCTGATTGAAGCATGAAGCCATTCCGATTGCGCAAACTCTTGAAACCACTTTTAACTGCGGAATAAAATGCTTTGCAGTGAGCTTTACTGTTTTGAACTTGCGTATGTAAAGGATAACAAGGACTGCTGAAACAACCTGTCCGATAACTGTTGCAGCTGCCGCGCCTTTCATTCCCCAGTCAAAAACGAGAACGAATAATGCGTCAAGGATTGTGTTTATTACAGCACCTGTCAGATTAAGTATCATAGTCATTCCGGGGCTTCCGTCAGCGCGGATGATATGACCGCCGCCTGTTGCAAGTATCAGGAACGGAAAGCCTATTGCTGATACAGCAACATAATCCTTGGCATAAGGCATAATATCATCGGGAGAGCCGAAAAGTTTCAAAAGCGGAGTGAGGAATATAAGGGTAAAAGCTGATATAATTATACCGATTCCTGCAAGCATTGTTAGGGCATTTCCTGCAAAATATCCTGCACGTTTTGAATCGCCCTTGCCCATTGTAAGATTGAAGCATGAAGCGCCGCCTATTCCAAGGAGAAGCGCCGCGGCGATACACAATGTTGAAAACGGGAAAGCGATATTTGTGGCGGCATTTCCGTCAGTTCCCACACCCTGACCGATGAAAAACTGGTCAACGATATTATACAGCGCGCTTACAAGCATACCGATAATACTTGGGATAGCGAATTCCGCCATAAGCTTCGGCACAGGCGCAGAAGCAAGAGGATTGTTTTTTTCTGTCTGATTCATTTTTTTACCTTCTTTTCTTTAATCTTTACCATATTATTATACACCTTTTCAGTTATGTTTTCAAGTATAATTAAGAAAAAAGGTAATATAAAAGAATTTTTGCAATATATACTAAGGGGACGCTCTGCAAGAGAGCGTCCCCTTAAAAAATATTACATAATTTTGAGAAATTCAAATCCCCGATTCTCCAATGAATCGGGGATAAAAATTATTTCTTGAAAAGCTGTCTGAGAACAAGACCGCCGCCTGCTGCGGTAAGTCCGAACATAAGTACAAACATATATGCATTTGTTGTTCTCCAGTGCATTCTTACACTCATAAGAACTGCCGCAAGTACTATTACTAATCCCACGGCAACAAATATCCAGCCGAAGATTTTTCTCTCCATAAGAAACAGCATTACGATACCTATAAATATAGGTACAAATATTGTTCCGTTGGGAAGATTGAATCCGCCGAAGCTGAACATATATCCGCCGTAACCCCATGTGCTTTCGATATTCAGATTCTGGAATATCATGAATACGCCTGCCGCAAGCATGAGAAGACCTACGAAAAATTCCAAAAGGTCATTTCTGTTCTTTTCGCGTCTGTCGTTGTACTCCTTCAGGTCGCGGTATGCTCTGTCGAGCTCTGTTTCGTACTTTGATTTCTTTGCCATTGTTTTTTACCTCCAATAATCATATATCTCCCAAACAAGCAGATTACTTGTTTTCAAGAGCAGTAATAAGGTCAACTCTGCGCTGATGTCTGCCGCCCTCAAATCCTGTAGTAAGGAATATTTCGGCAAGTTCGCAGGCAAGACCAACGCCTGTTGTCCTTGCGCCCATGCACATGATATTTGAATCATTGTGCAGACGTGTATATTTTGTTGAGAATGAATCGGCGCAGAGTGCAGCGCGGATTCCTTTTATCTTGTTTGCGGCAATGGACATTCCAATTCCCGTACCGCAGAGGAGAATCCCTCTTTCACATTCACCTGATGTAACTAATCCGCATACAGCCTCCGCCATATTTGGATAATCACATGGCTCGCCGTCTGTTCCCATATCCTTGAATTCAAAGCCCTTTTCGGAGAGGACTTTTATAATTTCCTTTTTCATTTCAACTGCTGCGTGGTCGCATCCTATAGCAATCATTTTTCATTCTCCTTTTTTTTCAAGAATTTTTTCAGCCTGAACTTTTTGCAGATATGAAGCTTCAAGCTCATCAGGGGAAACAAATTCCTTTGCCATTGCTCCGAGGCATACACCACAGGCATTCTGTATTCGGGATTGCGGTGGTGCGATGATAAACATTGGTGAACGGTATGTCATGAAGAAATCTGCCGCTCCGTCGCCGCAGAGCATAACTTCCGTACCGTTGAGAGCGAGGAATTCCGCAAGCTCATCACAGCTGAGAAGTCTTTCCTCCATGACGATTTCAAGCCCATAGCAGTCACTTTTATAAACTGCGGCATAGACTAAATCAGCACGAGCCTTCATAACGGAGCATATAACGCCCTTGTAGGCTATATTGTTGAAAGCGAGAGCCTCCAATGTAGAAACTCCGCAGCATTTGCAGTTCAGAGCAAATCCCATGGCTTTTACAGCGGCAATGCCGATTCGCAGTCCTGTGTAGCTTCCGGGTCCCTTAGCCACGGCAACAGCGCCGATATCCTTGACCGTTTTTCCTGTCTGTTCGATAAGGCTTTTCACCATAGGCATAATTACCTGCGAATGAGTTTTCTGCGTATACAGCGAGGTTTCGGCTATGACAATCTCACTGTCAGTATCAAAGAGGGCGGCTGATGCAACTTTTCCTGATGTATCAATTCCAAGCAGAAGCAAAACGTTCATCTCCCTCTAAAGTAATTTCTCTTTTAAGCTCATCAATAGAGCTGATAGTAATATTTATAACTTTTCCCGAAAGATATTTTTCAATATTTTCCGACCATTCAACTGCGGCAACGTTATTGCCAAAATCGTAGTCGTAAAATCCGCAGGATTCCAAATCCCATTCGCTTGAAATGCGGTACATATCAAAGTGATAGAGATTTATCTTGTCACCGATATACTCATTTACAAGGGCAAAGGTTGGTGATGTAACAACATCTCCCAGACCAAGACCCAGAGCAAGACCTCGTGTGAATGTGGTTTTTCCTGCACCGAGGCCGCCGTGATATGCTATAATATCGCCTTTTTGCAGAAGTTTTCCTATTTCAGCGGCGGCTTCGATTGTTTCTTCGGGTGATTTTGTAATTATTTTTCTTATCATATCAGAAAAGTCCTGAAATATTTCCGTTATTGTCGCAGTCGATGTTCAAAGCTGAGGGCTTCTTCGGAAGTCCGGGCATTGTAAGAATATCGCCTGTGTATAATACTACAAATCCTGCACCTGCTGAAAGCTTTGCGTCGCGTACAGTGATTCTGAAATTCTTCGGTTTTCCAAGCTGTGTGGGGTCGTCGGAGAGAGAATACTGCGTCTTAGCCACACATACAGGCAGATTGCGGAATCCGATTGATTCAATTTCCTTTATTGCTTTTTCAGCCTGAGTTGTGAAGTTTACGCCGTCAGCGCGGTATATTTCCTTTGCAAGAATCTCAATTTTTTCCTTAATTGGAAGTTCTGTGGGATACAATGGACGGAATCCCTCACCGCTGCCGTCGGTAAGAGCAATTGTCTCGCAAACTTTGTTTGCAAGGTCGATACCACCCTCGCCGCCTTTGGCGAATACTTCACACATTGATACTTCAACGCCCATTTCAGCGCAGAAATTGCGTACAAATTCAACTTCTGCATCGGTATCTGTGTGGAATCTGTTGATAGCCACAACAACGGGAACATGGAATTTATGCATATTCTCGATGTGCGTCTGCAAGTTTATGATACCCTTTTCAAGAGCCCACATATTTTCTTTTACAAGCTCATCTTTAGGAACTTTTCCGTTGTATTTCAATGCGCGGATAGTAGCAACAAGCACAACGCATGAGGGTTTAAGACCTGCGTATCTGCACTTGATATCGAAGAACTTTTCAGCACCAAGGTCAGAGCCGAAGCCTGCTTCTGTTATGCAGTAATCGCCCAGTTTAAGAGCAAGCTTTGTAGCGCGTACAGAGTTGCAGCCGTGAGCGATATTTGCGAAAGGACCTCCGTGAATAAATGCAGGATTATTTTCAAGCGTCTGTACAAGATTAGGCTTTAATGCATCTTTAAGAAGAGCAGTCATAGCGCCTGTACAGCCAAGCTGTTCAGCAAATACGGGCTTGCCGTCAAGGTCATAGGCAACAAGGATATTGCCAAGACGCTTTTTAAGATCTGCCAAATCCGTAGCAAGACAGAGTATAGCCATAACCTCGGAGGCAACGGTAATCTGGAATCCGTCCTCACGGGGTACGCCGTTTAACTTTCCGCCAAGACCGATAACTGTATTGCGGAGTGCACGGTCATTCATATCGAGACAACGCTTGAAAAGTACGCGGCGCTGGTCGATGCGGAGCTCATTTCCCTGCTGGATGTGGTTATCAAGCATAGCGCAGAGGAGATTGTTTGCAGATGTAATAGCGTGCATATCTCCTGTGAAATGGAGGTTGATGTCCTCCATAGGAACAACCTGAGCATAACCGCCGCCTGCAGCACCGCCCTTGATACCGAAAACAGGTCCGAGAGAAGGCTCACGGAGAGCAAGAACAGCATTCTTGCCGATTTTTCCCATAGCCTCAGCAAGACCAACGCTGACAGTAGTTTTACCCTCGCCGGCTGGGGTAGGATTTATAGCAGTAACGAGTATAAGCTTGCCGTCCTGACGGAAAGCAGTCTGCGAATAGAGATTTTCGGAGAGCTTTGCCTTATAGTGTCCATAAGGTTCGAGACAATCCTCGGAAATACCGAGAGAAGATGCAATTTCACCGATTTTTTTCATTTTCGCGCCCTGAGCGATTTCTATATCAGTAAGCATAAAAACCTCCATGTATTAATCAAAATAGTATAAGCTGTGCCTGTCATAGCAATTACAGCCTACAATAATTATATCATATTTTTCAGCCAAATGCAAGGGGCATTACAAGTTTTCTCATTTAATAGCAAATAATGATAACGTGCATATCATCGTCGAGAATATAGCTTACTGTTTCTTCAAACTGAACATAGCCGTAAAGGTCCCATAATTCGCCGTTTTCAAACAATCCTTTTACAGCGTTTTTATATGTTTGCTCATCTGCAAACATCATTTCAGCAAAGCCGCTGTAAGCTGAATTTGCCATAGCAGTTCCCACAGCTTCGGCAGTATATTTTGTAAGATATGACCCGTTTTTTACATGATAATTGCTGTCCATAGAATAGCAAGTCGGGATATTTTTTTGTTTTTCGTCTATACTATGAGTGCGGAGAAGCCGTTCATCGTTAATGAGAAAATATGTATGTAATACGTTTATGTCCATATTTTCAGTATCTCCTGCATCGTCCCATGTTAAATCAACCCAGTAATTAATGCCGTTGAGCGTGATATAATTCCACGCATGACCTGCCGGCTCGGAATATTCTTCCCTGCTGTTAGGATCTCGATTCCATGCCTTTCCGCTGACAACACCGCAGGGGATATCAAGCTGATTCATCATATACTGGAATCCTCGTGAATAGCCGCCGCATACAGCCTTTCCCTCAACGAGACAGCCATAAGCCGTATCCCATAGATTTTTTTCTTCAATGCCGACCTTGGAATCATCATAAACGGTATGCTCAGCAATATAATCGTGGACATACAGTACTTTTCCGTAGTTGTCAAGTCCCTCGGGTACAGATGACAGAACAGCATTTCCTGTTGCCCTGATTTCTTCCACCATAGCTTTTAAATCTTCGGAGGTGTAATTACTCATAGATTCAAAATCACAGATTGTAGAATTTTTAGAAGTTTCAATGGCGTATGCACTCATACAGTCAAGCCAGAAATATTCGGGATAATCTCGTTTTATATCATCCAATACATCGCTGAGTTCATCGGAATCAACGAATCCGTCAAATTCAATTACAGTTTCACCATTTTCAAAGGCATCTGTAAGAGTAGTGTACAACACGTCCTTTTCGATATATTGTCCCGATATTCTTTCGGAGCTTACAGGCATATCATTTGTTTGATTTATTTCCACACATCCCGAAGAAAGAGCCATAAAAATGGCTGACAGCAAAAAGGTATATTTTTTTAATTTCACAAGTTTCTCCCCTATGAAATCCCAGAAAATTTTGTGGGATTTCTTATTTTAAAACTATATCAAGAGTAAATAATTCGTCAGTGCGGTAATAGGAAATTTTTTTATCTTTTATGCCGTCAGCTTTGTAAAGATTTGATTTTGCAATAAGGCTGTTGAGAGCCTCGCTATAGGCTTCAAAGCTTCCGAACATAATTTCACAGTGTTCCTTATCGGAATTTTTGCTTATGTAATCAAGAACAGCGTCCTTATCATAGGATTCAAAAAAACCGCCGTTCTGCACGATATAATTGTATTCCGTTGCAGTGCAGTCTGGAACAAAACCCTGTTTTCTGTCTAAGGTACGGGTATTCATAAGCTGATCTGTAGTAATCATGCAGTATGTATGTACAGGGTCTCCGAGGTCATAGTCGTCCCATGTTACATCAATCCAATAATATTCACCGTCGATTTTAACATAATTCCACGCATGATTTGAACCTGTGCAGATACCGCTTTCTATGTCAAGTTCCTGCATTATCATCTGGAATGCTCTTGCATATCCGCTGCAAACAGCTTTCTGATTAACGAGACAGCCGTAAGCATGGTGATATAGTCCTGTAGTATCTAATTCAGCACCCTCGTGGTCGTATTTAGTATTTTCAATGAGATAATCGTGAACAAACACAACCTTTTCGTAGTCGCTCAGACCGCTGGGAATAGCGTTAAGAGCTTTATCCAAGGCTTTTTCTTGTTTTTCACGCATTTCATCTATTTCGTCTTTTTCTAAGGTTTCAATAATATTCGTGCTTATTTCAGTACCGTCAGTTGCAGCACCTGCGGAGTATACATTGTTAAGCCAGAAAACCTGAGGACAGTCGTTATACAGCTGAACAAAAGCCTTTTCAACTTCTCGGCCCTTGATTTTTCCCGGAACAATTGTAGTTGTATTGCCCTCAGCAGTACTTTCGCAGAAAAGGCTATACCATTCAGTTTCGTACAGTTCCTCCGCAACTTCTGTAATAGAGGGCATTTTGTTTGTTTTTGGCTCTGTAGGCTGTTCGATTTCGATTTCAGGCGTGATTTCATTTGCCAACCCTGAAATAAATGAACAGCCGCTGAGAAGTGACAATGCAGTAATTGCTGATGCTAATTTAATAATTTTCATAATTTCCCCCAATAATTAATTCTTCAAGTATTTATATAACTCCCTCAAAGCTTTGTTCAAGGACATCAACGGAATTTTTAAAGCTTTCCATTTCCTCGTCAGTGAGTGAGAGTTCTATTATTTCTTTAACGCCGTTTCTGCCAATAATGCAGGGAACGCCGATAAATACATTTTTGCTGTCGTATTCTCCGCAAAGCTTTGCAGAAACGGTAAGGACGCTGTTTTCATCGCCCAGAATAGCCTTGACAATACGCGTTATAGCCATTCCTATGCCGTAATAGGTAGCATTTTTTGCCTCAATAATCTTATAAGCGGCAGTACGCACCTGCTCCTCAATTTTTTTCATATCCTCTACGCAATAGCCGTTGCATTTATCTTCAAGCACTTCTGTAATGCGTTTTGTTGCGAGCATCATCTGAGAGAGTGGAGCAAATTCGCTGTCTCCGTGTTCGCCCATAACATAAGCGTGGATATTTTTCGGGTCTACCATGAAGTAATCACCAAGAAGATAGCGCAAACGGGCAGTATCGAGAGAAGTGCCTGTGCCGATAACTCTTGAAGCCCCGAAGCGTGAAAGCTCATAGGTAACTCTTGTCATAATATCAACAGGATTTGTTGCCACAAGGAATATACCGTCAAATCCCGATTTCACAACGGGAGTGATAATTGAACGGAACACCTCAGCATTGCGCTGGAGCAGGTCAAGGCGTGTTTCGCCCTCTTTCTGAGCGACACCTGCGGCAATTACAATGATATCCGCGTCTTTGCAGTCGCTGTATTCGCCTGCGTAGATTTTCATATTGGATTTTCCAAAAGCAAGACCATGATTAAGGTCCATAGCCTCACCCTCAGCTCGCTTTTTATTTACGTCAATAAGCACAAGCTCGTTGCATATACCGCCCTGATTCACAAGAGCGTATGCAAAACTCATGCCGACCATACCCGTGCCAATGAGAACAACTTTTCTTTTACCTGAATTCATAACACACTACCTTTCAATTATTTCTCCTGAAATTCAGCAATGTATGGCAGATTTCTGTAATATCCGTTATAATCCAGACCATAGCCGATTACGAAAAGGTCAGGAATCTTAAACAGCGCATAATCAGCTTTAAAATCAACAACACGTCGATCAGGCTTATCAAGGAGAGTAACCACAGTAAGCGACAATGGATTTCTGTTTTTCAGAATTTCCGTGATTTTTTTCAGTGTTCGTCCCGTATCTATGATATCCTCGGCGATAACAACGTGATATTGTGACAAATCCCTGTCGATATCAAGAATAATCTGAACTTCTCCTGCCGATTCCGTACCGACGTAGCTTTTTGCCGACATAAAGGCAATTTCGCATGGAACAGTAACAGCTCTTGCGATATCAGCCATAAAAACAAAGCAACCATTGAGTATTCCAACAAGGAGAATAGGTCTGCCGTCATAGATATTGTCAATATATCTGCCTGCTTCTGCGATTTTTGTCTGAATTTCCTCTTGAGATATTATAACTCTTTTTATAGAATTTATGTATTTATCCTTATCCATTGTATCACCGCCTTAAAGCAAATCGATAAAAATATTATACATTATTATGTATAAATTGTCAAGTATTTGTTGGATTTTAGCCTATAGCCATTAGCCTTTAGCAATAAGCTGTTAGCGGACTTTTGTTTGATTTTCTTGACTTTTGCCGTAATAAAAGGTATAATAAAATCAGTATCGCAGATTATTGCGATGATTACTGATTAAAGGAGTAAAATCATGGACGCTAACAAAAAAACTGCAATAGAAAAAAGAATAATGAAAACCGGAGAGAACCTGAAGAAAAACAATATGGAATTCCACTACGCTCCCACTGCGGCAGACGTAAGGGAGATTGTTGAAAGCCTGCTCAGCGAGGGTGATGTTATAACTCACGGCGGCACGGTATCAATGGAAGAATGCGGTATAAGAGAACTTATACAGTCTCCAAAGTACAACTATCTTGACCGTTCAAAAGTATCTCCCGAGGAAGTTCCCGAGCTTTACAGAAAAGCATTTTTTGCCGATGTTTACATATCAAGTACAAATGCCGTAACAGAGGACGGAGTGCTTTACAACGTTGACGGCAACAGCAACAGAATTGCCGCAATTGCTTTCGGACCGAAATCTGTTATAATCATTGCTGGATACAACAAAATTGTAAAAGATTTGAAACAGGCTGAAATCCGTGTAAAAACGGAAGCCGCACCTCCTAACTGTATCCGTCTCAGCTGTAAAACTCCATGTGCAGAAACAGGCGAATGTGTATCTCTGGGAATGGCAGACTATGAAATGTCCGACGGCTGTAAGGGAGACAGCAGAATCTGCTGTAATTACCTTATTTCCGCGCAGCAGAGACACAAGAACAGAATCAAGGTAATACTTGTGGGCGAGGAATTGGGATATTGATAATTAGCATTGACTAACATGTGATTGACATTCTTTTATCAAAAGCCCTTGATTAAATTCTGAAAATGTAGTATAATGTAATTGTATGTGGAATGGTTTGCGGACAAGTTCTGCTTCTATTCCGATATTGCAACGATATTTTCAAAAGAAATATCGGCGCTAAATTCCCGAAAGGAGTATTAAAAATGATTTATTCTCACGAAGTTGAAACAATGTGCCCTATCGCACAGGGCGTTGCTCACGGCGCAGCTCCTATCCCAGAAGAAGCTAAGTGGGTAAAGGCTAAGGAAATCAAGGACATTTCCGGCTTTACACACGGTATCGGTTGGTGCGCTCCTCAGCAGGGTACCTGCAAGCTCACTCTCAACGTTAAGGAGGGCGTTATTCAGGAAGCTCTCGTTGAGACAATCGGCTGCTCAGGTATGACACATTCTGCTGCTATGGCATCTGAAATTCTCCCCGGCAGAACAATCCTTGAGGCTCTTAACACAGACCTCGTTTGCGATGCTATCAACACTGCTATGAGAGAGCTTTTCCTTCAGATCGTTTACGGTCGTTCACAGAGCGCATTCTCAGAGGATGGTCTCGTGATCGGTGCAGGTCTTGAGGATCTCGGAAAGGGACTTCGTTCACAGGTTGGTACAATGTACGGAACTCTCGCTAAGGGTCCCCGCTACCTCGAAATGACAGACGGTTACGTTACAGGTATTGCTCTTAACGAGGACGATGAGATCATCGGTTATCAGTTTGTTAACTTCGGCAAGATGATGGACTTCATCAAGGCAGGCGATGACGCTAACACCGCAATCGAAAAGGCAAAGGGTCAGTACGGCAGAGTTGCTGACGCTGTTAAAATCGTTGATCCCAGAAAAGAATAAGGAGGACCTTAAAAATGGCTTTATTTGAATCATATGAAAGACGCGAAAAGCAGATTCTCGCTGTTATAAAGGAATATGGCATCAACTCTATTGAAGAGTGTGCTGACGTTTGCAAGGAAAAGGGACTTGACATCTATAAGCTCGTTGAAGGTATTCAGCCTATCTGCTTCGAAAACGCTAAGTGGGCTTACACAGTAGGTTGTGCTATTGCTATCAAGAAGGGCTGCACAAGAGCTGCTGACGCTGCTGCTGCTATCGGTGAAGGTCTTCAGGCTTTCTGTATTCCCGGCTCTGTTGCTGATCAGCGTAAGGTTGGTCTCGGTCACGGTAACCTCGGCAAGATGCTCCTTGAAGAAGAAACAGAATGCTTCGCATTCCTCGCAGGTCACGAGTCATTCGCTGCTGCTGAAGGTGCTATCGGTATCGCTGAAAAGGCAAACAAGGTTCGTCAGAAGCCTCTCCGTGTTATCCTCAATGGTCTCGGCAAGGACGCTGCTCAGATCATCGCAAGAATCAACGGCTTCACATACGTTGAAACAGAAATGGATTACCACACTGGCGAAGTTAAGGAAATCTTCCGCAAGCCTTACTCAGATGGTCTTCGTGCAAAGGTTAACTGCTACGGTGCTAACGACGTAACAGAAGGCGTTGCTATCATG
>CALGTV010000090.1 GCA_937902395.1 uncultured Ruminococcus sp.
GCGTTCTATGGAGCGGCAAATCGTTTTAAAATCGGATATCAAGGCAGCACTGGACTTCTACAAAGAGCTGGAGGAGAAACACGTTATCCGTACTGTGGACACGAGAACAGACGAGGACGGAACAGCGGCGCTTTATCAGTCTCCCGAATTTATAAACGGACGTATCGCAGGAGTTTTGGAGTGGGGCAGTTCAGTTGGTAAATACGAAATGTCGCTGTCTGAGGGAAAGCTTGAATCAGGACCATTATTATCAGATGAAAACGGAAATAATACAGGTTGGATGATTAAACCCTCTCTGCTTTACGCTATATCGGCGAATACCAAATATCCCGATGAAGCTGCGGAATTTCTTGATTTTATACTCAATGACGGGGAAGCGGCAAAACTGCTTGGAACATCAAGAGGAATCCCTGCATCAAAAACTGCGGAAAAAAGCCTTGAAGAAAGCGGCCTTCTCACAGGTCTTGCTCAGGAAAACGACGAACTTCTTGAACAGCTTGACACAATGACTATAAGTCCATATATGGAGCTTGCAGAGATGAAAGGTTTCTATAATACGGCGATTGAAAAGATTTCCTATAACGCAGTTGATACAGCAGATGCCTCCCACGAGATGTATGTCTCGATAACTGATTATCTGGAGAGAATGAGAAAATGAAGAAAAAATACCGCAATCCTATAGGAGTAAAAAAATACACGGGATTATTGCTGATTCTGCCTTTTATAATCGGATTTATGATTTTTACAGCATATCCCTTTATATCCTCGTTTTTGCTGGGATTGACGGACTATAACGGTATACGGCAGATGAATTTCATCGGTGCTGAGAATTATACTCGCATGCTTACCGACAGCGGATTCCGTAACGCCGCATTGGTAACGCTGAAATACACAGTAATACTTGTACCGCTGAAACTGATTTTTTCCCTGCTGACAGCTCTGATAATGAATCTGGAGATACGCGGAATCGGCATGTACCGCACAATTTTCTACATACCCTCCATACTTGGCTCAAATCTTGCAATTGTTATTATGTGGCAGTTTCTGTTCACATCAGAGGGTCTTGCAAATCAGCTATTGGAAGCCACAGGACTTGCTCCTGTAAGCTGGTACGGCGATTCAGCGGCATCTATGGGTATAATTATTCTGCTGAGATTGTGGGAATTTGGCTCTACCATGATAATTTTCCTTAACGCTCTGAGGGATGTACCAAGAGAATACTATGAAGCTGCAAAAGTTGACGGCTGCGGCAGGATACGGGGGTTTTTCGCCATTACACTGCCTTTGCTGAAAAATGTAATATTCCTCAACCTTGTATTGCAGGTAATAGCCGCAATGCAGGAGTTCAACGCGCCATATATGATAACAGCAGGCGGACCGCTGAAAAGCACCTACACACTGGGCATGCTCATATACGACGAAATGTTCAAATATCACAATGTAGGCTATGCCAATGGGCTTTCGTGGGTAATGTTTATGATGATAGCTGTTATTGTCGGGATTATGTCAAAGCTCACAGGACGATTCAGGGAGGAAGCATGAAGAAAACGTGTATTTATATCCTCCTGACAATTGGCGGTATAATTATGATTTATCCGCTTTTGTGGCTTGTGGGAGCAAGCTTCAAATCAAACGACGAAATTTTCACATCATGGTGGTTTATTCCCGAAAGCCTCGATTTTTCAGTATACAAAAGGGCATGGCAGACGGTTACTGATTACAGCATGGGACATTATTTTTTCAATACTTTTGCAATAATAATCCCCAAAACGTTGTTTGCAGTCGTATCCTCTGTGCTTACGGCATACGGCTTTGCGCGGTTTGATTTTCCGTTGAAAAAGCTATTTTATATGCTTTTTATGGGCTCTATGTTCATGCCTGCAATTGTGACAATTATGCCTATGTATCTCATGTGGAGCAGGCTGGGAGCTCTTGATACCTACATACCACTGACAATTCCTGCATTATTTGCTGTTGAGGGAAGCTTTGTATTCATGCTGATTCAATTTTTCAAGGGAATACCAAAGGAATATGACGAGGCGGCAAGAATCGACGGGTGCAATTCAATACAGATACTTGTGCATATCCTTATGCCATGTATACAGCCTGTTATTGTGTCTATTTCCGTATTCACGTTTTTGTGGACGATGAACGATTTTCTCACTCCGCTGATTATGATAAGCTCCATTGAGAAATATCCCTTATCGCTGATACTTCGGCTATCTGCTGACAGCACAGGAAACGGCTATGAACAGTGCAAGATTCTGGCTATGTCTGTAATCGGACTTATACCCTCTATAACAGTTTTTGCACTGGCACAGAAAAAATTTATAAGCGGTATTACCGCAGGAGGTTTGTCGGGATGACGGACAAAACCCTTATTGAGCAGACGGCTCGGAAATATATAGAAAAGCTTGTGCTGACATCCAAGTCAATGCGCCCGAGATGGAACAGGGAGAATTATATATTCCGCAAGCAGTCTAAATGGAATTATATGGACAGCTGCATGATTCGTGCATTGCTTATGTTCGGTAATGAGAATTATAATAAATACGCTGTTGAATTTACAGACAGCTATGTTGAGGAGGACGGCAGAATTCCAACGATGAACGTCCTTGACTATAATCTTGACAACGTCTGCGGCGGTGTCAATTTAATAAAGCTTTATGAACTGACAGGAAATGAGCGATATCGCCTTGCCTATGAGCGAATTTACAACGAACAGCTGATGAATCATCCTCGCCTGAAATGCGGAAGTTTCTGGCACAAGGCGATATATCCAAATCAGATGTGGCTTGACGGGGCATACATGGTTTTGCCATTTATGGCGATGTACGGCAGAATAAAAAATGACAAGAGTATAATATGCGATGCTATAAACCAAGCGATGAATATACGTAATATTATGCATGACAACCAAACAGGACTATATTATCATGGCTATGACGAAACCAAAAACATGTTTTGGGCTGATAAGGAAACGGGATTATCCTCGCAGTTCTGGCTTCGCTCTAACGGCTGGCTTTGCGCTGGTCTGGCTGATTTGTACGAGATTACGGAAGATAAAAAAGTGGGCGTAATGCTGAGGGAGCATATAGCTTCTCTTAGTCACTATCTTACAAATGAGGGAATGCTGTTACAGCTTCCTTCAAGAAGTGAGCTTGCAGGAAATTATCCCGAAACAAGCGGAACTCTCCTTTATGCCTACAGTACGATGAAAGGCTATAGCCTTGGTGCTGTTGATGAATCCGCTGCTGAAAACGGCGAAAGAGCGTTATTGACAGTAACAGAAAAATATATTGACAGAAGCGGAGATGTTCCTGTATTGCGAAATATCTGCCTTATGGGCGGACTTGGGGGAGCGAATAGCCGCGACGGCTCCGCTGAATATTACCTCAGTGAAAGAGTTGTTGAAAACGAGGCAAAGGGGATTGCGCCTTATCTAATGGCAACAGCGGAGTTAATTGAAACTTACTGGGGAAGACCTTTCTGAAGAAAGGTTCTTCCCCAGCCCCCTTTCCAAAGACTTTCGATTATAAATTTTCTCAACAGGGATAAATCCCTGTTGAGAAAATTAAGATGAAAGTTTTAGGGAGGGAGTTTGAGGGAGGACCCTTTTTCAAAAGGGTCTCCCTCAATAGGTCTCCATAACACTTCATTGAATTATTTATTCTTTTTGCCGCGGTAGTGGTAGCTGTTATAGTCGAACTTGATGTTGTCGCAAATGAAGTCCATCATATCCTCAGTGGCCTCGAGAATTTCTTCAACAAGCTGTCTGTCGATTTCCTCGGGAATATCGGCGGGGTACCTTGTTTCAATGTAGTAATGGTTTAAAAGTGTACTCTTTTCAAGCCACTTTTCAAAATCGCTATGTAAACCCGACTCATCATCGTTAATAAATACACTGGCCGTAATGTGCATAGCATTGCAAAGAAGCAAGCCTTCTTTTATACCACTTTCCATCAAGGCCTCGCGGCACTGACGTGTAATGTTGAGATAACCGCGACGTGAGGGAAT
>CALGTV010000091.1 GCA_937902395.1 uncultured Ruminococcus sp.
ACGCTGTCTCTGGACTCTGCTAAAGGGCTTCGCCCTTTAGAATCCCACCCTTTGTGGTCTTTTTTTGTCTATAATTAATCCTTAATTGCCTCTTTAATTGCTGCAAGAAGCTCATCATAAGTCTCAAAAGCAGGGAACTGAGGATAATCCTTTTTAATCTGCTCTGTGCTTCTGAAAAGGAAGCCTGCCTTGCTTGCCTGTATCATGCCGAGGTCGTTGAAGCTGTCACCGCTGGCAATAGTCTCATATCCGATAGACTGGAGTGCCTTTACTGTTGTAAGCTTTGATTTTTCACATCTCATCTTAAAGCCCGTGATTTCGCCGTTTTCTGCTACTTCAAGGGTGTTGCAGAAGATTGTGGGCTGTCCAAGCTTTGCCATAAGGGGTGCGGCAAACTGTGTGAAAGTATCGCTGATAATGATAGTCTGGCAGATAGAGCGAAGCTCGTCAAGGAACTCCTTAGCGCCGGGCATGGGATCAATTTTAGCAATAGTTTCCTGAATTTCTTTAAGACCAAGACCGTGCTCTTTTAAGATATTGATACGGTAATTCATAAGCTTATCGTAGTCAGGCTCGTCACGAGTAGTCTTTTTAAGCTCAGGGATTCCTGTTGCCTCAGCAAAAGCAATCCATATTTCGGGTACGAGTACGCCCTCAAGGTCTAAACAAGTAATATACATTGACATAATTAATTCCTCCGTATAGGTCATCTATAAAATCAGAGATGCCTTAGTTTTTTTACTTCTTAATTATACATCATTTTATCTCATTTGTAAAGCGGATTTGAAAAATACAGGGTAATAATTTTTAGTCAGAATCGTAAATTTTCTGATAATATTGACAAGTGTGTTTTTTTTGTATATAATTAAAAAGAACAGTAAGAAGTAATCTTTTACGATTTGAAAGGAATGATTTTGTTGAATAAATTAAAGAAAATAGCTGCTGTTATTACAGCTATAGCTGCTTTGGGTGGTATTGTACAGATTCCGATTTCACCTAATAGAGAATTTCAAACATATGCCGCAGAACTTACGTATTATGAGTATGGTGATTGGTGGTATTCTGTTTTAAGTGACGGAAATGTGTGTATAACACAATATGACGGAAATGATGAAGTTGTAACCGTTCCCTCACAGATAAACGGAAGAACGGTTGTGGAAATCGGACAAGGCGGTTTAAAAGGCTTATCCTTTGAACCTGATGCAAAAAGGGAGATTATATTACCGAATACAATCAGAAAAATCGGAAACGGAGCGTTCTCAGGCTTAAAAAAGGTAGAGAAAATTAATATCCCCGATAGTGTTAAGGAAATCGGTATTCTTGCTTTTGCTGAATGTTTAAGCCTTAAATCTATTAATCTCAATAAGGTTGAAAAACTTGGATTTGGTGTTTTTGAGGGGAGTTCGGCATTAGAGCAGATAACTATTCCGGGAACAATCAAAACCATTCCTGAACGGGCTTTTCACAAGTGTACAGGTCTTAAATCGTTGGTAATCAACAGCGGAGTAACTACCATAGAAAAAGAAGCAGCATTAAATACTCCTTCTCTGCAAAAAATACAAATTCCAGCCAGTGTAACAAGTATCGGAGAACATGCTTTCTGTTATTTATGTGAATTCCATGCCGTAAATGAAGGAGGTTATGTGGGGTATTATGAATATATACTTAATGCTGACAATCTCAAAGAATACGTTTGTGGCAGAGATTCAGCCGCTGAAAAATATGGTATTGACAATGGTATAATTAAGGTTTTTGAGGGCGAGTTCTCATACGAAAACAATTTTATTCCAAGTACTCCTTCAATAATTTTTAATAAATTGGGAGATACAGACGGTAACGGCGCTATTGATTCCTCTGACGCGTCAATCGTTCTTGCGGAATATTCCGCAGTTCAGACGGGAAAAAAAGAAACTTTTACTGCAATGCAAAAAAACATGGCTGACGTGAACAGAGATGATACTATTGATGCAGCTGATGCGTCGGAAATTCTACGCTATTATGCGGAGGCTTCAACAGGTAAAAATCCTGTTTGGAGCTTTGTTGCAGATATACCTGCAAAAATAAACAGATCTGAGAATTCTTAAAGAAAACCTCTAAAAATGAAAGTTTTGTGAATTTTTGAAAAAAGTATTGACTTTCTGGATATATGTGGTATAATAATATCATATACGTTA
The DNA here is from genome assembly GCA_937902395.1 of uncultured Ruminococcus sp. Classification (GTDB taxonomy): domain Bacteria; phylum Bacillota; class Clostridia; order Oscillospirales; family Ruminococcaceae; genus Ruminococcus. Next base: position 2,175 of record CALGTV010000091.1, read on the forward strand.
TGTATATATCATATGTCATTTTACATTTAACGCATCAGGAGGTCATAATTATGAAGTCATTCAGAAAAATCACAGCTTGGGCTATGGCTCTTGCTATTTCATCAACTGCAACTGCTGTAACTGCTTTTGCTGAGGGTAATGCAGTAACTACAGATGTGCCTGCTGCATCAGAGCCGGTTTCAACTGAGCCTGTAGTAACAACTGATATTGTTACAACAGAGGCAATTATTGCTACTACTACAGCTTCTACAGAAAATATTTCCGCAGTTACTACAGCTGTTCCTACAACACCTGTTGTTTCACCTGTAATCAGCGGAAAAATCGGTACAGCTGAAATCACTGTAAATACAGAAACTAAGGAAGTTACTGTTAAGGATACAGCTACAGGAATGAGTGCTGAATTAAAGGGAAATACTGTTAATTTCGATGGTTCTGTTATTCAGACAATTGATATTTCCAATGTTGAGCTGACAGAGGAACAGAACGCTGTTCTTGCAGGAATTCTGACAGTTGCATCATCAGTTAAGGTTGATACATTGAATTTCTCTGACAATGTAACAGAGGTGAAGTCAATGGCTATCGACAGCGCAATGGCTGACAATTTAACAATGGTATTCGGTAAGAACATCAAGACAATTGCTGATGATTTACTTGGCGAATCAACTGCAAAGGTAACAATTAAGGGCTATAAGGGTACAGCGGCTGAAACTTTTGCAGCATCAAAGAATTACACATTTGTAGCGCTTGATGAAAGTGTATCTACTAATGTAACTTATGAAGCTTCAGCAGTAACAACAACTGCAACAACTAAGAAAGCTACTACTGCATCCAAAAAGGCTACAACTAAGAAGGCAACAACTACAGCTAAGGCTTCTGATTCTCCTAAAACAGGCGACAGCGGCGTTGGTATGATTGCAGGTGTACTTGCACTCTCCGCAGTAACAGGCGCAATTGCTCTCAGAAAGAAAGATAACGAATAATTTTAAATCCCCGTCGTGATGACGGGGATTTTTGTTATTTGTCGCTGTTTTTTAAGTCTAATCCCACATTTTTCAATGTGCGGTTAATAGCGTTTGTTCTTGTGCCGATAAGGTTTTCTAAATCCTTATCAGCCATTCTGAGCCTGTTTCTTGCGGATTCCAGAACAGTTTCAAAGTTGGCAAATTCTGATTTTGCCTCTTCGAGAATTTTCCACACCTCGCCGCTTTTCTTCTGAATTGCAAGGGTGCGGAATCCCATTTGCAGACTGTTAAGCATAGCCGCCATTGTAGACGGTCCTGCAATGTTAATGCGGAAATCCCTTTGCAATATTTCAACAAGTCCCATATTTACAACCTCGGCGTAAAGGCTTTCAAAGGGCAGGAAGAGAATTGCAAAATCTGTTGTATACGGCGGTTTTACGTATTTTGTGCGGATACTTTTTGCACAGCGTTTTATCTCTGCTTCAAGAGCAGAACGAGCGGCTTTCAGTTCTGCGGAATCGCCTTTTTCGTATGCTGCGGCAAGCCTTGCATAAGTATCTCCGGGGAATTTTGAATCTATGGGCAGATACACGCAGTCCTCGTCTTTGCCGGGGAGTTTTACAGCGAAATCCACACGCTCTGATGAGTTGGGTATAACTGCAATCTGCTCGCCGTACTGCTCGGGAGCGAGAATTTCCGCAAGTATCGCTCCAAGCTGGATTTCGCCCATGATTCCGCGGGTTTTAACGTTGGAGAGGACTTTTTTCAAATCTGATACTCCCGACGCTACAGCTTTCATTTCTCCAAGTCCAGCATATACCTCGGAAAGCCGCTTGTTTACGGTTTCAAATGATTGGGAAATGCGGTCGTTGAGAGTTTTTTGAAGCTTTTCGCTTACGGTATTATTTATCTTGTCGAGGCTCTCGCTGTTTTCGCGGCGGAGCTTTTCCATGCTTTCGGTGTTGGAAGTCATAATCTTTTCGAGGCTTTCGCGATTATCGCGGTCGAGAGTTTTCATATCCGCTTCGATTTTTTCAAGAGCTTCAACAGCCTTTTTCTGCTGTGCCTCGTTGGAACGGCGCAATTCTCCGCCTAAATTGTTGACCTGATACACAAGAGATTCATTCATGCGTACAAGCTGTTCAAGCATAAGCCTGTTCTGAGTTTCGGCAGTTTTTCCCAGTATATCGACTTTTTTCTGTATTTCGGAAAATTCCTTTTTTCCTGTTCCTCTTGTTTTTGCAATTTTAAAAATAAGCATTATTGCAAAAAGCAGAAGTACAATATTGATTACCGCAAGAATAGTTAAAAGTATATCCATAATAACCTTTCGTTTTTTGTATTGGTTTCCTGTATAAATTTAAAGGGGACGCTCTCTCTTGCAGAGCGTCCCCTCTTTCGAAACTGTCCACAGGACTGTTTCGAAATTCACCCCTTGCAGAGCGCTTAAAGGCATCGCAGAGCTTTGCTCTGCGTGGGACCAGTCCCACACCCTGCAAGAGACTCTGTCTCTTGACTCTGCCAAAGGGCAGTGCCCTTTGGAAACCCAGCCTAATGGGATGTATCATTAATTCTTTATCTGAGAAGCAACAAGGCTTTCTCCACAGTAAATCTCACGAAGCTTCGGCTTTTCAATTTTGCCTGTGGGATTTCTCGGAACATCGGCAAAAATAATCTTATGAGGGCGCTTGTATCTCGGCATTTTCTGGCTGAAAGCGTTGATGTCCTCCTCTGTGCAGGTCATACCGTCCTTTACGGAGATAATAGCCGCCGCAATTTCGCCTAAACGCTTGTCAGGAAGTCCGATAACTGCAACATCCTTTACAGCAGGATGTGAGCGGAGGAAATCTTCAATCTGTACGGGATAAAGGTTTTCACCACCGCTGATAATAACATCTTTTTTACGGTCAACGAGGAAGATAAAGCCGTCCTCGTCCTCCTGCGCCATATCGCCTGTAAGAAGCCAGCCGTCTTTGAGTGTATCTGCTGTAGCCTTTTCGTCACGGTAGTAGCAGGTCATAACTCCGGGGCCTTTTACATAAAGCTCGCCAACCTGACCGCGCTCAACAGCGTTGCCGTTTTCGTCAGCAATTTTTGTTTCCCAGCCAAAGCCTGCTTTGCCGATTGCGCCAACTTTATGTATATTCTCAACGCCCAGATGTACGCAGCCGGGGCCTATGGATTCGCTGAGACCGTAGTTTGTGTCATACTGATGCTTAGGGAATTTTTCTTTCCAGCGCGCAATAAGCGACGGAGGAACAGGCTGTGCACCGATGTGCATAAGTCTCCATGGGGAGAGGTCGTAGTCGTCAAGATTTATTTCGCCTCTGTCGATAGCGTCGAGAATATCCTGTGCCCACGGAACGAGAAGCCATACAATAGAACAGCCCTCGTTTGATGCTGTTTCAATAATTGACTTTGGTTTTACGCCTTTAAGCAGTACAGCTTTGCTTCCTGACTGGAGACTGCCGAACCAGTGCATTTTAGCACCTGTATGATAGAGTGGGGGAATACAGAGGAAAACGTCCTCGCGGCTCTGATTGTGATGATTCTGCTCAACAAGGGCAGAGTGTACAAGGCTTTCATGATTGTGGAGAATAGCCTTGGGGAATCCTGTAGTACCCGATGAGAAGTAAATAGCCGCATTGTCCTCGTCAGTGAGAGCAATTTCGGGAGCTGTACTGGAGCAGTTTGCAACATTGCTGTCATAATGCTCGGCAAAAGAGGGGCAGCCCTCGCCAACGTAGAAAAGGAGACGGTTTTTGCTGATTTCTCCTGCAATTTCCTCAACTCTGCCAATGAACTCTGGACCAAACATAAGTATATCAACTTCTGCAAGGTCAAGGCAGTATTTGATTTCGTCGGCTGTATAGCGGAAATTCAGCGGAACAGCCAATGCGCCTGCTTTGAGGATTCCGAAGTAAATAGGCAGCCATTCAAGGCAGTTCATAAGGAGAATCCCCACCTTATCGCCTTTCTGTACGCCTCTTTCAAGGAGCATATTTGCGAACCTGTTAGCCTTTTCGTTGAAAACCGCCCATGTGATTTCGCGGCGGTATGGGCTTTCGGGAGCAGGCTCAATGAGGTTATATTCTTTCCATGTTACACGGCGATTCTCCGTTATTTCGGGATTCACCTCCACAAGAGCAATATCATTGCCGTATAAATCGGCGTTTCTTTCAAGTAATTCTGTAATAGGCATTATAATTTTCCTTTCAATAGTATACTACATACTATTTTAACACAAAAAAGCGTAAAAGTAAATAGCTTGCAGGGTGTCAATTTCGACAAAAAACAACTCTGATAATTGGTTGTTTTGCTGGTTTAAAATATGTTTTCAGTTATTGACATTAATATAGATTATTGGTATAATTAATTGAAAGTTTCTCTTATAAAAAAGGATTATTACAGTAATGAATAAAAATCTGATTGGAAATTGCCTGCCAATAATGCTTACAATATTAAATTTTCAGAAAATAAATATGTTTCAAAAGCGAAAGAAAATAATTCGTATAGCGTCTATTATTTGCAGTATTATTGGCGGTGTACTGATATTATTATTAAGTAATAATAATGAGCAAGCCGCATTAGAATGGTTTTTGCTGTATTCTGTAGGATTTCTTGTGTGGGAACATACGTCTAAAAATAACAATAAATCCTATTCAACAGAAATTGATTCAGATGAAATTGTGCATTATAAATTTATTTTCAAAGCATGTAGAGTTGTAGGTATAGTTGTTTTGTTTTTCACATTCAGTTCTTTGTTTGATAAACTATTTTTGAATAGTGAAATATATATATTAGCAAGGTTCAATTATGTTGTTTGTTCTGTATCATACTTTTTGTATTCTTATTCAGCTTTTAAATTTTTAAAAAAGTATGATTCTGATAATAAATCTGTTAAATAAGAACGTTTAAAAATCGGGTGCGGCTATTTCCAGAATAACCGCACCCGATAATTCTTAATTCTTAATTCTAAATTCTCAATTAGCCAAAGTATCTCTTGAGAAGTCCCTCAAATGCTTTGCCGTGTCTTGCTTCGTCCTTAGCCATTTCGTGCACTGTATCGTGAATAGCATCCAGATTAAGCTCCTTAGCTCTCTTAGCAAGGTCAAGCTTGCCCTGTGTAGCACCGTGTTCAGCGGCAACTCTTGCTTCAAGGTTTTCCTTTGTGGAGGAAGATACAACCTCGCCGAGAAGCTCAGCAAACTTAGCAGCGTGCTCAGCCTCCTCAAAAGCAGCCTTTTCCCAGTAGAGACCGATTTCGGGATAACCCTCTCTGTGAGCAACACGAGCCATAGCAAGATACATACCAACTTCTGTGCACTCGCCTGCGAAATTAGCTCTCAGACCTTCGATGATTTCCTCGTCTGTTACAGCCTTAGCAACGCCTACTTCGTGTTCACAAGCGAATACGAGATTTCCCTCGTCCTTTTTCTCGATGAACTTCTCGCCGGGAACGCCGCACTGTGGGCACTTATCGGGAGCAGATGTGCCCTCGTGTACATAGCCGCAAACGGGGCAAACATACTTGGAAACAGCAGCCTCAGCAGCCTCCTCAGCCTTTTCCTCAACAAAATCGGAAGCGGGAACACCGCAGAGAGGACAAACCTCTGGAGCAGCGTCGCCCTCGTGAACATAACCGCAAACTGAACATACATATTTAGCCATAATAAAGACCTCCAAAAATTAAATTTATATTTTTGCTTGTTTAAGCATTTTAACTGTGTTTTATACTGTGTGTTTGATTCTCTCACGTTCCTCGGCGCGTTTGCCGTTGTTGAAACGGTCGAGAGTGCCGACAAGATAACCTGTGATTCGGCGAACTCTGTCAAAAGGAACATCAGCGAATTCAAATTTAAGGTCAGCATAATCGCCGTCAAGCGATACGGTCATCTCCCTTATAACTCTGTCGGGATATTTATTTTTGCCGTAGTCGATATAAGCGTCGATTTCCTGCTGAGGAATATTGCCTCCGATTACATTGATTTTCATAAATTTATACCTCCTGAATATGTTATATGTAACAAAAAATACAAGAGATTATTCCATGGTATTATCTCGGTGTACAAATTTTCACTTTCGGGAATATTTTCCCTTGACCTTTTCTGTAATATATTGTATCATAGTATTCAGAAAAAATCTGTTGCAATTGCAACAAGGAGGAGAAATTTTTTGCCTGAACATAATATACTTTTTAATGGTGTTGATGATTATGACTGCCACAGAATGTTCAAATGCTTTAACATGGAAGTGAAGAAATTCAGAGTTGGCAGCTGTATAAGCGACTATTCAAAGCAAGGAGATAAAATCGGCATAATTCTGAAAGGTAGTGCTGATGTTGTACGCTATGACGCTAATGGAATCCGCACAATAATTGAAACTCTCGGAGAACAGGGGATTTTTGGCGAATATTTTACTTATCCTTCATCCAAGCGGAATTACGTGGAGGTCGTGGCAGGAAAGGATTGTGAAATACTTTATGTCCGCCGTTCAGAACTGCTGAAACGCTGTGAAAATGCCTGTTTGTGTCATTCAAGAGTGGTGGAGAATATGCTGGAGCTTATGACGGAAAAAGCGGTATCTTTGAGCGAGCGCGTGGAAGTGCTCAGTCAGCGGACGATAGAAAGCAAGCTTATCAGCTTTTTGCAGATTACTGAGGATAAGACCGCAGAGGGAAAAACTCCCCAGATACCTTTTTCAACAACGGTGCTTTCGGACTATCTTTGTGTAAACCGCAGCGCATTACAAAGGGAAATTGCAAAGCTGAAAAAATCGGGAGTTCTTACTATATCAAAGCGAAAATTCAAGCTTCAAATGAATCATGAAAATGAATTTGACATATAAATGAAAATATGGTATAATTTTAGGTATTAATCTGGAAAGGAAACAATATTATGATTTGGGAATTTATAAAATCTTTTATCCTCGGCGTAGTCGAGGGAATTACGGAATGGCTGCCTGTCAGCAGTACGGGACATCTGATACTCGTTGATGAGTTTCTGAAGCTGAAAGTCAGCGATAATCCGCAGATAAACGAGGATTTCCTCAGTATGTTCAACGTTGTGATACAGCTTGGAGCGATTATGGCAGTTGTAATAATCTTCTGGAAAAAGCTGTTCCCATTCGGCAAAAAGGACAACGCACAGCCGCTTAAAAGAGAGGGCTTCGGCGCATACGTAAAAATGGACATTATGCAGATGTGGTTCAAGGTGCTTGTTGCGTGTCTCCCTGCCGCAGTTATAGGACTTCTCTTTGACGAGGTTTTTGAGAGATTATTCTATAATCCGTGGGTAATTGCCATTGCTCTTATAGTATTCGGTATAGCTTTTATCATTATCGAGAATCGCAACAAGAATGCATCTGCAAAGGTGAACAGCATAAGCGAGCTTACATATAAAACAGCCCTTATAATCGGCGCATTTCAGCTTATAGCGGCAATTTTCCCCGGAACATCACGTTCAGGCTCAACAATTGTAGGTTCACTTATGATAGGCGTATCAAGAACAGTTGCGGCAGAATTCACATTCTTCCTTGCAGTTCCTGTAATGTTTGGTGCAAGTCTTTTGAAGCTTCTTAAATATGACGGCGGATTTACTGGTGAGCAGATTGGAATACTTGCAATTGGTATGATTTCTGCATTTGTTGTGTCTATATTCGTTATCAAGTTCCTTATGGATTACATAAAAAAGCACGATTTCAAGGCATTCGGCTGGTACAGAATTATACTTGGTATACTTGTTATCGGCTATTTCAGCATATTCAGATAATGTTACGGCGGTCATTCTTTTGAGTGACCGCCATTATTTAGAAAGGATAATACTATGTTTATAGACCATATCGCAATGTATGTAAACGATTTAGAGGGTGCACGTGATTTCTTCATAAGATATATCAATGCAAGGTCAAATGACGGCTATTATAATGAGAAAACAGGTTTTCGTTCATATTTTCTGACTTTTGAAAGTGGTGCAAGACTTGAATTAATGAACAAACCCGAAATGTTGGATTGTGAAAAACAGCTGAACAGAACAGGTTATGCTCATGTAGCTTTTAGTGTTGGAAGTGCAGCTGAGGTTGAAAGGCTGACAGAACTGTTGAAAAACGACGGATATAATGTAATAAGCGGTCCTCGTACAACAGGTGACGGATATTATGAAAGCTGTATTGTAGCTATTGAAAATAATATTATAGAAATTACAGTTTGATTCTGCGGCGGTCATTATGATAATGACTGCCATTTTTTGCGATTTTCTTTTTATTGCTGAAATTTCGGAAAAACTATTGATTTCTTTTGTGAAATTTGTTATAATAAATTTATCATGTTTTTTGCGAGGATAGAAAAATGAAAAAAATACTTGACTGGAATAAATACCTTGAAAAAGCAGCAGAAACCGTTGCTGAGGGTATTGTTATGCTGAAAAACAATAACTCCGCGTTGCCGCTGAAAAAGGAGGAAGTTATTTCCGTTTTCGGTCGTATACAGCTCCACTACTACAAAAGCGGAACCGGTTCGGGCGGTATGGTAAATGTCTCGAAAGTTGTTGGAATTACCGACGGACTTATTGAATCTGGTGTGAAACTCAACGAGGAACTGCTGGATATATATAAAAAATGGGACATCGAAAATCCCTATGATTTAGGCACAGGCTGGGGAGGCGAACCTTGGTCACAAAAGGAAATGCCCCTTGATGATGAAATCGTAAAAAATGCCGCTGAAAAGGGCAGTACAGCCATTGTTATAATCGGCAGAACAGCAGGTGAGGAGCAGGATTTTTCTGTTGAAGAGGGTTCATATCTGCTGACTGAGACTGAAAGGGATATGCTGACAAAGGTTCGTGCACATTTTGAAAAAGTAGTTGTACTTCTCAATGTGGGAGGTCTTATTGATATTGATTTTATTGAGAAAACAGGCGTTGATTCCCTCCTTTATGTGTGGCAGGGCGGCATGGTCGGCGGTGTTGGTACAGCAGATGTGCTTACAGGTAAGGTTTCACCCTCAGGTAAATTGCCAGATACAATTGCATATACCATTGAGGATTACCCCTCACATTCTAATTTCGGCGATATGAACAGCAACCGCTATGTTGAGGATATATACGTGGGATATCGATATTTTGATACATTCGCCCCTGAAAAAGTCCGTTATCCCTTTGGCTTTGGATTATCTTACACTACGTTTGAAATCGTGGCTGAAAATGCTGAGACCATATTCAAAAAAGATGAAAACGGCGTAATTGGCACAGGTGTGCGATATGAAGTGAAAGTTACAAATACAGGAGAGTACAGCGGAAAAGAAGTTGTAATGCTCTATGTTCAGAAACCGCAGGGCAGACTTGGACAGCCAAAAAAGGTATTATGCGGATTTGAAAAAACAAAGAATCTTGCACCGAATGAATCACAGACGATTACAATTGAAGCGTGGCTCAGCGATATTGCCTCTTACGATGACAGCGGAGTTACAGGCTATAAAAATTGCTGGGTTCTCGAAAAGGGCAATTACAGCTTCTATGTGGAAAAGGCTGAAAAGATTTACGGACATACTGTAGAAGTTGAAGAAACTACGGTAGTTGAAAAATGCCGTCAGGCACTTGCTCCTGTTGAGAAATACGAGCGAATGAAGCCTATCTGCACAGAAAAGGGCATAAAAATCGGATTTGAGCCTGTTCCTCTCAGTGAGATTGATGAGTCTGCAAGACGTATGTCACAGCTCCCCGATGAAATCGCATACACAGGAGACAAGGGCATAAAGCTTGCTGACGTATATTATGGAAAAAATACCCTTGATGAATTTGTTGCTCAGCTTTCAGATAATGAGCTTTCCTGCATTATTCGCGGCGAGGGCATGGGAAGCCCGAAGGTTACAGCAGGTACTGCCTCGGCTTTCGGTGGAGTTGCAGACTGCCTTACAAAACACGGAATACCGGCTGTATGCTGTGCTGACGGACCGTCGGGTATGCGTCTTGACTGCGGAACAACCGCTTTCAGTATTCCTAACGGTACGCTTATTGCCTGC
>CALGTV010000092.1 GCA_937902395.1 uncultured Ruminococcus sp.
CCGAACGGCACGTACGGTGGTGTGAGAGGGCGGTTTATTCCGCCCTACTCGATTGTCTGTATGTAGAAAAATCATTTGTCATCAAAACAAAATATCCTTAAAGCAAAGCTGAGGCTCACTCTTGTCGAAATCCCAACTGTGATAGGAATCACCGTGACAGCGGCACTTTTCAGCGCAGTTGCGACATTTTTCGTTCTCATTAGCAAGATCCTTGCGGAAGATATCGAAATTATTCTCCCATACGTCCTTGAATCTGTCTTTGAGGATATTACCTCTTACAAATTCAGGGCGTCGCTCAATATCGAGACAAGCAGTAATATCGCCGTTAGCCATAATACTCGCAATATATGTACCTGCAACGCAGAGATAGTACCAATCACGAACCTCGCGCTCATATTCAAGTCCAAGATAATGACTGCATCCATAGCAAACAGGCTCGCCCGCAATACGCTTATTTCTGATATACTCAAACATATAGCGATAATCATCAGGAGTAAGCAGCAGATTCGGATACTGCTTAGCTCTGCCGATAGGCTCAATGTTGATGATACGCCATGAATCGATATCCATGTCGTTGAAAATCTTATAAAGTTCGTCAAGCTGACCGATATTCTCGTGAGTAACAACAGTAGTTACCTGAACAGCCTGAAATCCGCCTACTTCAAGAAGATTATTAATACCCTCCATAGCTTTTTTATAGCCGCCGGGAGTGCGTCTGAAAGCGTCGTGAGTTTCTTCAAGTCCGTCAATACTAACGGAAATAGTGTTCATACCAACGCGCTTTAAATCCTTAGCAACCTGCTTATCAATAAGAGTTGCATTACTTGTCATACCCCAGTTGAAGCCAAGGTCATGAGCAACGCCCATAATATCAAAGAAATCCTTACGGAGAAGCGGCTCACCACCTGTAATACAAAGCATTTTATCCTGAGTTCCGAAATCGCCCTTAATTTCAGCAAGAAACTTAGAGTACTGCTGTAATGTCAATTCCTCAGAAAAAACATCGCCGCAGCTGCTTCCGCAGTGGAGACATCTTTCATTGCAGCGCATAGTAAGCTCAAGGAACAAATGTCGGAGCTGAGGCTTAATCATAAGCCCTGCACGATAAGCCTCGATTGTTTTCATATGGTCAAGTTTTTTATTTACGTCAAGCATTTAATATTTCTCCTTATTCAAAAACACTGGGTGGTCCATATAAGGGCTTAAAAGTAGTCTGTGTAGTGGAAATAACATCTTCCTCATGAGATACTGTTGTTGTAAACCAAGACGGCGGTCCATATACATCTTCAATCTCCTGTTTAAGAGTTGTAACAACATCTTCTTCCTTATTTGGATCGCGAATATCATCAATCTGACCAAGCAGATACTTATTGAGAAGTACAAGGTCAGCAACAGATACCTTAAAATCGCCATTTACATCAGCTTGGAAACTGTATTCGGGATTAGGCTTTGCAAATTCCTCACGAAGAAGAATCATATCATATATATCTGTACTGCCGTCATTGTTTACATCGCCATAGAAAGGCTTAGGACCGTAAACAGGCTGACCGTCATTTTCCAGTTCTGCAATAACCTTATCTATTGTGGTAGTTGTCACTACATCATCCTTATTATCAGGAGTAGTCGTTGTAAACATGCTTGGAGGGCCATAAACCGTTGTGAATCCTGGCAGAATAGGCTCAGTTGTAGTTGTTACAGGCGTATCTTCCTCATCATCGGGGGCTGTTGTAAATATGCTTGGAGGTCCGTATACTACAGCCATTGTAGTTGTCATTGTTGTAACAACATCTTCCTCCTCAGCATTTGTAACAGTTGTCGTCGGAGGCGGACCGTATACACCAGCCATTTCCGACTTGAACTCTGTAATAACGTTCTTTAAAACGGCGGGCTGACTGCTCTGCTTATTTTCCATGCCTACAACTGTAGTAGTTGTATTACCTGAAAATGCAGCAGATGCGTCAATAGGCTCGGAATTTGCTGTACCCACATGCATAGCCGCAGCAAACAAAGCCGCCGTAAGAGCTGTTTTTTCTGTTTTCTTCATAAAGAAACACTCCTTTCATTTAGTTGAATTTAAAAAATGATTTTTTCGTTGTTATTAATATTACTATCAGGCTATAACGGTAATATTAAAATAATATTCCCCTATTTTATTATATATCATTAATATAAGAAATGCAAGTATTTTAGCAATTATTAACAAATCTTTGTCATATTGCACAAACAAATTCCTCAATATTTGAAATATATCACAAATACTTTTTCAGATATTTTCCAGTATATGATTTCTCACATTCAGCAACTTTCTCAGGAGTACCAACAGCAACAATAGTACCGCCGCCGTCGCCGCCCTCAGGCCCTAAGTCGATTATATAATCCGCAGATTTTATAACATTGAGGTTATGCTCTATAACAAGAACAGTATTTCCTTGGTCTGTAAGTTCCTGTAAAACATCAATTAGCATATGGACATCAGCAGTATGAAGTCCAGTAGTAGGCTCATCAAGAATATAAATTGTCTGACCTGTAGCGCGTTTTGAAAGCTCCGTTGAAAGCTTCACACGCTGAGCCTCACCGCCCGAAAGAGTAGTAGCAGGCTGACCGACTTTGATATATCCCAGACCGACTTTTTGAAGTGTTTTCAGCTTACGAGCAATTTTGGGGATATGCTCAAAAAACTCCACACCCTCATCAACTGTCATTTCAAGGACATCATAAATAGATTTACCTTTATAGTGTACCTCAAGAGTTTCGCGGTTGTATCTCTTACCCTTGCATACCTCACAGGGAACATAAATATCAGGCAGGAAATGCATTTCAATTTTGATGATACCATCACCTTCGCAGGCTTCACATCTACCGCCTTTGACATTAAAGCTGAAACGTCCGCTGTTATATCCCCTTGCCTTTGCGTCAGGTGTCATGGCAAACAATTCGCGGATATCATTGAATACCCCCGTATAAGTTGCAGGATTTGAACGCGGCGTGCGTCCTATAGGTGATTGGTCAATGCAGATAACCTTATCAAGATTTTCAAGACCTGTCATTTCTTTGAAATCTCCAGCAATCGTCTTAGCTCTGTTTAGCTTGTGAGCAAGGTGCTTGTGGATAATCTCATTTACAAGGGAAGATTTACCGCTGCCTGATACACCCGTAACACAGATAAACTCCCCAAGAGGAATATCAACGTCCACATTTTTCAGATTATGCTCAGTGGCGCCCTTTACAGTGAGGAATTTTCCATTTCCCTCACGCCTTGTCAGCGGTACAGGAATTTTCTTTTTTCCACTGAGATACTGTCCTGTAATTGAAGCTTTGCATTTCATCAGCTTGTCAACAGTACCGGAAAATACCACATTTCCGCCATGAACGCCTGCTCCGGGACCGATATCAACAATATAATCAGCGGCAAGCATGGTATCATCGTCATGCTCAACAACAATGAGAGTATTTCCCAAATCTCTGAGACGTTTCAGCGTAGCAATAAGCTTGTCGTTATCGCGCTGATGAAGTCCTATACTTGGCTCGTCAAGGATATAAAGCACGCCAACCAACGATGAACCAATCTGAGTTGCAAGACGGATTCGCTGAGATTCACCGCCGGAAAGAGTACCCGAGGAGCGTGAAAGTGTAAGATATCCCAAACCAACGCTGTTGAGGAAGCTTAAACGCTCCTTAATCTCCTTGATAATACGCTCACCGATAAGCTTTTCCTGCTCCGATAAATCAAGGCTATCAAAGAATTCAAGAGAGTTTTTCACAGAGAAATCAGTGATTTCGCTGATATTCTTCTCCCCTACCGTCACCGCAAGATATTCGGGGCGGAGTCGTCTGCCATTACATTCGGGACATTCACATTCTATCATAAGTTCCTCAATAACTGCCTTACTATAGTCACTATTGGTATCGCGGTAACGTCTTTCCAGATTTGGTATAATTCCCTCAAATGAGGACATATACCAGCCGCCGCCAAGCGTATTCGGTCTATGAAGCTTGATTTTTGTATCACCCGTACCATAAAGGAATTTATCAAGCTGTGACTTTGTAAGCTCCTTTACAGGCACATCAAGAGGTATATCAAAATGCTTTGAAACAGCCTTATAATACATCATAGCAATAGAAGTTTCATCAAGGCTGTTCCAGCCGCTTGCGCATATAGCGCCCTCAGCTATTGACAAATCCTTATCGGGAACAATGGCTTTTATATCAATCTGACGAAACATACCCAGACCTGTACATTTCGGGCAGGCACCGACGGGATTATTAAATGAAAACATTACAGGTTCCAGGTCGCCAATACTTATATTATGCTCAGGACAGGCAAAATTTCGTGAAAAGAGGATTTCCTCCCCGTCAATAATATCAGCAACAGCAAGCCCCTCAGTAAGCTTGAAAATTGTTTCAAGGCTGTCTGTTATACGTGTTTCAATGCCCTCTTTTATGATTATTCTGTCAACAACAATTTCGATATTGTGCTTTTTGTTCTTATCAAGTTTAATTTCCTCTGAAAGCTCGTAAATTATACCGTCAATACGCACACGAACAAAACCAGATTTCTTAGCAGATTCAAGCTCCTTAACATACTGTCCCTTTCTGTTTCTTGCAATGGGAGCAAGAAGCTGAACCTTTGTTCCCTTAGGCAGTTCCATAATTCTGTCAACCATCTGGTCAATTGTCTGCTGAGCAATCACTCTGTTGCATATGGGACAATGAGGAATACCGATTCTCGCATAGAGCAGTCGCAGATAATCGTAAATCTCCGTAATTGTGCCAACAGTAGAACGGGGATTTTTTGATGTAGTTTTCTGGTCAATCGATATAGCAGGAGAAAGCCCCTCAATGCTGTCAACATCGGGCTTTTCCATTTGACCGAGAAACATACGCGCATATGAAGAAAGGCTCTCAACATAACGTCGCTGACCGTCGGCATATATGGTATCAAAAGCAAGAGAGGATTTTCCCGAGCCCGAAAGTCCTGTCATAACAATAAATTTATCACGGGGCAGTTCAAGGTCAATATTTTTCAGATTATTCGCCCTTGCGCCTTTTATAACTATCTTCTCTATCATATTATTCACCCTTTAATTCACGAATCTTATCTCTGAGGTAAGCCGCATGCTCAAATTCAAGCATCTTCGCCGCATTTTTCATTTCAACCGTCAGCCTGTCGATAAGTGCCTGACGTTCAGCGGCAGACATTTTCTTTTTCTTTGTCTTAGCTTCAATCTTATTTTTAGAGCTGATTTCAATAACATCGCGGATATCCTTAATAACAGTTTTCGGCACAATTCCGTGTTTTTCATTGAACGCAAGCTGTAAAGCACGACGGCGCTCAGTCTCGTTTATAGCGCGCTCCATAGAACCCGTTACTTCGTCGGCATACATAATAACCTGTCCGTTGACATTTCGAGCCGCACGGCCGATTGTCTGAATGAGAGATGTTTCACTTCTGAGGAAGCCCTCCTTATCCGCGTCAAGAATAGCGATAAGGCTCACTTCGGGGATATCAAGTCCCTCACGGAGAAGATTGATTCCAACAAGAACATCAAAAACACCGCTTCTTAAATCCTTGATTATTTCCATACGCTCGATTGTATCAATATCGTGGTGGAGATAACGTATCTTCACACCGAGATTTTCGTAATAAGATGTAAGATCCTCAGCCATTTTCTTAGTAAGAGTAGTAATAAGCACTCTTTCCCCTCTTTCAATTCTGAGATTTATTTCTGAATAGAGGTCATCAATCTGTCCCTGAGTGGATTTCACAACAATTTCTGGATCAACAAGTCCCGTTGGGCGTATAACCTGTTCAACAATTATATCTGTTTTTTCTCGTTCAATCTGTCCGGGAGTAGCACTGACATATATCGCCTGATTAATGTGAGAATTGAACTCATCAAAATTAAG
>CALGTV010000093.1 GCA_937902395.1 uncultured Ruminococcus sp.
CAGAATGACAAAAATCACTTGCTTTTTGAAAAGGACGGTTATTGAGGAGACATTACTTATCATGCTACGTCATCTGTCAGGTAGACAGTAAAAAAATAATCTTTGTAATGACAAAAGCAGCCTGAGCATATCATCATATATGAGGATATCATCAGTAATCAACATAGAAATAGATGTTTGAAGGCTGACATAAGTATGTTGTATCTATTCTGAACAATTGCTGAACTATATCATATTGGAAACTCTAAAAATAAAAGTCACAGAAACTGTTATTGTCCCTGTGACTTTTTCCTTTTTATCAGCTTAATGACACTAGTCGTTTAAATGGTGGTTTTTATTATGCAAATCCTAATAATGCTAGTAAAAAAGATGTTATACAAGAGCTATGCCATTAGTTTTTTACTGTTGTTTCAAGGATTGGTATTAGTTGTGATTTTCTCGATTTCCTGCTTTTTCAATGCTTCCTCTATTTCCTTCTTATTTTCCTCGATTTCTTTTATTGTTTTTTCTTCCTCAAATCTTATACGTTCATGCTCTGCTTCAAGAAGAATATTGAACCAGTTTTGAAGTTCTTTTTGATATGCTTCCTCTTGCTCGTGAATTTCAGAAAGTTCATTGATGTCGAAAATCGTATTTGGCATGTTGGATGTTGATGTAAGCAGAATTTCCATATCATCATTGGTCACTGAGAAATAAATCTTTATTGTTAATCGAGCCTGAATATTTGCGGGAACAGGAATAATTCCTAAAATATCGTTATTACCGTAATTGTAAATATTGTTGTAATTATAAATATGGAAATCATTTTCGAATGATACATAGTTAGTTCCATTTGTTGTTTGATTATCTACGCTTGAGTTAATGATAGGACGAATAAACGAAAAATCATTTTGTGTATTTGTGGTGTTTTTAAGTGAATTAAAAATATCCGTTCTGGTAAATTTTGATTCGGAAGTTTTGGGGTATGAAGAATTGCCGTTGAAATAAACGGAATTTTTCCAGAATTTATCCCGCGAGAAATTTTCGTTGTTATAAGTTAAAATATCATAGAAATATTCTGAATCATTTTTGTGTCCGAATAGTATTTCGCTTGATTGGTTTACAATTTCATTCTGTGCATTTTTTACAAGTACGTTATTGGTAAATGATGCAACAGATACCTGATTACCCTCGCTGTCAAGAATTTCTCCGTTTTTGTCGCTGCCAAAAGACATCTCTGCCGCTGTTTCTGCGTAATTGGCAAATTTAATGTCCTCATTTAAAGTATATGTCATATCCTCGGCTGTGAATTTGTATTTTGATTCTGCCGCTGCTATGATGTTCTTTTCCGTGTAAATACCGTCGTATAAAACGGCATACATCTGCGTCGTTTCAATTCCATCAATCTGCTTGGTAAAGAGTCTTACATTGGCATTTTCCTTTTCACAATCCTCAAAAGGACAGCAGAACAGGGGGGTGACAAGCACATCATTTTCAATGTAATAATTCAGCGGAACATCAATATAAATATAAGCGCCGCTTTCAAGCTCTGTTTCAAGCTCCTCCATAATCACAGGGAATTTGTTTTCCCCGTCGGTTACTTTGGAAAACATACGTCTGACAAAGTTGTTATGAGGAATTACGGCAATACATATAGCCGCCACAACTGCTGTTGCTGTCCATTTCAAAATTTTCGGGACATTTGACCTGCCCGTAATATTTTCCAGCCCGCTTACTGTAAAATCATCATCTGAAATACCAAATTTTTCCTCTGCAAATACTTGTGCGGAAATTCTGTCAAAGCAGTCAACAGAGTCAGAAAGTTCGTTCATTTTATTTTTGAGGATTTTTTCAACCTTGGTTGAATCCGTAGTTATGATTTTTTTATCCTTCACTGTTTACACCTGCCTTTTCCTTTAAAATTGCTATTGCCTTGTTGTATCTTGATTTAACTGTAGTTTCGGGGGTTTTCATAATCTTAGCTATTTTTTTAAAAGGAAGCTCGCAGATGCATCTTAACGTTACGATTTCCTTTTGCTTTTCGCTGAGATTGAGAAAAAGCTCCTTTATATAAATACTGTTTTCGACAGTATGGTCAGCTACACCGTAGTATTCCGGAACGAATGTTTCATCGTCATGACGATGCTGACGGCGCAGTTCTTTTGCGATGTTTCGTGCCATAGTGATGATATAGCCGACACCGTCGCCTTTCTTCGAATCAAAATTTTTTACCTGAGCAAGACGTATAAAAGTTTCTGCAACGCAATCCTCAGAAAGCTGATAATCCGAAGTGATACTGAATCCTATGGCAAAGACGCTTCTTTTAAACATTCTGTATAACTTTTCAAGGCTTTCTTTTGAATAAGAACAGCTGAGTATAAGACTATTTACATCTACAGATTCCTTATCAGTATTGCCAATGTTTTCCTGTAAAAAACTAAGAATGGCGTCCTCACCTCCTTGTAAGAAATATAATTTTTGAACTTCATCACCAGTTCGAATGCCAATTGGCTGTAAAGAGATTTTTATTCCCTGTGAAAGCTTTCATATATAAGTGTTAAAAAGAGATCAAAAAGACGAAATTTTCACAAATAAATTTTGAAAAGCTGTTATATCAATCTAACATCCAATATATTTTTTTCGAAAGAATGTTGTAATCGACGAAATATAGCGATAATGTACAATTTGATCAATTAAAGTGAAAACATATTTTCTTTTGGGTAATTTTATAGGATTTTAAGTTTATTGTAACCCAAAGTTGACGAACTGTGAAAAGCACTTTCTTTTTTCATCTTTATAATTATCAATTATACCACACAATTCGTTATTTTGCAAGAAATAATAAGACTTCATAAAAAATTCATATATTTTTTTGAAATTTTCTATTTACTTTTTGTATTATGTATGATATAATAAAGCGAGGAAATAATGTATATAAATATTATAGAATATGTTAGTATATTCAGTAGAAAGTGACGGATAATTGCAGATGTATTGTTTGAAGCCAGAAGCAATATAATCTATTGAAAGGAAGTGAAATATATGCAGCCAATTAAACTTATTGGAGTTTGTCTTTCAACTATTCATGAAGAAGATCGTTTTAATTTCATAAACGACCTTAATAAATACGCAGTCAGAAATAATTTCAGATTGCTTGTTTTCAATTCTTGTGCTGATATGTATGAACAAAGCCCTGAAAGCAATGAGGGTGCTTCTGCGGTATTCAGGCTTATTCCATACGAAAAATTGTCTGCACTTATTGTATTTCCTAATATAATTTATGATCCTGTTATAGTTGATGAAATTATTGAAAATTGCAAAATACATAATGTACCATTGATTTCAATGGACAAGCAGATTGGCGACATTACATTTTCCTTTAATAATTCCAATGTATTTGAGAAGCTGTGTCGTCATGTTATTGAAGTACATGGGGCAAGAAAGCTATTCCTAATGGCAGGCTTTGAAAATAACGTTTATTCTAATGAGCGTATTGGTGCATTTCGCAGAGCACTTGAAAAAAATAATATTCCATTTGATGAAAATAATATAGGTTATGGCTGTTTCTGGGAACAGCCTGCCATTGCGGTTCTTGAAAGGTGGTTTATAGAAGAAAAAAGAGAAATTCCCGAAGCTATAATATGCGCCAATGACCTTATGGCGATTACTGTCAGTGATTTTCTGCAATCTATGGGAGTAAAAATTCCCGATGATTGTATTGTTACAGGCTTTGACGGTATAAAGCAGGTTGAATACCTTCCGCCGAAAATTACAACATGTAAACAGGATTTTGACAAAATGGGCAGTCTTATTATAGATACGATAATGAGACTTGAAAATGGCGAAGATGTAAAGGGATTCTTTACAGTGGATTTCAATATTATTTATTCTCAATCCTGCGGATGTGAAGCTATTGATTATAGTAATATTTCGGATTCTATACGTGCGCTGATGTCGAGTTTAAGAAATTCCGATGAACGTCAAAAAATGATATGCCGTACACAGACTTCACTACCAAATATTTCAGATTTAAATTATCTTCCTCGAATTCTTGTAAAACGCTTCAAATTTAACACATGTGTTTTCGCACTTAATGATAATGTCTTTAGCCCTCCTGATTTTGGAAGTCATTACAAGAAGAAAAAAGGTTTCAGCAGTGAGATAGATATACTCTATCATTGTTATGACAAAAAAGAGTATGAAAGATGCAGAATACCCCTCAGCAATCTGTTTCCACGGGCTGACAGGCTTTTAACAGTTACAAATCCCATTGTTGTATGCTGTTCACATTTTACAAATATGGTCATGGGATATTGTATTTTCCAGCCTGAAATTGATATTGACGAATATGAAAAGATGCATACCATGATGGTTACAATAGCCTCTGCTCTTGGAAATTTCCACAGCAGAGTTAGGATTAAGAGCATGAATGAAGAATTGCAGAAGCTTTCTCAGCGTGATTATATGACGGGACTTTTCAACCGCAGAGGATTTTTTGAAAGAATTGAAAAAATTATATCTGACGGCGAGCATATTGGTTCAACGTTGCTGCTTATTTCTGCAGATTTGGACAGCCTTAAATATATAAATGATACTTTTGGTCATTCTGAGGGCGATAATGCTATAATAACGGTTGGAAATGCTCTTGTGAGCAGTTCGCTTCACAGCCGTCTTTGCGCAAGATTCGGCGGTGATGAATTCTGTGTTGCAATTCTTGTGCGCAATGTAAATCCTGAGAATATCTATGCTGATTTCAAAAGTCGTTTTCTTGAAGCTCTTGAGGAATATAACAGAAATTCGGACAAGCCTTACAGGGTAAGGGCAAGTATCGGCTGTTCATATGCTTTGATTGATGGTACAATCAATCTTGAAAAGATGATAAGCAGTGCAGATGAAAAGATGTACGAATATAAATCAGCACACAAACAGCCTGTAAAAGCCAAAAGAGAAGCGGCGCTCACGGTATAAATTCAGAGATGCCCTGTATACAGCATTGTACTGATTTGTGCAATGCTGTAATTTTATTAAAGAGGTAAAACATATGAAAAAACATTTCAGAAGAATAATTTCAGCATTTTCAGCCGCAGGAGTAATAAGTTCAGCGGTTGTATTTCCTACATCTGCGGAGGAAGAGGTTCTAACTGACAGCGGTATAAACTATACTGAGATAGTGCAGACTATTTCAAATCCTGCCGCGGGTTACAGTTCAACAATATGGCCAAACTGTAAGCCGGGGAGCACTCCGGTGTACAATCCTACAGCAAATCTCGCACTTTTTTTCATAGATATAGGTGAATTTTCCTGCGGCGTAAACGGTACTTACCACGATGACGGCACATATACTGAGGGTACGGATTACGACCTCGATGAAGCATTTTTCAAGGCATGGGACGAAACATTCAGCAATTGTCGCAAAAATGGCTGTATGATTGCTATGCGTTTCAGATATGATGATTTAGGAAAGGATAATCCCGAGCCTGAAAGCTTTGAACAGGTGTTGCATCATATCGAGCAGATTAAAGAAAGCGGACTGCTTGAAAAATATGCCGATATCATTGCTTTTGTTGAAGCAGGACTTGTGGGAAAATGGGGAGAAATGCACGGCGGAAAATATGTTACTGTTGATTATAAAGCAAAAGTATTGGAAGCAATGTTACAGGCTGTTCCAGCGCCAATTCCCGTAACTGTGAGAACTCCCGATATTTTTGCAGAATGGATAGGAATTGAGCGTAAGGAGCTCAATAATTTCGAATTAATAGACAGTATAACTGAAAGCGAATATTCCGATACTATACAGGAAAACAAGGACAGAGTCGGTCTTTTCAATGACGGCTATATGGGAAGTATCAACGACCTCGGCACTTTCTCAAACCGTGAAATCGAAACTGACTGGATTAATCATCAGACGATTACTTCATATTATGGCGGAGAATTTTCAGGAGCACACGATTATGCACAATCATTTGATACATATCTGCCTGAAAATGCAATTCCTGAAATGTACAAAACTCATCTCAGCTACATAAATTCAAATATTTTCCCGTTCTACAAGGATTTTGTTTTCACAGAGGAATACAGCGTTGAGGGTGTGGATAATTCTGCATATTATGGTCAGAATGTTTTTCAGTTTATCCGCGACCATATAGGCTACAGATTTGTAATACGAGATTCTAAGCTTACTCCGAAAACTGAACAAGGCGGAAATGTTACGGTGAATTTCTCAATTGAAAATACGGGATTTGCCAATGTTATTCCCTCAGTGCAGTCTTATGTTGTTCTTGAAAAGGACGGAATATTTGCCTATGCTGAAGCTGATACGGACTGCCGCAAATGGAATTCATGCGAAACTGTTGAAAATACACTTGATATAAAGCTTCCGGATAATATACCTGCTGGTGAGTGGAATGTTATGTTAAAATTAAGTATGGGAACTTCACCCTCACTTAATAATATGACAGGGCGCAGTATACGTTTTGCCAATGAAAGCGTGTGGGATTCTGCAATAGGCGCAAATTATCTTGGAACTGTAACAGTTACAGAATCAGAAAAAAAGGGAACTGATAATTCCCTTAAAGCAAAGAAAAGTGCTAATAATACGCCTGTTCAGTACTATTCCATGAATGGTAAAACAGTTATTGACGGCATAAAATCATCGCCATTGGAATGGACGGAGGATATGTTAGTTGCTGAAAATGAAAATGGTCTTAAACTGTATTCTAAGGCTGATGATAAATATTTTTATGTAATGAGTAATGCAAAGCAGAATGCAGATGCACCTGTTTATAACTTACAGCTGCGGAATAATGGGGAATTTTATTGGATTTATTACGTCTGCAATGGTTTTGTCTACTTCAATCACGACAGTTACGACGGCAGTCAATGCAAATGGAGTGATAATATGGTGGAATTCAGAATTCCTCTTGAAGTTATGGGACTTAAAGCAGGTCAGGAAATAACTGATTTGAGAATATCCATGCAGGACAGCGGAAATGATTGGGCGGTAATGAGCGATATAGAAGCCGCTTCATCTTTTGTTGATTCGGATTTTTTTGTAATATCACAATATACACAGGTAAGATTAAACAAGGGAGAAAGCTATAATTATACGGTTATGGCGGAAACAGAGGGAGATACAAAGTACGAATGGAGCAGAAACGGTAAAATCCTTCCTGATTTCACAGCTGAAACAATAGAATTAAGTGATATTTCCGCAGATGATGAGGGAAAATATTCTGTAAAAATCACATCAGCGGCAGGTGTTGAAAAGACAGTAAATGCATTTGGAATTACACTTGCAGACGACGCTGCAGAATACAAGGCAGGGGATGCCAACTGTGACAGAAAAGTAACAATTGCAGATGCAACAGCAATACTCCAGTCAATAGGAAATAATGATAAATACGGACTTTCGGAGCCGGGGACACTTAATGGAGACGTTGACGGCTCTAAAGGAATAACAGCCGCAGATGCTATTGTAATACAGAAAATAGACGCAGGATTGGTGAATACAGAAGATATACCGCTGAAATCAGCATAATCATTAACCGCATTGAAGAAAATTCAGTGCGGTTTTTTGACATTATTCATTATTTTATGTCATATAATTTTTTATCAAAAAATTATACAGGACGGTGTGCTATATGTTAATCGAATTATTAAAAAATCTGTTGTTTTTTGTTCTGCATGTTGAAAATAATAATATTTTTCCTAAACCTCTTTCTAAAACTAGGGAGCTCGAGTGTTTTGAAAAAATGTCAGCAGGGGATAAAACTGCAAGAAATATGCTGATTGAGCATAATCTGCGGCTTGTGGCCCATATCGTTAAAAAATATACTCAGTCACCCTCGGAGCAGGATGAACTAATTTCAATCGGTACAATCGGTCTTATAAAGGCAGTCTCAACTTTTGACTACACAAAAGGAGCGAAATTTGCAACATACGCAAGCCGTTGTATTGAAAACGAAATACTTATGAATTTTCGCGCATCAAAAAAATCTGCAGGTGATATTTATCTTGGTGACCCTGTAGAAACTGACAAGGACGGCAATTCGATGACGCTTATAGACCTTGTCGACGACGGAGTTGACATTCACGAACAAGTTGAATTAAAAATTCGTTCTAAGGAATTATATACTTTTCTTGAAAAATGCCTTGACAAACGTGAGCTTGAAATAATTGTATATAGATACGGATTATATTCAAGCACACCGCATACTCAGAATGAAACGGCTGAAAAGCTTGGTATATCACGCTCATATGTCTCGCGAATCGAGAAGAAAGCAATCAGCAAACTAAAAGAGATGTACGACAGTAGTTCAATATTCTGATTTGTATATTTATATCTGCCAAAAATATTTGTTTCTGTTTGTGCATAGTGGCAATTGCTTTTGTGTTGAAATTGTGATATAATTATTAACAGGTATTTCCGAAAAGAGCCATGCAAGCCGCATGGCTCAAAAATTATTAATGAAAGGAGGGTACAAATTAAAATTTAATATTTTAATTTGTACAAAAATCTTATGGAAAAAAACCTGATAATTATGCTTGTGACTATCGTCGCGTATATGCTGATGATGGTTGCTATTGGAATTCTATGTTCAAAGAAGAACGAGAATGTCGGTGACTTTTATCTCGGAGGCAGAAAACTGGGACCTATTGTCACTGCTATGAGTGCTGAGGCTTCTGATATGAGCAGTTGGCTTCTTATGGGACTTCCCGGCGTTGCTTATCTCACAGGCTGCGCTGAGGCAGGTTGGACAGCAATAGGACTTGCTATTGGTACATATGTCAACTGGTTAATCGTAGCAAAGAGACTTCGTGTTTATACACAGAAGTGCGGCAATTCTATCACAATTCCCGACTTTTTCTCTAACCGTTACCGTGATAGCAAAAATATCCTTATGGGTATTTCCGCGGCAATAATCCTCATCTTCTTCGTTCCCTACACTGCTTCGGGATTTGCCGCATGCGGAAAGCTTTTCTCTACTCTTTTCGGTATTGATTATCACATAGCAATGATTATAAGCGCAATTATTATCATTGCGTATACATCAGTCGGTGGATTTCTTGCAGCTTCTACTACTGACCTTATTCAAAGTATTGTTATGACGCTTGCTCTTGTTATTCTTGTAATATTTGGTATAAATGCCGCTGGCGGTATGGATACTGTTATGGACAACGCTAAGGGACTTACAGATTATCTTTCATTTACAGCGCTTCACAATCCGGAAAATGGCGGTTCTACTCCATATTCTGCTCTTTCCATTGCTTCACTTCTCGCGTGGGGACTTGGTTATTTTGGTATGCCTCATATTCTCCTGCGCTTTATGGCAATTGAGGACAAGAACAAAGTCAAGACATCAAGAAGAATTGCATCTGTATGGGTTGTAATATCTATGGGAGTTGCAATTTTCATTGGTATTATTGGAAATTCACTTTCTGCACAGGGGAAAATTGTAAAGCTTGTTGGAAGTTCTGAAGCTGAGACAATTATCATGAAAATGGCTACATACATGAGTGAAAACGGATTTCTTCTTGCAATTCTCGGCGGTCTTATTTTCTCCGGTATTCTTGCATCAACTATGTCAACATCTGATTCACAGCTTCTTGCTGCATCTTCAAGTATGTCTGAAAATTTGCTGAAAGGCATGTTCAAGGTTAAAATGAACGATAAACAATCTATGATTTCAGCAAGAGTAGTTCTTGTAGTTATTGCTGTTCTTTCCGTATTTATTGCTTGGAATCCTAACAGCTCTGTATTCCGTATCGTATCATTTGCGTGGGCTGGCTTTGGCGCAACATTTGCTCCTGTTATGCTTCTTGCACTTTTCTGGAAGCGTTCCAACAAGTATGGTGCAATTGCAGGACTTATTACAGGTGGTGCAATGGTATTCCTCTGGAAATTCGTAATTGCTAATCTTGGCGGTGTATTTGCTATATATGAGCTTCTTCCTGCATTTGTCGTTGCAATTGTGGTAAATATCGTAGTATCACTTTGTACAACAAAACCTTCAGATGATATGATTGCAGAATTTGAAGCAGTTAATGCAGAATTAAAGGGTTAATATGTTTGGTATAGATTATTCATTTGTAGAAGATAAGTACAAAGATATTATTACAGGTGCATTTGCTGAAAATCCTAAAAGCTATAAGATGTTACTGAAAGGCATTCATTATTTTTACACAAACAAAAATCAGCAGGCAATTGCAATATTTGAAAAGCTTGAAGCATCCTGTAAAAGAATAGAAGATGAGACAGTTGTATTTTTGTTCAAAGCACTTTCATATAAGGATATGAAAATGTATAATTCTGCAGCTGAAACATATGAGTTGTTATTGCAGAAAAATCCCTCATATTCTCGAGCATGGTCAAATCTTGGACTTCTTTATATGGATATGGGTAGGTCGCGGGAAGCTGGAGATGCTTTAAGAAATGCGCTGGCATATAATCCTGAAAATCCATATGCATATTGTAATCTTGCAGCATATTATACACAAACAGGTGACGCTGAAAAAGCACTTGAAAGTTCATTAAAAGCATTGAAACTTTATCCGCGTCTGATACCAGGAATGAGTGCTGCCTCACTTGCATATGCTATGCTTGGAGACAAGGAGAATAGTGAATATTATTTCAAACTTTACGCTGCAAACGGAGGAGATTCAGATTCACTACGTATATTAATAGACAGGGTTTATGGTTAACATCAATCCTCATAACGGAATAGACAAATCTGAAAGCATATTTCGTGCAATGCTGTCGATGGTGCTTTGTACAATTTTTTCCTAACAAAAAGCTGAAAGTTTCGTATGCGATAGCCGCTTACGAAATTTTCAGTTTTTTTATTAATAGTATTTAAGCGTAAATATTATACTAATCCTTGAAACAACAGTAGACAAATCTAATAGCAAAAATTATGCCTTTTGTCGTTGGACTTCCTCACCATACGACAGTATGCTTTCGTCATCCGCCTTGACATACGGCATTTTTGCTCATCATCTTTGTCTACTAACATTTTAGGGATTAGTATTAATAATTATTTCGGCAAATCTTGCTATAAGAAAATATGAACTAAATGTAAATTTTTCGCTTAGTATGATTATAAAAATCTATCATAATTAATTGAAATATTCGTTTTTTTGTGAAATATGACGGCAAATTCTTGTTTATACACAGCAATTTGACAATGGGTGCGAGTTAAATGATTACATGTAGTTGAATGTTTTTTGTGTTATACATAAACAAAAATAGTTGACAACTGAGAAAATATATAGTATAATATGTATATAATTTATACGACACTAATCAATTATTGCTCTTTATTAAATAACGTTGAAAAAATATGTTATTTTTGAGTAGCAAAATACAGGAGGTATCAAAAAATGAAGAAAAATGGTATTTTGAACAGCGAAATTTCACGAGTGTTATCGTATATGGGACATACGGATTGTATCGCAATCGGTGATTGCGGACTTCCTATTCCCGATGAAACAGAGCGTATAGACCTTGCACTTGCGTTTGGGATACCAACATTCATGCAGACTCTGGAGATAGTGGCGGGGGATATGAAAATCGAGAAGATAATCATTGCCGAGGAGATAAAGGAAAAAAATCCCGATGTTCTGCGTGAAATCGAAAATTTGTTCAGTAACTGCAATATTGAAACCGAATTTGTAAGTCATAGTCAGCTGAAAGAAAAGACAAAAGGTTGTAAAGCTGTTATAAGGACTGGAGAAACTACTCCATATGCAAATATTATTTTGCAGTCAGGCTGTATTTTTTCATAGCAAAGGAGATGAAAACGAATGAAAATTGAAATGAAAGGTATCAACAAGGCGTTCGGCTCCAATCAGGTTCTCAAGGATGCAGGATTTGTTCTTGAGGACGGTGAAGTTCATGCTCTCATGGGCGAAAACGGTGCCGGAAAATCTACGCTTATGAAGATACTGACAGGAGTTTATACAAGAGATGCAGGAACAGTTATTGTTGACGGCAAGGAAGTAGTGTATAAATCGCCGCAGGAAGCCGAAAAAGCAGGAATAGTCTTTATTTATCAGGAACTTAACGTACTATTTGACCTTACAGTTGAAGAAAATCTCTTTATGGGGAAGGAAATTACCAAGGGTTTTGGCATATGCGACAAAAAAGCTATGCGTAAAAAAGCACAGGAAGCTATGGATAAAATGGGTGTCAAAATACCTATTAATGCAGTAATGTCAGACCTTTCCGTTGGACAGCAGCAAATGGTTGAAATCTGCAAGGCACTTATGGTTGACGCGAAAGTTCTCATTATGGACGAGCCTACAGCTGCCCTGACACAGAGTGAAACAGAAGGTCTTTTCAAACTTATTAAGAGCCTTCGCAAAAAAGGCGTATCAATTGTCTATATCTCACACCGTATGGAAGAAATTTTTGAACTTTGTGACAGAATTACAATTCTTCGTGATGGTACATATGTAGGAACTGAAAAAATCAAGGATATTAATATGGATGATATTGTCCGTATGATGATAGGAAGAGAAATCGGAGAAAGATTCCCTGCACGAGATGCGAAAATCGGTAAGGAAATGCTGCGAGTTGAAGGACTTACAAAGGGCAAGACTTTCAAGGATGTAAATTTCAGCGTCAAGGCAGGAGAAGTTCTGGGAGTTTCGGGACTTATGGGTGCCGGACGCACTGAAATTATGCACGCAATTTTTGGCAATCTTCCCTTTGAAAGCGGTAAGGTTTTTATTGAGGGCAAGGAAGTTACCATAAAGAATGCCCGTGAAGCAATAAATGCAGGCATAGGCTTTATTACTGAGGACAGAAAGACTGAGGGACTTCTCCTTGAAAAGAGCATATCCGAAAATATTGCTCTTGCTAATCTGGGTAAAATTTCCGATAAATCAGTTGTAAAAAAATCTAAGGTAGATGACCTTGTTAAAAAAGGAATTTCGGAATTTCGTATTAAGTGTTTCGGACCTGACCATGAATGCAATAATCTTTCAGGCGGTAATCAGCAGAAAGTTGTATTTGCAAAATGGGTATACACCGATCCGAAGATTCTTATTCTTGATGAACCTACAAGAGGTGTAGACATCGGTGCAAAAAAAGAAATATACAGTGTAATAAATGATCTTGCAGCAAAAGGCGTTGCAATTATCCTTGTTTCCTCAGAACTTCCCGAAGTACTGGGAATGAGCGACAGAATCATGGTTGTTCACGAGGGTAAAATCACAGGAATAATTGATGCTAAAGAAGCAGATCAGGAAAAAGTAATGACATTGGCAACAGGAGGTACTTTGTAATGGCAAATAAAACAGCAGCAGTTGCAGCTCCTACTAATAAAAAGAGCTGGACTTCGTATATCGGTGAATATGGTGCATTTATCGCACTTGTATTCCTTGTAGTAGTAATCAGCGTAGTAAGCCCTGAATTCAGAACGGCAGGAAACTTCCTCAATCTACTCAGACAAGCAACCTTCAATGGACTTATCGCGTTCGGTATGACTTGTGTTATACTTTCAGACGGAATTGACCTTTCAGTTGGTTCAACACTTGCACTCAGTGCAGTTATCTGTGCGAAACTTATAATGCAAGGTGTTCCTGCAATTCTGGCAATGATCATTGCTCTTATTTCAGGTACATTGCTTGGTATAGTCAGCGGACTACTTGTAACAAAGGGGCGTTTGCAGCCATTTATAGCAACACTTATTACAATGACGGCGTACAGAGGATTCGCCCTCATTCTTACAGACGGTAAACCCATTTCCAATATTGCAAAGAGCATCGGTGACAGACCTAATCAGTTTGCATTCAAACTTATGGGTAAAGGAAATCTGTTCGGAAAAATCCCGATACCTGCAATTCTTCTTATTTTTGCACTTATCGTATTTTACTTTGTACTCAATAAGACAACATTCGGACGTAAGGTATATGCAACAGGAAGCAATTCCAAGTGTGCAAAGCTTGTTGGTGTAAACATTACAAAGACAAAGGTAATTGTATATGCTATTTCAGGTTTCATGTCTGCTCTTACAGGACTTATTCTTATTTCTCGTCTTGATTCCGCACAGCCTACACTTGGTGACGGATACGAGCTTGATGCTATTGCAGCTGTAGCTCTCGGCGGTACTTCAATGAGCGGCGGACGGGGTAAAATCACAGGTACAATTGCAGGCGTACTTATAATCGCAGTACTTAACAACGGTATGAATCTCCTTGAAGTTTCCACATATTATCAGGATGTTATTAAGGCTGTTGTAATTCTTGTTGCTGTACTTTCAGACAGAAAACGTTAAACTACTAAATTGGGAGGTAATAACCTATGAAAAAATTTCTGGCTATAATTTTAAGCCTTATAACAATGCTATGCCTTACCTCATGTCAGTTTATCACAATTGACGGAGAGGATAACGGAAGCGGAGGCGATTTTAAGGGAAACGGTTCTATCGGACTTTCAGTATCAACGCAGAATAATCCATTCTTTGTTACTCTGGTTGAGGGCGCAAAAGAAGCTGCAGAGAAAGCAGATGTTCAGCTTGTTGTAGTTGACGCGGGCGATGACGCTGCAAAGCAGGTAAGTGATATTGAAGACCTTATTGCAAAGAACGTCAGCGTTCTTATTGTAAATCCTGTTGACTCCGATACAGTTTCATCTGTTGTACAGGATGCTGTAAACAAGGGTGTTAAGGTAATTTCCGCAGACCGTGTGGTAAATGGAGTTGACATCGATTGTCAGATTGCTTCTGATAATGTACTTGGCGCAGAGCTTGCAACACAGTACATCGTTGATCAGGTAGGCGAAGGTGCCAAGGTTGCAGAACTTCAGGGAACAAGCGGTGCTTCTGCTGCTATTGACAGAGGCGAAGGCTTCCATAATATTGCAGATTCAAAGCTTAAAGTCGTTGCAAGTCAGCCAGCTGATTTCGACAGAACAAAGGGTATGACTGTTATGGAAAATATGCTTCAGGCAAACGGTGATATCAAGGCAGTATTTGCTGCTAATGATGAAATGGCACTTGGAGCTATGGAGGCTATTTCCGCATCAAGAAAGGATATTCTTGTAGTTGGATTTGATGCTACAGACGACGCTATATCTTCAATTAAGGACGGCAAAATGGGTGCAACAATAGCACAGCAGCCTGACCTTATTGGTGCTACATCTGTTGAAACAGCAATAAGACTTATAAACGGCGAGACAGTTGAAAAGTCAATTCCCGTAGAGGTAACGCTTATCACAGCTGAAAACGCAGGCTAACTCATATTAAAGTCCTGTTCTGCAATTGTGGGACAGGACTTTTTCGGAAAATGGAGGTTATAAAAATGAAAGTATTAACTATCGGCTCAATGAATATTGATTATGTTTATAGCGTTGACCATATTGTACAACCAGGTGAAACTCAGACTACAGGCGGTATGAACGTGTTCCTCGGCGGAAAGGGTATTAACCAATCAATGGCACTTGCCAAGGCAGGTGCTGATGTGTATCATTGCGGGTTTATCGGTCCAGACGGTGAAATGTTCCTTGACGCCTGTAAAGAATATGGTGTGAATTCTGACTATATTCGTAAAATTGAAGAAAAAACAGGTCATACAATTATACAGGTAGATAAAAATGCACAGAACTGCATACTTCTTTATGGAGGTGCCAATCAGTGTCTTACAGAGGATTTTGTTGATGAAGTAATCGGAAATTTTGAAAAGGGAGATATTCTTCTTTTACAGAATGAAGTAAATCTTCTTCCATATATTATTGATAAGGCATATGAAAACGGACTGACAATTGCTTTGAATCCATCACCATTCAATGAAAAGCTTATGGAATGTGATATGAGCAAAATTGGAATATTCCTTCTAAATGAAGTCGAGGGAGAGCAGGTTACAGGTGAAAAAGCTCCCGACGCAATTCTTGATAAGCTGCAACAGCTTTATCCCGAAGCACAGATTGTTCTGACTCTTGGCAAGGACGGAGCAGTATATGCTCATAACGGGGAGCGATATACCCAGTCGATTTTCAAGGTACAGGCGGTAGATACGACAGCTGCAGGCGATACCTTTACAGGCTATTTTCTTGCAGGAATAATCGACGGCATGGCAATTCCAGATATATTGAAAATGAGTGCTAAAGCGTCATCTATTGCCGTTACAAGAAATGGCGCTGTTCAATCAATTCCATTTAGAAAAGAAGTTGAAGAAGAATTGGAAATAAAATAAGGGCATCTCTAAAAACTCGTTTGATTAAAGAAAAAACAGATAGGTACGGCAGCTGCAAGGAAAACTTCCGAAGGCGTGCTGCCGCACTCCGAGGGAGGTTGACGCAGCAGATGTCGTGCATAGCTGTTTTTTCTCAAAAGGGGTTTTTAGAGATGCCCTAAAGGCTTCCGCACAAAACGGAAGCCTTTTAACAATATTTTTCACTTACTCTCTTTCGGATTCACTATGCAAGCTCCTGCAATCATCCAAAAAATCGGAGTAAAAGCGGTACTGCTGCAGCATACAAGGAATAGAAGCGCCCCCATAGCCGTCAAAAGCGTCACAGCGAGAGTGATATTATTCCTTCTCTTTTTATAATTCCCGAATCCGATTGCAAGAACTCCAAGAATTGTAACAGCAAAGGCTATAGCTGAGGGAATACCTCTCGTAGCCGCTGTATTGAGATACTCGTTATATACTCTGTCAAATGAGCCCTTATTGAATATTGCCACATCTTCAACTAAGGCTGTTTCAGGATTTTCTACTCCATAGTTGTAAATCTGCGGATACACCAGTTGGTCAGGACCTGTACCCGTAAGATCATTCGCACTTATAATATTCATCGCTTTGCGATTCAAAGTGTAATAAACATCATAAGTATCATCAATATCAATTAGTTCGGAATCAAAATCTCCGCTTGAATTAAGACGCATATAGCTATCAGCGAACCAGAGAATACGTCCGTCGTATAAACGATAGCTGTCGATATTGCCAATCACTCCGCAATTAACTATAATTATGGAAACCACCGCAGGAATAATCGCACCAAATACAGCCAAAAGATTCTTTTTCGGAGCTTTTGTTACAATTATCATAACAATTCCCGCAACAACAGCAAGAATGATTCCACATATACCAACCAGTGAATAAGTAAACATTATTACAAATGATGAAAGACACATTGTAATTATACAGAATAATTTTGATTTTTTTCCCTCAAAAATTGCAAGTCCCATAAGTGCCGCCGCAATTGTAATACTTAGCATCATCGCAAGAAATATCGGAGACTGCGATAATCCCGAAGCCGCATTTATCTCAATCTTAATAGAAACTCTGGAATAATCGCTGAATTCTCCTGTGAATACCTGCACAATGGAAACAGCACTGTTAAGCAAGCCGTTGCCCAATATGCCATATAAAATGAGTTTTCTTGCCTTATCACCTTTTATAGCGGCAGATGTAATGAAAAACGAGGCATAGAACAAAAGAGCGAGTACACCCTCATTTCTTCCGGGAAATCCATTGAGAGCAACATTCATATCGTATGAATCAAGCATGGAAATAACCGCCCATAGCAGCCCGAATCCTACCGCACATACAGGAAAAAGAACAGCTTTGCTTATATATTTCTTCATAGCTCCTATAAGAGCAAGAACCATGCAGAAAACGCCGCCCAACGTCATTCCCACAGATGTAAGGACATACACCATTTCCCCTGTAGCAAGAGGTATTGCCGCTGACAGCGATGTCAGAAGCACTGTAAGCACAAGCCCCCAAGAGGCAAGCTTTGAATATTTTTCCTCTGTCATATTCACAATAAAATTAGATTTTTCAGATGAATTAAAAAGCTGTTTTGCCATATCTCATCATTCCTCCTTTACAAAAAAACTGCGGACGTTGCCATCCGCAGTAATTCGCTTATTTAGCGTAGTCAGTAACTCTGCTTTCTCTGATGAGATTAACCTTAATCTGTCCTGGATAATCCATTTCAGCCTCAATCTGCTGTGCAATTTGTCTTGCGACAAGCACCATTTTCTCATCATTGATAATTTCGGGAACAACCATAATTCTGACTTCACGTCCTGCCTGTACGGCAAAGCATTTTTCAACGCCATTATAAGAAGTAGCAATTTCCTCAAGCTTCTGAAGTCTCTTGATATAGCTCTCGTAATTCTCACTTCTTGCGGCAGGTCTTGCAGCGGATATTGCATCAGCTGCCTGTACAATACAAGCAATAACAGTTTTGGGATCAACATCATTGTGGTGAGCCTCAACAGCGTGAATAACAACAGCATTTTCGTTGTATTTCTTACAAACGTCAACACCAATCTGAACGTGAGAACCCTCGATTTCAGAAGTAAGAGCCTTACCTATATCGTGGAGAAGTCCTGCACGTCTTGCCATATTAGCATCAACACCCAGTTCA
>CALGTV010000094.1 GCA_937902395.1 uncultured Ruminococcus sp.
GAATCCAAGAATCCAAGAATTCCTGTGTGTATTCTTGGATTCTTAACGGATTCTTGAAAGTGTCTATTATATGTGCTTTTATTGTAGATATTGTATAATATATCATAAAATAATAATGTGTATTTATGCAAGTGCAGTAAGAATCCAAGAATCCAAGAATTCCTGTGTGTATTCTTGGATTCTTAACGGATTCTTAAAAATGTCTATTATTATCAGCTTTTTGACAATTTTTTCACAGAATTTTCCGAAAATTTCCAAAAAAGACTTGATTTTTTCTGAAAATAGTATATAATAATATATGGTAATATTAACAAAGGGAATCACTCCCTTTAATGAAAGGATTTTTATAATGATTATTTTAGTTGTAAACGCAGGTAGTTCTTCTCTTAAGTATCAGCTCATTGATATGGCTGATGAAAGTGTTATCGCAAAGGGTAACTGCGACCGTATCGGTATCGACGGACATATCGCTCACAAGGCTGCTGACGGCAGAGAGCTTAACGAGGATTGCTCATTCCCCACACATACAGAAGCTTTCATGAAGCTTGTTGAGGCTCTTACAACAAGCGACGCTAAGGTTATCGACAGCATGGATCAGATTTCCGCTGTTGGTCACCGTATCGTGCAGGGTGCTGATATCTTTGATAAATCCGTTCTTGTTACAGATGAAATCATCGACAAGATTGACGAACTCCGTGAGCTTGCTCCCGTTCACAACCACGCTCATGCACTTGCTCTCCGCGCTTGCAAGAGCGTAATTCCTGCAAACGTTCCTCAGGTTGTTGTATTCGATACAGCTTTCCACCAGACAATGCCCCCCAAGGCTTATATGTTCGGTCTGCCCTATGAGGATTACGAGAGCCTCCACGTAAGAAAGTACGGTTTCCACGGTACATCTCACAGATTCGTTTCAGCTGCTCTTGCTGAGGCTATGGGCAAGGATATCAAGGATCTCAAGATTGTTTCATGCCACCTCGGTAACGGTTCTTCCATTACAGCTGTTGACGGCGGTAAGTCTGTTGATACTTCCATGGGCTTCACTCCCCTCGACGGTGTAGTTATGGGTACACGTTCAGGTGCTGTTGACCCCTCAGCTGTTACTTTCGTAGCTGACAAGCACGGCTTCACACCTGCTGAAATGAGCGACTACATGAACAAGAAGTCAGGTTTCCTCGGAGTTTCAGGCGTTGGCTCTGACAACAGAGATATCACTGCTGCTGCTGAAAGCGGTAATAAGAGAGCTCAGCTTGTTTCTGACATGCTCGTTTACGAAATCAAGAAGTATATCGGTTCTTACGCTGCTGCTATGAACGGTCTTGACGCTGTTCTCTTTACAGGCGGTATCGGCGAGAATGCATATGACGTTCGTGCTGCTGTATGTGAGGATATGGAATTCTTCGGCATCAAGCTTGACAAGGCTGTAAACGACGGTCTCCGTGGTAAGCTTACAAAGATTTCTGCTGCTGATTCTAAGGTTGAGGTTTGGGTTGTTCCTACAAACGAGGAGCTTCTCATTGCAAGAGATACACTTGCTCTTATTTCTAAGTAATTATATTATAGCAATATTTAACACCACCGTTTTTGCGGTGGCGTTTTCGTTTTATGTGCCGTCAATAAGTTCAAATTCTTTCACAAGTTCATCAGAGGGCTGGGGAATTGCAAAATCGGGGTCGTCATAAATAATTTCTCCGCCTGCTTCGTCGCCTATAGCAAATGTAAAGTATTCCTGTGTTTCAGAATTTTCTAATCTGCGGCGTTTTTGCATAAGGACAACAACACCGTTTTTGTCAATTAAATATTCGGCTATTTCGCTTTGTGCATCATCTTCATCCAATTTATACTCAATGCTGACAAAATCATCATCTTCTATAACCGTATGAGTAAAATCCAGAATATTTATATTTTCTCGTACAAGTAAATTAAATGCTTCATTATGCACCATGTCATAGTCAATATTTATTGCGTCGTAGTTATCATATCCGCCGCTTGCAATATAGTCATCGCGGGTAAATACGCGATATCCCTCATAATCCCTGTCGCCGCTGTAAAATCCCTTTGCTATGGAGTTTCCTCTTTCGATAAATGCCCAGTAGTGTTCATGTTTGTACATTTCACCGCTGTATTCACTGTCAAAACCATTAAGAGTACAATAGAAATTGCCGTTGGAATCCTTTGACTCGCCATAGGTTACATTTTCATAATACAGCTTTCCCACGCAGTTTACAGGGGTATGCTCACCTGTTTCATCAAGGGGATTGTAATATATGCTTATGTCACTTTCAAGAGTTGTGAAATTATCAGCCTTTGTACACAAGGTATATGCAAGACGAGTTTCATCATTGTAATACACAAACTTATCAAATATTCTCTGAATTTCAGATAAATCCTGATTTTCAGCTTTATATACTGTACCGGACCAGTATAATTCACCGTTTCTCGTTATGACATAGGTACTTCCGCTTTGACTGTCCAAATAGTTTCCGATATTAATAGATTCGCCGCTTACATAGCTTTCATCAGAAGCTGTCCATTCATAAGAATTAAGTATATTGAAAAATTCCAGTACAGTACTTTCATCAACATTATTAATGGGAAATCCTTTGCTGAATTGTCCCTGTCCTGTAGCATAATTTACAGTCATACCACAATAAAAAGCATCGAAATATTGGCTGTCATTAAAATACTGTGCCAGATTTTCTTTTATATCCGTTATTGGTTCAGATTCTAATTCATCAAATTCACTTCTGTCCATAATTGCGTCTACTGCCATAACAAATTCAACAGGTGCTTGATATGTTACATGGAAGGTTTCTGAAACTCGGCCATTTGAATAATACACATGAATCGTACCTTTTGTATCACCATGAATAGTATATGGCAAATTAGTGTAAAAATGAATATCTCCGCCCTCAAGAGCAATATCAGGAGTCATGATTATTTCATCTCTGTACTTATTAAGCAAGCTGCTGTATTCTTCGGAATATTCATCATATACAACTGTCCAGTCATAGCTGAATATATTTTCCGAAATTATTCTGTTTATATCACCATATAAATCCATATCTGCGAAATAAAGGGATTCTGTACCATTATCCGCAATATATATTACATTATTATCACTTACTTTGTAAAGCAAATCTTCGTCTGTATCGGAACATATTGTGAATACATAATCTTCACATTCAGTATTTGGAACGCTGTCATGTTCAAACAAATCGCAGTTATATTTCGCTTCCTGTATATAACTTTCAACTGTTATTTCCCTATCGTATTCCCTTTTAATACCGCTATTTATTCTTTCGATTATATCCTCAGCCAATTCATCAGGAAGATCTCCTTCAACTCCCATTGCTAAACGGTAATATGTGTTATTTTCAAAGCTGAAATAATACTCCCCTGTTTCATCGATATTATTATTTTCTGTTGTAATTATAGGATTATCTGATTCTCCGCTATGAGTGGGAGGAGCATCGGGAGCGTGCTTAATTGTCTGAACAGCCACACCGCCAATTCCCACCATAAGAACAGCAGAAGCCGCAAGTCCTGCCCAACGGTGAGTTTTTATATTTTCTGCTCTTTCAAGAGTGCTTACACTATCAGCATACTCACCGTCAGGCTCTGCTAAAAGCAAATCTTCCATTTTTCTTCGAAATTCATCACTGCATGTAATTTTGTCAAGGTGATTTTTGTAATCGTCATATCTCATAATTATGTCCTCCTTGCACAATTCTGTTTTGTTAATTGATTTTCTTCGGAAAGCTCTATTTTAAGCTTTTCTTTGCCTCGGCGTATCAGCGATTTTACTGTATTGACATTCTTGTCAAGCATTGCTGCTATTTCCTCCGCTGTACGCTCCTCGTAATAGTACAGATACATTACGGCGGCATATTTCGGCGGCAGAGAGGATAAAAGCTCCCTTACCTCAATATCCGTTGTGTCCATATTGTATGTACCTTGATAATCCTCCTCCAGTGCGCCTGTATGGCTTACTCGAAAGCTTCTCTTGTAGTTTTTGCACTTGTTCATTGTGACTTTTAAAAGCCACGCTTTCATATGCTCATCATCCTTGAACTCCACAGGCTTTGCGTGGAGATAGAGAAATACGTCCTGTGCTATATCCTCAGCCTCGGCATAACAGCCACAGCAGGAATATGCTACTCGCAATACCATATCTCCAAATTTTCTGAAAGCATATAATGATGTATTACTATTTCCCAGATGAAACACCGTCCTTTCATTGTTATAAGCGGAGCGCTCTTACGCTTCTAATAATAAAACAACTGAAACTTACAAAAAAATGCATTGAATATATATTTTTTTATTTTAATTATTTCCACTCTTGACATACGCCACATTTTGTGGTATAATTGTTAAGTGATGTGCCGAAGTGGCGGAATGGCAGACGCAGCAGACTCAAAATCTGCCGGGAGCAATCTCGTACGGGTTCAAGTCCCGTCTTCGGCACCATTTATCCCCGAGTTTTATCGGGGCTTTTTTTATTATAACATAAAAAAATGCTTATGTCACTACTTTTTGTAACATAAGCATTTTTAATTTGAAATAAATATTTCGTTCTGAAATTGTGGGCGAATATTATCTGCCGTACAAAAACAACGAAAAATAGCTGTTATTTATAAAATCTTCTAAAATTCTCAGCCAGAATCATTCTGTTTTCTTCCTCAGTAAATCCAAGAGAGAGGAATCGGTCAAGCTCCTCCTTATGATTCCACATAGGAAAATCACAGGCAAAAAAGCTGTTTTCTACGCCGAATCCACGGATTCTCTCCGCCGCTTTTTCCGCTGACATAAATGCAAGGGAACTGCATATATCTATCCGCAGATTTTCAAAGCCTGTCAGCATTTCCTGTGCCTCGTCCCAGCGGCAATAACCGCCGATGTGCGCCGCCTGCAATTTAAGCTTCGGGAAGTTCTCGCATATCTTTCTGATTCTTGCAGGGGCGGAACGGTCATATCTCGGGTCTCCGCAATGGATAAGCAGGGGCAGTTCTCCCTCGATAATCTCATATATCCTGAAAGCCTCAGGAGAATCAGCATCAAAATTCTGAAAATCAGGGTGAAGCTTTACGCCGTGAAGTCCAAGTTCCTTAATCTGCTCAATATCTCCCTCAATATCCTCGGAAAGAGGGTGAGTTGTACCGAATCCGAAAAACTGTGGATATTTTCCACATTCTTCCGCAATAAAGCTGTTGATAGTATGCACCTGCTGGGGAACTGTGGCGGTGGAGCAAACCAGATATTCAGATATTCCGATAGTATCGCCGCCCTTTATAAGATTTTCGCTTATGCCGCATCCGTCCATGTGCAAATCATAAAATTTCCCAACATTTGCCGTTGCCTTTTCCGCGATTTTCTCAGGAAAAATATGTGCGTGAGCGTCGATTATTTCATAGTTTTCAAATATTTCACTTTTCATTTTCTATCCCCTTTTATCCATTAAATACCTTTTCAATTATGAGAAGTTCCTCTTTCTCAACCATTTTATGCCCCTCGAAGCCAATTCTCACCACATAAGGCAGAAAGTTGATAATCCGCAAAAATCCCTCCAAAGCAAAGGATTTGTCGTAATAATTCAAAATGGTGCTTAAAGCCGTTCCGTGAGTACCAAGAATTATATTTTTGCCCTCATGCACATCAAGAATTGCAGATATTACCTCAATATTTCTGTCCTGCACATCTTTGAGACACTCTCCGTCTGATTCGCTGTATGTCATATCAGCCCAGCGCTTCTGAAACATTTCCATATTGTTACTGTCCTTGCCGTTTTTGCGCTCACGAAGGCGGTAATCTGTATGTATCTCAAGACCGTGTTCCTCAGCAGCAGCCTTGATTGTGTTGTAACTGCGGATATATGGGCTTGAAATGGCATAATCAAGCTTTATATCGTGGAGAACACGAACAACTTCTCCGCAGTCACGCGCCCCCTCAGCCGTCAGGGGACGGTTGGCAGGGTCGGGAAATTTATAATCAGGCTGTGCGTGACGGACAAAATAAATATTAGTCATTACAATCTCTCCTTAAAGTCATTGTAGCCGAATTTCCGCAGGATTTCCATTGTTCCGTCGGATTTTTTCAGATATATGGACGGCAAAGGCATACCGTTGAAAGTATTGTTTTTTACCATTGAATATATCGCCATATCGCAGAAAATCAGCCTGTCGCCAATTTCCAGCGGCTCGTCAAAGGAGTATTCCCCGATAGAATCGCCTGCAAGACAGGTCTGTGAGCCAAGACGGTAGGTGTAAGGCTTCTCCCCTGCCTCTCCCGAATTCATAAGGGGCGGACGATAGGGCATTTCAAGAACATCAGGCATATGACAAGCTGCTGACGTATCAAGAATTGCAATAGGCATATCGTTTTCCGTAAGGTCAAGCACCTCCGTCACAAGATAGCCTGCGTTGAGGGCAAAAGCCTCGCCGGGTTCAAGAAATACTTCAAGATTGTACTTATTTTTCATTCTCATGATACATTCTTCAAGGAGGGAAATATCATAATCATCACGGGTAATATGATGACCGCCGCCGAAGTTTATCCACTCCATTTTCGGCAGTATATCGCCGAATTTTTCTTCTATTGCATCAAGGGTGCGTTTCAGATCGTCGGAATTCTGCTCGCAGAGAGTATGGAAATGAAGTCCTGTTACACCTTGCAAATCATCGTCAAGAAAATTTTTTCTTGTTATGCCTAATCTCGATTTAGGCGAACAAGGGTCATATATCTCATGTCCCTCCTGTGTAGAGAATTCGGGGTTTATGCGCAATCCGATTTTTTTCCCTGCTTTCAGCACACGGTCACGGTATCGGTCAAGCTGCGTGAAGGAATTGAATATGATATGTCCGCAGTATGAGATTATTTCGTCTATTTCACTTTCACGATATGCGGCAGAAAATACATGATTTTCGCCGCCCATTTCCTCATATCCCAAACGAGCTTCATAAAGACCGCTTGCCGCAGTTCCAGAAACATATTTTTTCATAAGAGGATACACATGATAACAGGAAAAAGCTTTCTGGGCAAGAAGAATTTTCGCCCCTGTACGCTGTTCGACTCCTTGCAGAATTTCAAGGTTATGTATCAGTTTTTTCTCATCTACGATATAACTTGGCGTCGGAATATCTGAAAATTTATTCATTTATGATAATCACCGCTTTCCTCAATACATCAGGGAGTCATTAAGACTCCCTGAATAACATTATTTATCGCTGTTCATAAAGTCAACATACTGCTTCTTATCAATAATAATAGACGCACGCACTCTTACAATATTTGCAGTATTAACTATATCCTCGTCAAAATAGTAATCGCTTCCTGCTGAACGGGCATTGCATATCTTTATCCAGCCGTCATCAACAATTTCAAGCTTTCCTGCAACATATTCGTGGTCTGCTGTATATACACGAATCTGCTTGCCGAGGAATTTTCTGAGGGTATCCTCCATGCTGTTTCCCATAGGTCTGCCGCCCGGCTTTGTAAGAGCCTCAGTAACAGGATCTGGAGCTGTAATCTCCTGTACCTGCTCCTCAGCAACTGCCTCCTGTGTTGCCTGCTGCGGCATTGCTGGAAGTCCCTCCATAATGGAAGTGCTGGGCTTAGCAGCAGTTGATTCTACTGTCTTGTTATCCTGCTGCGGCGCTGATGCAGGATTGCCCTGTGAAATAGGTGTAAGATTTCCCTCTGAAAGAGGCACTACGGGTTTCACAATCTTATTGAATTTGATTGGCATAAACTCAACTCCTTTTATTTTCTTACTGTATCTCTACACATGCTATCAGCAATGTGTTTTTATACTTTTACTCGTTGTCGAATGTAACTGATTCAACAGAAAGAATATTGATAAAACATTCGGAAAATCCGTCGTTTATCTTGATATATCCCTCTCCTACTTCTGTAAGAACACCGTCGTATTCGTCATCGCGTGTAGTAACTGTACATTCACGGTCAATATAATTTTTTAGTGCTTCACTCAGTGTCATTGTATCTCCTCCTTAGTCAACAAGCACGGGATTGAAATCTTCCTCCCATGGAAGTCCCCATTTGTTCAGTGCTTCCATAAATGGATCGGGATCAAATTCCTCAATATTGTATACTCCAGCCTTTTTCCACTGACCTGTCATAATCATCATAGCGCCTATCATTGCAGGTACGCCTGTTGTGTAGGATATAGCCTGTGAGCCAACTTCCTTGTAGCACTCCTGGTGGTCGCATATGTTATAAAGGTAATAATTTTTGTCCTTGCCGTCTTTTTTACCGCGGAAAATACAGCCGATATTTGTCTTGCCCACTGTTCTCGGACCAAGAGAAGCAGGGTCGGGAAGAACAGCTTTAAGAAACTGCAGCGGTACAATTTCCTTGCCCTCGTACATAATAGGCTCGATAGATGTCATGCCAACGTTTTCAAGGCATTTCAAATGTGTAAGGTAACTCTGACCAAATGTCATAAAGAAACGGATACGCTTTATGCCCTTGATGTTCAGCGCAAGGGATTCAAGCTCCTCATGATGAAGCAGGTACATATCCTTTTCACCAACACCCTTGAAGTCATAAACACGCTTGATTTCCATTGGCTCTGTCTCAACCCATTTTCCGTCCTCTATGTAGCTTCCTTTTGCAGATACTTCACGAATATTGATTTCAGGATTGAAGTTTGTTGCGAAAGGATAACCATGGTCTCCGCCGTTACAGTCGAGGATATCAATATAGTTTATCTCATCAAAATGATGCTTCATTGCATATGCCGAAAATACGCCTGTTACACCAGGGTCAAAGCCGCTGCCGAGAAGTGCTGTAATTCCAGCCTGCTCAAAGCGTTCACGATACGCCCACTGCCACTTGTACTCAAATTTTGCAGTATCAAGGGGCTCGTAATTTGCTGTATCAACATAGTGTGTCTTTGTAGCAAGGCAAGCGTCCATAATTGTTAAATCCTGATATGGAAGTGCAAGATTAAGCACTACATCGGGCTTATATGCCTCAATGAGAGCAATAAGCTCATCAACATTATCAGCGTTGACCTGTGCTGTTTCGATTACTGTCTTTGTTGTAGGCTGGAGTTTTTCTTTGAGAGCATCGCACTTTGACTTTGTGCGGCTTGCAATCATGATTCCCTCAAAAACCTCGCTGTTCTGACAGCACTTGTGAATTGCTACGGACGCAACGCCTCCGCAACCGATTATCATACATTTTCCCATTTTTATTTACTCCTTTGATTTATTAAAAATGTTTTGTTTTTTACTGCACATTATCACATACAGATTTTAAGGTTTTTCCCCAATTATGTCAGCTATTAAACATATCATTGCTGTAATCTGTATCAGAAACTAAAACAGGGCGTTTAAATTTTTTTCTTACAGCATTGTATATCATCGCAAAAATTATTATTCCGAAAAGTACGATACAAAAATATCCTACAAATAAAGAACTATTGTCATCTACTTCAACGTAGATATTATAAGGATCGTCAGGATCTATTAATAATTCCATCTTCGCACCTTCCCATAACTTATCCGGATCATATTTGCTGCTTTCTACATCATATGTTTTGCCATTGTAGTCAAAACGATATATCACATATGTCGAAACATGCCTTTTTTTTGATGTTCCTGAAGTTGTTCTTTTATAGTCCATAACAATGGCATTTACACGCTCTGTACATTTCCCCTTATTCTCCTGAATTGAGCGTACCGCAACAATACTACAAA
The DNA here is from genome assembly GCA_937902395.1 of uncultured Ruminococcus sp. Classification (GTDB taxonomy): domain Bacteria; phylum Bacillota; class Clostridia; order Oscillospirales; family Ruminococcaceae; genus Ruminococcus. Next base: position 9,717 of record CALGTV010000094.1, read on the forward strand.
TAAAGAAACCCAAACATATAATAAATGCCCCGATAATGACACCCTTGTCACTTTTTTTATTTAAGTCACGATGTTCAGAATATGTATTTTCTTCTTTCGTCTTTTTTAACTTTTTAAAAGCACTTATTACACCTAAAGCAGGAAGAATTGTAATTACTATGATTACTACTCCGAAGATTCGCGTTGCTTTTATACCTCCTTCATTCCGTTCTTCACTTTCTGTTTCATAAATACAAGTGGGCTCAGCTGGATTTATCATAATTTCCACTTCTTCATTCTTTTTGTACTTTTCATAATTGTAATCGTATTTACTTTTTACACGATAATATTCATCTTTGTATTTAAATTTGAAGATAGGTGTGTAATAATATGCATTATCACCTTCATTATAGCGTTGCCATATAAAGTTTTCCTCTACAACCGCTATTATTGAAACTGTGCATGCTTCTTTCTCCTTTTCCATCTGATTATTTATTTCCGCTGCTTTTTTAAAAAACATAATTGGAATAATAGATGTTATACCCATTGCTAATAAAACTAAAAAAGCCAAAAAACATTTCTGTCCAAAGGTTAATTTAGGCATTATCTTTGACATAAAAATTCCCCTTTTCTATAAACAATTCAATATATCAAGACTTCGCCAGCTACATTTCCCTGATAATCTTACTGACTACAGCTGTTGCTGCTCCTGATTAATCGCAATAGGAGCTAATCATGGGCAACCGATTATCATACATTTTCCTGTTTTTCCCTGTTATTTCCAAATAATATTTTTCTTATAAATGATATTATGCCAAGAACTGCAAACAGTACGGCTAAACCACCGCCTATAAGCTTGACAATATCTGCTATTTTCTCAACATTCTTATTCTGTTCAGGGCAGTATATATTCTCAACATTATCAGGGTCAACATAAAGCAGAACTTCATCCCCTGTATCCACAGCGTTGACATTTGAATAAACATCGCTTGCAACTATATGTTTCTGACCGTCAAATACAAATTCATAAACAGGAGCATATATCTCTGTTCTTCCTTTTTTAGAACTCGTTGAATAACTGATATTCATATCAACAACACGTGCGTCAACTTTTTCTGTACAGTTTTCATTTCCTTTTTTTACTGCCGATGAAAGAAATATACCGAAAGCCATAACAATAAGGAAAAAGAACATACACGCAAAATAGCCGCCTGTAGTCTTTTTTGACTTATTTCCTCTGACATTCATTTCCATTACCATACCTCACAATATTTTACAATTGACTCATATCCGTTTCATTCGGATTTTTAACTATAATTTTAGCTTTTCGCAATCCCAATACTACGGAAATAAATATAATTACCATAATAACAGAACCGACAGCACCGACAATAGTAATTATAAATGCAAACTTTTCTCCTGCTGTATTATCAGGCTCATAAATCTGTGTAGGGTCATCTGAATTTATCATTATTCCTACTTCTTCGCCTATTTCATATTTTGCAGGCTTGGAACTGCTTGAACTTTGAACACGATACTTTTTCCCATTGTATTCAAATTTATAAACCGGTGCATAACTTCTTGACGATGTGCTTGAATGCGAATGTATACTCCGTCTTGTCTTTGTCACTGTCACATTTTCCTCAACTACAGCTGTTACGGAAATGGTACATACATCTTTAACTTTCTTCATCTCATGTGAAAAGAAACACCCTACTCCAAAAAAAACAAGCGGAACAAGTGTTAATGAACCAAGTACAAACACGAGCAAAAGCGCTGTAACACATCCACTTCCACTTTTTAGCATTGGTTTTTCATTTGTGTTATTCATAATAATCCCCCATAATAATCGTTTTTATGATAAATATACGTCAGTACTGTTTTGTTGTTTCTTCTTATTATAAATATTAGCCACAATAACACATATGCAAGCTAAAATCCCTACTCCACCTACGATAACAAAAATAACTGCCTTTACCCTTACATTTGTAAAATCAGGCTCATAAATTTCTGCGGGATTTTCAGGATTAACCATTATAAGAGCTTTATCTCCCACATCATACATAGCAGGCCTTGTACTGTTATCACTTTCACAAGAATATACTTGTCCATTGTAAACATAAGTATAAACAGGTGCGTACTTATATATTTTTTCTTTTTTATATCGACCTTTTTTTGCATATAAACTTTCTGTATTCGATGTTACAATAGCTGTGACACTTTCGGTACATCGTTCTTTCATATTATTAAAATCCAAAACTGAAATCAATCCAAGGGTGAAAAGGACAAAAGCAGCTATAAGTATCTGATAAACAAATGTTTTAAACAACAAACCTATTATATATAAACCTGCTTTGATATATTTTTTCCATGACGAGTTACCATCATCAGAAAGATTTTGATTTTCATAATTCCCCATAATTTCCAATAATCCTCCATATTTTTTTATGACATCGCCAATAGCATTTCCCTTATTATCTTGCAGGCAACTGCCGTAGACGCTCCTGACTGGTCGTAATGAGGACTTAACTCATTAACATCACAGCCCACTATATCAAGCTTTGAGCATACAAGAGTCACAGCCTTTCTCAGCTCGTCAAAGGTAACTCCTCCTGCTTCAGGAGTGCCTGTTCCCGGAAATACTGACGGGTCAAGAACGTCTAAATCAAGAGTGAAATATACTTTCTTTCCCTTTAACTTTTCAACAATCTCCTCAAGATTGTTGAAATTGAACTTGTTCATTTCCGTGTGCTCTGCGGCAAATACAAATTCCTCACGGTCGCCGCTTCTTATGCCAAACTGATAAATATGACCGTCCCCTACAAGTTCGTGACATCTTCTCAGAACGCAAGCATGAGACAAGGGCTGACCTAAGTAGTCATCACGCAAATCAGCATGAGCGTCAAAATGGATGATATACAAATCCTCCACTTTATCCTTGACCGCCATAACAGCACCGAGAGTTACAAGATGCTCTCCGCCTATCATAAAGGGGATTTTTCCGTCCGTAAGAATAGTATCGGTACGCATTGCAATATCCGCAATTGTACGTCTTACACTGCCGAAAGGAAGCTCTAAATCTCCGCTGTCAAAATAGCTGTAATCCGTCATATCCTTATCCTGATAGGGACTATATGTCTCTATTCCGAAGCTTTCACTGCGTATAGCTGACGGCGCAAATCTCGTACCCGGGCGGAAGCTTGTAGTTCCGTCAAAACCTGCACCAAAAAGAACGATTTTCGCATTTTCGTATTCACTGTCACAGCCGATAAAGGTCTGAATATTTTTTTCAAGCATTTATTTTTCTCCTGAATTATTCAACATCTCGGAGCATTTCTTCTACATAGTTTGGCAGAGAAAATGCACCAGTGTGAAGCTTTGTATTATAATATTTCGTTTGAAGTCCAAGCATATTCCACTTTGTTGCGTTAAGGTCGTGGACAGGGTGATATTTCTTGGAAGCAAAGCCAAAAAGCCAATGCCCCGAGGGATATGTTGGAATATGCGCCTGATACACTCGGCTTATAGGAAAGCTTTCAACAATTCTTTTATGTGACCGCTGCATAGCCGCCGCGTCCTCGTCGTAAAATGGACTTTCATGCTGATTCACCATAATTCCATCCTCACGGAGTGCCTTGTTACAGCTGCCGTAAAATTCCTTGGTGAAAAGCCCTTCACCGGGACCAAAAGGGTCTGTGGAATCCACGATAATTATATCATATTTGTTTTCACAGCGGCGGATAAACTTTACTCCGTCCTCGTAGAATATATTCACCCTTTCATCGTCAAGGCGACAGGCTGTTGTAGGCAGATACTTCTTGCTGACTTCCACAACAAGCTCATCAATCTCTACTAAGTCGATTGATTCAACGGTTGGATATCTTGTAAGCTCACGGACGACTCCACCGTCTCCTGCGCCTATAACGAGAATATTTTTCGGATTCGGATGAACCGCCATTGGTATATGCGTTATCATCTCATGATAGATAAATTCATCTTTTTCAGTCAGCATCATATATCCGTCAAGGGTAAGGAACCGCCCGAACTCCTTGGAATCAAATACATCAATGCGCTGAAACTCGCTTTGCCCCGTATAAAGCTGACGGTCAACCTTTATGGAAAATTTAACATTCGGAGTATGCCTCTCCGTAAACCACAGCTCCATTTTATCCCTCCTTACAGGTATAAATCCTTTATCTTTTTATCAGTGGCTTTCAATAATTGCATTTTTCAACTCAGAAGAAAAATTGAATTCACCACTGTCAATCTTGTCAGAAGAAATTTCCTCCCCCATAATATGCATTCTTCTCATAAGCCACTCATCATTGCCATACTGAGCAAGGAAGAAGCTGTAATTCTGAGGAGTACCAACAAGTTCCTGATAATCTTTCATTATATTTTCCATTAATTCAACATAACCGTCGGTATCAACGCCTTCATCAAGAACGAATTTACAGCTGAAAATAAAATCCTTGCTGCCGCAAATAGATTCAATATCCGCATCAGCTATTGAAAAACCTGAACCTGCTGTAATTCTCTCTCTTACGATATCAACAGATTTATCAAACTGTGATTCATCAACTCCACCGATATAAACGGGTGTGTATGCAAGAACAGTCAGCTCGCCTTCAGGAGTAATATAAGTATCGGATATTGCGTCATACTCTATATCAAGATATTTTGAAGCAATCTTTTCCGCAAATTCATCTCTTGCAACATGACCCATTGTAAGAGTTATAAATGAATCAATTTCTATAAGGTCATGCACCTCTTTTGAACCGTATAAATCTATCTCAGCAGGCACACATTCACTACTAAGAAGCTTCTCCTGCATATCCTTTCCATTTTTTGATTTCATGTTGAAATCCCATGTTACAGCTTCCTGTTCATACTCAGTACCTGTCTGATAAAGGTTCCAATAAGGCTCTGATACAGTATATCCGGAGGGAAGTGCATAATCGAGATATTCCTTATATTCAGGATAAAGCGTTGCCTCGACTCTTCTGATTATCTGTTGAGTATTTTCCTGAATCTCAGCGTTCTCAACAGAAGCCTCAGTTGAAGCATTCGTAGGCGTATCAGTTGAGGAATTCTTCTCTGATTCACAAGCTGTAAGTATTAATGATGCGGCAATTACCGCAGTTAAAAACATTTTTCCTTTCATTTTCTATTCTCCTTATGTCGCATATTATACAAGAACGTTAAGACGTTCTATATTTATGTCCTCGGTTCCTGTCATCTGACAGCCCTTTTCCTTGGCATACTTTATATATTTTATTATTTCCTCTGTTATAAGCTCACCGGGAGCAAGAATCGGAATTCCTGGGGGATAGCACATTACAAATTCCGTGCATATTCTGCCAGCCGCATCGTCAAGAGGAAGTGATATTTTGTCCGCATAAAACGCCCGTCTGGGAGTATCAGCAACTATAGGCGATATGTATTCCTGTGTGAGCATATCAGCTCCCGACTGACCGAAACGTCGCTTAATTTCGGCAAGTGCGCTTATGAGACGTTCAATATCACGGGTTCTGTCTCCTACAGAGATATAGGCAAGTATATTGCCGATATCACCGAATTCTATCTGGATATCATACTCATCACGAAGCAGGTCGTACACCTCAATTCCTGCAAGACCAATTGGCAGAGTATATATACTGAGCTTAGATATATCAAAATCATAGATACTATCGCCGTTGACAAGCTCTTTAGAATATGCATAATATCCGCCGATGCTGTTTATCTCAGAACGGGCATATTCTGCCATTTCAACAGTTTTCGCGAATATCTCCCTACCACCAAGAGCAAGACGCTTTCTTGAAAGGTCAAGGCTGGACAAAAGCAGATAAGAAGCACTTGTGGTCTGAGTAAGATTCACAACCTGCCGCATATAGTCGGAATTTATATTTTTACCCATAAGCAGAAATGAGCTTTGAGTGAGACTGCCCCCTGATTTATGCATACTAACCGACGCAATATCTGCACCAGCCGCCATAGCGGTTATAGGGAAATTCTCGCCGAAATAGAAGTGAGTACCGTGTGCTTCATCAACAAGAACAAGCATATTATGCTTATGAGCAAGCTGAACAATTTTTTTCAAATCGGAACATATACCATAATATGTAGGATTATTAACCATAATCGCTTTAGCCTGCGGATTTTCACGTATAGCCTTTTCAACCTGAGCAACAGACATACCAAGAGCAATTCCAAGCTGATTGTTGACATCAGGATTGACATAAACGGGAACAGCTCCCGTAAGTATAAGAGCATTAATAGCACTTCTGTGGACATTTCGCGGCATGATAATTTTGTCACCGCTTTTGCAGGCATACATTATCATACTCTGAACAGCGGAAGTTGTGCCGCCGACCATGAAAAATGCATTTGCAGCACCAAAGGCCTCAGCCGCCAGATCCTCAGCGTCACGAATAACTGAAACGGGGTGGCACAGGTTATCAAGAGGCTTCATAGAGTTGACATCAACATTCATGCAGTCTTCGCCAAGAAATTCTGTAAGCTCCATATTCCCTCTGCCACGCTTATGACCGGGAACATCAAAAGGAACAACCCTCATTCGCCTGAAACGTCTGAGCGCCTCATAAATTGGTGCATTAACCTGAGAAAGAGCCATTTCCGAAAACATTCCTTCCGCTGAAAATTTCAATCATTTCCCTGCGCAGAGCATTGGTTATATCAAGTCTGCTGCGTGGAGAAAGCTCATGAACATCTGTATTAAAAAGATAATTCTGCAATTCAATATCCTTTATGAGCATTTTAGTGTGAAACATATTAGCCTGATAGACATTTATATCTACAGCGTCATATTTATCAAGTGTTGCCTCATCAATATAATTCTGAATGGAAGTTATATTATGGTCAATAAACAACTTTTCACCACCAAGATTACGTGTAAATCCACGTACACGATAGTCCATTGTAATAATATCACTGTCAAAACTGCCTATAAGATAGTCAAGTGCGGTAAGCGGTGTAATTTTTCCGCAGGTAGCAACATCAATATCCACGCGAAATGTAGCAATATTTGTATCCGGGTGATATTCGGGATATGTATGAACCGTAACATGACTTTTGTCAAGATGTGCAACAGTTTCACTTCCACCAGCAGGAATCATAGTATCATCAGCAATAAGAAAAGTAGCAGAAGCACCCTGAGGGTCATAGTCCTGACGTGAAACGCTAAGGACCTGAGCACCAATCATCTCAGTCAGATGTGTCATAATATCTGTAATACGCTGAGAGTTATATACCTCATCAACATAAGCTATATAATCAAGCTGAGCCTTAGGAGTACGGGCATAACAAACGTCATATATATTAAAGCTAAGCGATTTTGTTAAATTGTTGAAGCCATAAAGCTTTAATTTATTTTCCATAAAACACCTCAAAAACAAAAAAGTACAAGCATTCAGCTTGTACTTGTATGACATCGTCTACTGATAGTTTCAGAGTTTATTATAAGCTAAGATACCTCTTTACTACTCTTATTGACCTTTCACAAGCTGAAAAAAGAACTTAGAAATACTCTAATCAATAAGGCAACTGAAGTTGCCGTCCGAAGTACGTCGGAAATCGGCATTTGACCGGCTGTCCGTATGGCACTAACTTCCGAAGAAGTGGTCAAAATCTTGCTGTAGAACAATGTCCTTGCAATATACTCATTGTATCATATTTTTACCGCTTTGTCAATAGAAAATCTGAATTTTTAATCCATTTTTTCATCTTCAACAACCACATATTCAAGGATTTCTGCAACATCATCTTGCGTCAATTCTTCAATATATAAAAGCTCATAAGTATTGCTGAAAACGTGTATTCTATCCCTTAATTCAATTATTTTAGCTGCAATTTCCTCGTCAACATTTGGCAGTAGCATAAGGAGCTCAATATCAGCGGAATTGATATCTATGGGAGTTACATCCTCCAGCGTAAGAGGCGGCTCTGTAGGGATTTCCTCATTTATATCTGGGAAATCTTCAGGCTCTGTCTCCTGTTCATCGTCATATTCCTGCTCATCATCATACTCTGGAATATCCTCCTGTTCATTATCTATTTCGGGATATATGGAATTTTCCACATATATAAAATCACGGACAGCATAAAAAATTCCCTCACCGATTCCATGTACATTCATTATTTCCTCGATATTCCTGAATCCTCCGTTTTCCTCACGATAACGAATTATCGCCTGCGCCAGCGCCTCACCAACACCTTCAAGGCGAGTGAGAGAATCGCAATCTGCTTTGTTTATGTCAATATACAAAGGCATCTCATCTGCAATACTTGTTGTATTGACAGTTGATGTTTTAGTCGGTGCAATACGTGAAGATAATGTATTTTTTGTTTTAAATGTGGATTTTGTTTCAATGATATCAGTTGTGGAAATACCATTCTCTTTATTGTTAGTTGTATATACTACTACAGTCTTATTTTCGTTATTGAATTGCTTCCATACCAAAGACAAACAGAAAATAGTAATAGCCCCAAAATACAGTAATTTAATATTTTTACGATTCGTAAATTCCACCTCCAAAAAATAAAAAATCCCGTAAAAACGGGATTCCTTAGTATAAAGTGGGCCATTAGGGACTCGAACCCCAGACCGTCCGGTTATGAGCCGGATGC
>CALGTV010000095.1 GCA_937902395.1 uncultured Ruminococcus sp.
GTCCTCCCCCTACTACAATTTCTTCATACATATTATCACCTAACTTCCGTGTTTCTTGCAATATTATACTATCTTTTTTTTATTTTAACAATAATTTTTCGCATAGTTCGCCATATAATCAGGGACGCTCATTGCCGAACGTCCCTTAATTAATTTACCTATGTATAAAACGAAATATCAGACTAACCAAGCACCCGCCCAGATATATAATTAAAGGTTCAATCACAGCAATCAGAAGCAATACCGCCGATTCACCACTCCAATGCCCATTTTCAGGTTTGGTAAAGAATATCGTATATCCCAACGGAATAACACAGATCACGAGCATTGTTACTACCTGCACCAAAATACTCAGGCTAATTCGTCTTTTGTTGGAATCAAGCAGAATATCGTTCTTACGTTTTCTCATGACAATAAAATAATATAAAAATGGCATTACAAACAAATCTATTCTTGCAAGATATCTTACAACAAACGAAGCATCTGTAATATTCCCGAATGAACAAAGAATTCCGAACAAAAAAGCTAACGGAAGTATAATCGATAATACTATAGTTTGTATCTTCGAATTTCTTTCTGTTCGTGTCTGATTTTCATTCATTTTAATTAAACCTCAGCATTTACAGCTATATTGAGTATCTCAGCAACATCAGCAGCTGAAAGCTGAACGAAGCCACCTGTTTTGCCATCACCAAGACCGTGCTTTTCAACGAGCACAGGGATATCCTCTGCCTTTGCTCCAAGCTCAGCAAAGTTAATAGGCATACCAATACTGCGAAGGAACTTTCTGAACTCCTTGATACCTGCCTTTGCAGTTTCCTCAGGATTCTCAAAATTCATTTCGCAACCCCAGATTCTTACCGCCATCTGTGCAAATCTCATTACATTGTGATTCATTACAAATTCCATCCACGCAGGCATTACTACTGCAAGGCCTGCACCATGAGCAACATCGTAAAGGCCTGACAGTTCATGCTCAATGTTATGGCTGTTCCAATCCTGATCTCTGCCTACGCCAACAATATCATTATGAGCAACCGTACCTGCCCACATAATATTTGCTCTTGCCTCGTAATTATTCGGATCAGCGATAACCCTCGGTACTTCTTTAATCATTGTAAGAAGTACAGCCTCGCAAAGTCTGTCTGTAATTTCAACTTCCTTTGTATTGGTGAAGTAACGCTCAAAAACATGAGCCATAATATCTGTAGCACCGCAGGCTGTCTGATATGCAGGAAGTGTACATGTAAGCTGAGGATTGAGTATAGAAAATTTAGGACGAAGCAAATCAGAACCTGTATCCCGCTTTAGCATTCCCTCCTCTTTTGTTACAACAGATGCACCTGAGCCCTCACTGCCAGCTGCCGCGATAGTGAGAATTGTACCAATAGGGAGAGCTTTTTCAACGGGCTTGCCTGTACCGTAAAAATCCCAGAAATCACCGGCATAAGGTACACCAAGAGCAATACCCTTTGATGAGTCAATACATGAACCGCCGCCAACTGAAAGAATGAAATCCACATTTTCCTTACGGCAAATTTCGATTCCTTCATAAATCTTTGTATCACGTGGGTTGGGCTGTACTCCCCCGAGTTCAACGTACGGGATGTTTTCTGCTTCAAGGGACTTTTTTACACGGTCAAGAAGTCCTGAACGTACAACGGAGCCAGAGCCATAATGGATAAGTACTTTAGTACCACCATGTTTTTTTACGTATTTTCCGCATTCGTTTTCTGTTTCTTTACCAAAAATAAATTCGGTAGGGCTGTAGAACTGAAAATTGTTCATAATCTTTTTTCCTCTCATTATATATTATTTCTCTGTGGATAATATCCACTATTTTATTGTACAATAGATTTATTGATTTGTCAAGTAATTTTGACAATATAACAAAAAATGATAAGTACGTCTTTACTTTATTATAAATGTGTGTTATTATAATGTATGAATAATAGCTTATGGCTTAAATTAAAGGAGATTTATTATGAAAAAGAATTTATTCACATGTATTTTAACAGCTATTGCAGCTGCATCCATGCTGTCATTCACAGGTTGCGGCAACACAGAGTCTTCGAAAGACAATAGTTCAAATGATAAAGCTGTAACAACAGAGGCTCCCACAGAGGAAGTTACAGAGGCTGAGGAAGCAACCGAAGCACAAAACGATACTGCATCAGATGCAGACCAGTCACTCCAGAAAGTTCTGGACAGCGGCAAGCTTATCCTTGGTCTTGACGCTACATTCAAGCCCATGGGCTACACAGACGAAAACGACGAAATCGTTGGCTTCGATATTGATGTAGCCGAGGAAGTATGTGCAAGAATGGGCGTTGAACTTGTTAAAGAAGGTATCAACTGGGAAACAAAGGAACAGGATCTCAATGCAGGCAGAATTGACTGCATTTGGAACGGTATGTCTATAAATCCAAGTCGTGCAGAAGAAATGAATCTTTCTGAGCCTTACATGAAAAATGCAATGGTTTTTGTTGTCCCTGCAAACAGTGATGTTACTGCTATGTCCGACCTCAGTAACAAAATAATCGGTGTACAGAACGGCTCAACAGCTGAAGAAATCCTCATGGCTTCTGAAATTGGCTCAACTATTACAGAGCAGGCTATGGCTACAAATATTGAAGCGCTTCAGCAGATGGAGCTGGGACTTGTTGACGCTGTATTCCTTGATTCTATTGTTGCAAACTATGAGATTACTTCATCAGGCAAGGATTACAAAGTACTTCCCGACGTTCTTGAGGAAGAAGAATACGCAATTGGTTTCCGCAAGGCTGACCAGGCTCTCCGTGATGAAGTTCAGAGAATCCTCAGTGAAATGAAGGCCGACGGCAAGCTTGGAGAAATCTCTACAGAGTGGTTTGGAAGCGATATTACTACAGTTAAGTAAAAATATATGCAAAATTTAAAACCGTACAGGTAATCAGTTCCTGTACGGTTTTTATTAGTTATTCTTAAATCTGCTGAGGAACTGTTTTGTTCTTTCCGACGCATTCTCGCCGAATAATTCTTCAGGTGTACCCTCATCAGCAATAACTCCGCCCTCCATGAAAATTATATGATCTGCAACATCACGGGCAAATCCCATTTCGTGAGTTACAATTACCATTGTCATTCCCTCAGCGGCAAGGTCTTTTATAACCTTTAAGATTTCCCCTGTCAACTCAGGATCAAGAGCCGATGTAGGCTCATCGAAAAAGAGCATTTCAGGCTGTAAAGCAAGAGCTCTTGCAATTGATACACGTTGCTGCTGTCCACCCGACAATTCACAGGGATATGATTTTGCCTTATCTGCAAGCCCCATTTTACCGAGAAGTTCCATAGCCGTTTTTTCTGCTTCTGCCCTGTTCTTTTTCAGAACACGTACAGGAGCTTCAGTAATATTTCGCAATACATTCATATGAGGGAACAGATTAAAATTCTGGAAAACAAGCCCAATATTCAGCCTTATATCCCGTAAAACTGATGATGGCGCATAAACAGTCTTTCCCTTTTCATTACGTATCAGCATTTCTTTTCCGCATACGTTAATTTCCCCGCCGCTTGCCTTTTCAAGCTGATTTATACATCTGAGCAGGGTTGATTTTCCGCTTCCCGAAGGACCAATTATCGCCCATACCTCGCCCTTATTCACAGTAAAAGATATATCTTTAAGAACCTCTGTATCACCAAAGCTCTTTGAAAGATTTCTTACTTCAAGCATTGACATATACAGCCCTCCTTATTTGTAGTAATCCAGCTTTTTCTCTATTGCCGCTGAAATAACAGTGAGTATCATGGCAAGGACAAAATAGAAAAGTCCTGCAATGAAAAGCGGCATAAGAGAGCTGTATGTCTGCATCTGCTGTTTAGCCTTAAGGGTAATTTCAGCAAATGCTATAACATTTGCAAGGGAAGTATCCTTAATAAGCGTAATAATCTCATTTGAGCTTGCCGGAACTACTCGTTTAACAACCTGCGGCAGAATTATATGGAAAAACGTCTGGAACTTGTTCATACTCAGAGATGCCGCAGCTTCATATTGTCCTTTGGGTATAGATTCAATACCACCTCGGAATATCTCTGCAAAATAAGCCGCATAATTCAAGGTAAATGCAACAATTACAGCATTAAACATGAAGTTTTCGCCCTGAATATTTATACCGCTCAAAAACGACTGTACAACAGACGGAAGATTTTCATTCTGTTTCAACATTGGTACTGCGTAGTACGCCACTATTATCTGCAGCATAAGCGGAGTACCGCGCATAATGAGAATGTATATATTTGTAAGCCATGAAACAGGCTTAATTTTGCACATTTTCAGCAATGCTACAATCATTCCCAGCGGAATCGAATACAGTAATGTAAATCCAAATATTTTCAACGTAGGTCCGAGATACTCTAAAAGTATCATAAAGACCTTTTTTATCTCTTCACCTGACATAAAACACCTCAATTTTATAATTTTCGACAATTTAGCGTATTACTATTATAACATATTATCACACACTTTTGCAAGTCTTTTTCTTAATCTTTAACAAATTTACAGATTTGAAAATAAAAAAGGCGCTGTAAAAAAAGAGTAAAAAAAGAAAAAAACTGCTGTCACGCAAAAAAATGCGTGACAGCAGTAATTTTTTGTGGTATT
>CALGTV010000096.1 GCA_937902395.1 uncultured Ruminococcus sp.
TGGCACAGCAGAAGGGTAAAAAGGTTTCTACAATCAGAAGACGTAGAGAGCGTAAAAATATCGAAAGCGGCGCAGTTCATATTCAGTCCACTTTCAACAATACAATCGTTACTATCACTGATACACAGGGTAACGCAATTTCATGGGCAAGCGCAGGAGAGCTCGGATTCAGAGGCTCCAAGAAGTCCACTCCTTTCGCAGCACAGACAGCTGCAGAAACAGCTGCTAAGGCAGCTATGGAGCACGGTCTCAAGTTCGTAGAAGTATACGTAAAGGGACCCGGCGCAGGTCGTGAGGCAGCAATCAGAGCACTTCAGACAGTTGGTCTTGAGGTAAGAATGATTAAGGACGTTACTCCTATTCCACACAACGGATGCCGTCCTCCCAAAAGAAGACGTGTCTAATCAAATGGAGGTGTTTTAAATGGCAGTACAGAAGGAACCAATTCTTAAAAAGTGCAGATATCTGGGCATCAGCCCCGCTGTTCTCGGCGTATCCAAGAAGGAGTCCATCCGTTTTAAGAACGCTAACAACAGAAAGAAGATATCTGAATACGGTCTTCAGCTCAAGGAAAAGCAGAAGCTGAAGTTTATTTACGGCGTACTCGAGAAGCAGTTCTATCACTACTTCGAGATCGCTTCAAAAATGGAAGGCAAGGCTGGTGATAACCTTATCACAGTTCTTGAGTCCAGACTTGACAGCGTTGTGTTCAGAATGGGTCTCGCACTCACAAGACGTGAAGCAAGACAGCTCGTTGTTCACAGCCACTACACAGTAAACGGCAAAAAGGTAAATATCCCATCCTACAGAGTTAAGGTTGGCGATGTAATCGCTCTCAAGGAGAAGGACAGAACATCCGAGAAGTTCAAGGCTACAGTTGAGGAAACTAAGGACAGAATCGTTCCCACATGGCTTGACGCTAAGAAGGACGATTTCAGCGCAACTGTAACTCGTCTTCCTTCAGCTGAGGACATTGACTACGAGGTTGCTACACACCTCATCGTCGAGCTCTACTCCAAGTAATCGGTTGATTGCTGAGATATACAGACTCGTAAATTTTATTGCGAAACAGGAGGGTTTTTATGCTGGAAAAAATCAACAAGCCGGATATCGACATTGTCGAGCTTAAAAGTGACGGCAAATACGGCAAATTCGTTTTAGCACCGCTTGAGCGTGGATATGGTATAACTCTTGGAAACAGCCTCAGACGTGTGCTGCTCTCCTCACTTCCGGGTGTTGCGGTTACAGCAGTCAAGCTTTCGGGCAAGGACGGCACCGTACACCATGAGTTGTCAACAATTCCGGGCGTTAAGGAAGACGTTACGGAAATTATCCTCAGTATCAAAGGTCTTACAGCAAAGCTTTACGGAGACGGTCCAAAGACAGTCTACGTTGAGGCTGAGGGCGAATGTGAGATTACTGCAGGGGATATAAAGGCTGACTCCGAGGTGAATATTCTTGATCCGGGTATGCATATTGCTACTCTTGGCAAGGACGCAAAGCTCTACATGGAAATCACAATTGACAGAGGCAGAGGTTACGTTTCAGCAGAGAGAAACAAGAAGCAGGTAAATCTTCCTGTAGATGTTATCGCTGTTGACAGTATCTATACCCCTGTATTAAAGGTGAATTACACAGTAGAGGACACACGTCTCGGACAGGTAACAGACTATGACAAGCTTACTATGGAGGTATGGACAGATGGTACTATCTCCGCTAAGGAGGCATTGTCACAGGCAGCAAACCTGCTTAACGAGCATCTTAAACTCTTTATCGATCTTTCTGAGGAAGCAGGACTTGCTGAAATCCTCGTAGAAAAGGACGAAAAGGGCAAGGAGAAAATCCTTGAGATGACTATTGAGGATCTTGATCTGTCAGTTCGTTCCTTCAATTGTCTGAAGCGTGCCGGAATTAATACAGTAGATGACCTCATTAACAAGTCTGAGGAAGAAATGATGAAGGTAAGAAACCTTGGAAAGAAGTCCTTCGACGAGGTCAAGGAGAAGCTCCAGTCATTGGGCTTTGACCTCTCCTCAGAGGAAGAATAATAAACGAACCTGTCCGCAGGGCAGGATTACTATCACTTATAATGAAAAGGAGTGAAATACATGCCGGGTACAAGAAAGCTGGGCAGAACATCTGACCACAGAAAGGCAATGCTCAGAGGCATGGTAACTTTCCTTCTCGAGAACGGTCAGATTGAAACTACCGTTACAAGAGCAAAGGAAGTACGTGCTGTTGCAGAGAAGATGATTACTATCGGTAAGAACAACGATCTGCACTCCAAGCGTCAGGTAATGGCTTACGTAACAAAGGAAGCTGTTGCTAAGAAGCTTTTCGATGAGATTGCTCCCAAGTATGCAGAGAAGAACGGTGGTTACACACAGATCATCAAGATTGGTCCCCGCCGCGGAGATGCTGCTGAAATGGCAATCATCAAGCTTGCTGACTAATTAATATATATTAAGCCGTCCGAAAGGGCGGCTTTAGTTTTTATATAACAATGTTATATTCAAAAATCGTTAAAATTCTCATAATATTTTTTCAGAAATCAATTGACTTTTTTGTCATTTTGCGGTATAATATAAGAAATATAAGTGGGAGTATTATTATTCTCATATTTAAATAATTCTGAATAAATTTCGAAAGAAGGTATGTAAAATGGCAAATGAAAAAAGCCTTAAAATCTTAATAGTTGATGATGATAAAAATATATGTGATTTACTCCGTCTCTATCTTGAAAAGGACGGCTACAGCGTTATACTTTCACATGACGGCGAGGAGGCAGTTGTAAAGTTCAATGCACTTAAACCGGATATGGTTCTTCTTGACATAATGCTTCCCGGTATGGATGGCTGGCAGGTATGCCGCGAGATTCGTAAAAAGTCCAACGTTCCGATTATTATGATTACAGCTAAGGGCGAAACTATAGATAAGGTTATCGGACTTGAACTTGGAGCAGATGACTATATCGTTAAGCCTTTTGATGCTAAAGAAGTTATCGCGCGTATCAATGCAGTTACACGACGCGTAGGCACAGTAAACGTTGAACCGGAGGTCAAGGAAGTTAGATACGAAAAGCTTTCGGTTAATATGACAAGATACGAGTTAAAGGTAAACGGCAAAATTATCGATACTCCCCCGAAAGAGCTTGAACTTCTCTATTATCTTGCCTCTAATCCCAACAGAGTTTATACAAGAGACCAGCTTCTTGATGAAGTATGGGGATTCGAATACTATGGCGATTCCAGAACAATTGACGTTCACATCAAGCGTCTCCGCGAAAAGCTTGAAGGCATTTCAGAAAAATGGGCACTCAAAACAGTATGGGGTGTAGGTTATAAATTTGAGGCGGAAGAGGAAGAATAATTCTGCGCCTTAGGAGATTCTTTGAATCTATTAGAGAGGGGGCGGTCTTACGTCCCCTTATTTGTACGCCCGTACTCCCAAAGCAAATGAGGTGATTCCATTGAAATCTACACAGAAGTCCAAAAACAGCGCATATTATCTGATGTTCCGACTTATAATTATAATTGTTGCAAGTATACTTATTCTTCTTGGTGCTATTGTTGTAAATTCAGGCACTGATATGATTAGAAAAAATGAACTGAGCAGGGTAAAATCAGCAGGAGATTTGTATATAAGCTGTATCACCGATGAATATACGGCAGACATGAATGATTATTTAAATAAAGCCGCTTATTTCAGCAATAAATTTGCCTGTGAGCAGTCCGTCCGTGTGTATCTGTTTGATACAGAGGGAAAGTGTATTGCATCTCCCGACGGAAGTAATTCCAAAACATTGAAAAAATCTATTATAAAAAAGCTTGAAAAAGAAGATTTTCTTGATTTGGATTCAGAGCATCTGTCTCAGAGCGTTCCGTCATTGACATATATCACAAAATTCTTTCTCCGTGAAAGCGACGGAAAGTATATCCCCCGATATTGTTTGGCGGCAGGAACTACAGAGCAGATTGAAATGTCCACAATGATACTTCTGATATCATATTCCACAGTGGCAATTCTCCTATTTATCGGCTGTTTTATTATATTCAGAAGAAAGATAAAATCCACAATAAAATTTGAGGAAGATTTTCTCCGTATCGTTGAAGCATATTCCAAGGACGACTTCTCAGAAAAACTCTCCACGGATATTTCCCCTAATTTCAAGCGTATATGTGACCTTGTCAACACTCTTGCAGCAAATGTTGAAAAAAGCGAGGAGACCAGCAGTACATTTATATCTAACGTTTCCCACGAACTGCGTACTCCCATGACAACTATCGGCGGATTTGTAGACGGAATCCTTGACGGCACAATAAAGAAAAGTCGCCAGCAGGAGTATCTTATACTTGTATCTCAGGAGATACAGCGTCTTAGAATCCTTATAAGCTCTATGCTGAATATGAGCCGATTTGAAGCAGGCACTCTCCGCCCGAATTTTCAGGAGACAAATCTTACAGAGCTTGTAATAAAGGTTGTGCTGATGTTTGAAAAGCGTATTGAGGATAAGAATTTACAGGTTGAGGAGCTTGACAGTAGTCGTTTGTATGCCGTAGCCGACCCCGACCTTATGCAGCAGGTAATATACAATCTTGTGGAAAATGCGGTAAAATTCGTCAACGAAAACGGCACTCTTTCCTTTACCTTTGATGAAAAGGACGGAATGTGTATTATCGGCATAAAAAACACAGGAGAGGGATTAAAAGATACAGAAATCGAGCAGGTTTTCAACAGATTTTACAAAACCGATTCCTCCCGCGGAAAAGACACAACAGGTCTCGGACTTGGCTTGTCGATATCACGCAAAATAGTACATCTTCATAACGGTCATATCGTCGTTAAAAGTGTATATGGTGAATATACTGAATTTCTTGTGCAGATACCAAGAGACTGCACTAAAGAAGAGAAAGAAAAAAAGAATTAAGGAGATAACATGGACAGAAGAGACAATATATTCAATGAACTTGAAAAAGACCAGCAGAATACAGACATAAATCAACAGAATCCAAACACTCCGCCACCTGTACAGCAGGTGAATTACGGAACGCAACAGCAGCAAAATCCTAATCAGACGCAATATTATTCTAATCAAACACAAAATTTTTCTAATAATCAGAATCAGCAGGGAATGTATGGCTATAATTCATATGGTTATCCCAATCCTGCATATAATATGCCAACACCCGAGCAAAGGGCGGCAATAGCGGAAAAAGAATCAAGACAGCGTATGCGAAACGAAAAGGCAATCGTAGTGCTATTTGTAATGCTTGTAGTTATTGCGGCAGTCCTTGCAGTAGGCGGTATAGTTTATGATGTTATGACAAGCAGCAAGCGAATGGAGGGCATAAACAACGCCACCAAGGTTGTGCTGTATCAGAATTCAAAGCCGGAAAATTCGGTTGAGCTGACCGAACAGCTTGACGAATACGGCAGATATAACACAGAGGGCGCGGCGGCAGCAGTCCGTGATTCTATTGTTGAGATTTACACCTATGAGGACACTTTCCAGAACAAGCTTCAGGGAACAGGCTCCGGAGTTGTGCTCAACGAGGAAGGATATATTGTAACAAATGCTCATGTTCTTAATGCTGACGGTTATCACGATGTTCACACGGCAGACGGCAATATATATTCAGCGGCAATTGTAGGACGTGATTCAAAGACTGATATAGCAGTACTGAAAATTAATGCGCCCGACCTTGTTCCCGCAGTTCTTGGCAATTCCGATGAAGTGGTTGTGGGCGAGGAAGTTATCGCAATCGGTAACCCGGCAGGACTTACAGGAACAGTCACAAACGGTATAGTTTCCGCAGTAAACCGCGAAATAAGAGGTGATTCCACAGGCTTTGAGATGAATTGTATACAGACAAACGCGGATATATCCCCAGGAAATTCAGGCGGCGCGCTGGTTAATATGTACGGTCAGGTAATTGGCATTACATCGTCAAAGTATATCAGCGGATTTTACGAGGGACTTGGCTTTGCAATTACAATTAACGAAGCCAAGCCGATAATTGAGGAGCTTATCAGCAACGGCTTTATCGGCGGACGTTTCCGCATAGGAATTACTCTTATTGATATGAGCAGTGACGCAAATAAGCTCACAATAGAGAATGAACTGGGCTACGAACTGCCCGAGGATTTCAAGGGAATTTACATCAACAATATAAGCAAGGATTGTGACATTGCTAATACAGCCCTTGAAGTAGGAGATTTCATCACAAAGATAGACGGAACGCACGTTGAGACATACGATGAGCTGTACGATACCATAAGCGCAAGCTATGGCGCAGGAGATACCGTACCTGCAATCTGTGCAAAGGTAGACAAGGACGGAAATATCGAGGAATACGAGATAGAATTCATGCTTATGGAAGACACAAGCGGAGATTATTAAAATGGGATTCTAAAGGGCGAAGCCCTTTAGCAGAGCCCTTCGATAGCGTCCCCTTAAAAGATTATAAAAGATTATAAAAGATTAATACAGTTTAGGGATTCACAAATTGTGAATCCCATTTTTATCACATCAAATTCTCAGGTCTTACGGTATTAACTCCAGCAATTCCACCTATTGAGCCCGATACAGCAAGGAGAATCAGCTTTGCAGGAGAGGTAAATTCCCCGAATTTAAGGGATACAATAAGCAGGAGCAGATAAATAATACCACCGCATATTGCCCCCTCTGTCATACCGTATCTGCGACGGTAACGACCGCAGAGATAGCCACTGAAATATCCGCTGACGAATAGGCAGGCAATAGTAAAAATCCCCGTAAACATCATGGCATTGAATACGAAATAAGAAACAGCCGAGCATACTACACAGCATAAAAAACCGCATATCAAGCCGAAACCGACAGATATAGCAAATCCAAGAACAGTGCTGTCCCACAGCTTTTTTCTGTAACGTCCCATAAAAAACCTCCGCACAGTATTACTCAATACTATGCGGAGTATTATTTTTTTATGCTTCTGTATCTTCTGATTTCTTTTCTTTTTTGGACTTCTTTTCGTCCTCGTCGTTTACGCCGGCAGCCGCAAGCTTAGTTTTAGCCTTAGCCTGAGCCTCTCTTGCGCGCTCAGTAGCAGTAACATTTTCAGCGATAGCCCACTTTTTTATACGGAGCTTGTGGCGCTCACCGCCTGTTTCGATAACAACAGTATCATCACCGATACGGAAAACCATACCAACGATACCGCCGCTGGTGATTACCTCATCGCCAACCTGTAAGCTGTTCTGCATTTCCTTTGCTTCTTGTTCACGTTTCTTCTGTGGTCTGATAGCCATGAAGTAGAGGAGAACAAACATAATACCAAGGGAAATTATAAGCTGCATAAAACCGCCGCCGGCAGCTGCTTGGGGATTTGAAGCAGATGCAGCATTGCCCTCAGCGAAAGCTGACATAGCCATTGAGCTTGCGGACATAACAGTAATTACAGCAGTAACGAATGCATATACAAATTTTCTTTTCATAAATAAAAAACTCCTTTCGTCTGAATAGACTTACTAACTTTTATTATATCATATACAGCGAAAAAAAGCAAGCATTTTTGAAAAAAATAATACAGCCGAGATTTCCCCGGCTGCCAGAATTTAATTTTAGATATATTAATCTTCAAATGGTAATTTAGGTCTTGGTGTTCGTTCTTCTTTCGTCAGAGGAGGAGCGCCAAGCATACTAACTTTTATTACTTGCGTCGATTTTTTTTTATGGTTATGTTTAATGTTTGGTTTAACATAAGTTTTTCTCATTTGAGGAACATCAAGTATATCAGCTTTTATTAAATTAGTCGATTTTGCTTTTTTAGTGTTTGGTTTAACATAACTTTTTCTCATTTGAGGAACACCAAGTATATCAGCTTTTATTAAATTTGTCGATTTTGCTTTACGGTTATGTTTAGTGTTTGATGTTACATTAGATTTTCTCTTTATATGTCCTACACTATTAGGTATCGGAAGATAATTTTTTTTAGACATTTTCTTTTCCTCCTTACTTATGATAAATTATAAGTATAATTCTTCATCTCGGAATGCGCTAATTTTGCAAAAGCTTCATTGGGATTTGGGATATCATCAATGTCGGAATTAATAATTTCTTGAAGTTTAGAATTATATTTTTTATATATTGCTTCTATTGTATTACATAAGTTATCATCAATTTTGTTTTTATCATCGGTTGAAAGGCATTGTGAAAGCCAGTCATGTTCTATATTTTGATATAAATCTACTAATTGAATATATGTTTTTTGAAGATTTTCTTTTCTTTTATAGAAAGGAATATGTGCTTTTAAAGCAGTTAAAAGTTGAGAAATGGCTATAAGTGTAGCCCATATAAAATCTAATTTATCCCATAAAGCCCAAGCTGAAACTGAGCCACATGAAACAAATGCCTGAAAAAAATTTAGTACAGATACAATAGTAGTTGTTTTTTTTAATTGATGATAAGAATATCGCTCATGATACTTGGCATCTTCTAAAAGACCCCAATATAAATTAATTATTATATCTAGCTTTTTGTTAATTAATTTAGTTGATTCAGACGGTGTAAGTTGCTCTTTTTCCATAGGAACACACTCCTTATTCAGTTTTCTGAGATTCCCTCGGCTGTCAGAATTTAATTCTTTGTTATATTTTCTCTGTTAGCGGCTGCCTCGTCATCGGAAAACATAGGAGCAGGCTTGGCATTGGGGTCAAGCTTCAGAATAAGGTCCTTAACGCCCTTGTCAAGAGTGAGATTATAAGTAAGCTTGAGAGCATTCAGCGCATTGGGAATATCCTTTTTAATCATATAGTGAGAAGCAAGCTGAGCCGCAACCTCAATAACCTGCTTGTCAACGCCGAAATCGATATCATACTTTTTCATGGTATCAATAATCTGCTGCTGAGTAGGCTTAATAATGGGAGAACCTTTCAGGTCTGTAAGGTGCTTCATTTCCATAGGAACAGCAGGGTGAGGTGCAAACATAACGCTTGCAACGTAGAAAACAGCAGCGTCATCGTACTCGCCGTAATCCATGAGAGTATAACCCACATTTGCGTAACATCTTGCAATAGCAACGGGTGATGAAGCAATTTTCAGAGTATCTCTTGTAACGTCAATAACCATTTTCTTGTTGCGGATTATCTTGTAAACCTCGCAAAGCTCAAATCTTGGACCAACGTCAACGGGATTATATTCAATAGCCTTTTCGAGAATAGGAATAGCGTCAACATTTGAACCGCTTTCCACAAGTAGATATGCATAAGTTGTGATATACTCAGAAAAATCAAAGGGAGTACGGCTGAGAGTTTTTTCGTCCTTGAAAAGAACCTGACAGAGATTATCCTCAAAGGGATTTCTCAGGGAAACATATCTTACTTTGTCGGTGGGAGCGTATTCAAGAGTAATTTTCTTGTAAAGTTTTTCAGCAATTGGAATAGCCTTGACGATTTTCTTTTCGTCAATCAGGTCAAGAATCTGCTGATAGTACTTGTCAAGGCGCACGCCGTCAATATGAGTAAGGCGTTCAATTTCCTTTTTTCTGTCCTCAGGCATCATTTCAAGGATAAGTTCACCTGCGGCATTAACGCCGTCAACATTACCCTCACGGGCATATTTTTCAGCCTCAGCCTTAAGGATTTTATCATTTTCTTCGGGAGAATCCCCCAGTTTCGCTCTGAGCTCTTCAATAATTTTATCTTTTTCCATGTTTTCAACCTCATTTTAAAAAAATTTCTCTGTATATTGCTCCACCAACTACACATTGTGAAAAAGACGAAAGCAGAAAGGAAATTTATCAAGGAAGGAAAACGTAGGAATGCTGTCGCATTTCAAGTTTTTCTGACGCAGAGAAATTTTCTTTCTGCCGAGTATTTGATGGCAAGGTTTAGTTAGTGGGGCAATAGTATGTTATCCTACCGCGAGGGTAGGATAACAAATTTTTGATATGAAAAATCAAATTTTTTCTTTTTTTTGGAACAAAATACAGCAAAATATTTTAACAGAAAAGTCGTATAATTTTTAGTAAAAGTTATACAAAAAATACTGTTTATAATTATGCATGTATCCAAACTTTTAAAAAACTTTTCAATAATCAACATTTTTCCGTTGGAAAAAGGCTCATTTTAGCCCTATTATGGAGGGAGTTTTTAATTTGCATGCATAAAAACATTAACTCCGAATCATAATTCTGCATTGCCATTAAGCAGAAAACAAATTGCGCATTTTGAAAAATTCTGTTATTTTCTCTTTAACATTTCTTTCTGGAATTTAGCGTCGATTTTGTCCTGTTTCTTCTTAGCTTTAAGTTCTGCCTTAGTCATGAATCTTTCTTCAACGGGAGCAGGCTTAGGAGCCGCAGGTCTTGGTGCTGAGTAAGTATTTCTTACAGGCGCTTTGTATTCCTGATATGCAGGAACATTCATCTGAGCTTTTACCTCAGCGGCTTTCTTCTCCTTGTGAGAGTTATCGCCAAGCTGTGAAAGAACATCTTCAACGGAATTCAGGACGCTTGTTCTCTGTTTCAGACCTTGAGTTTCAGTAAGGCTCTGATTTGCATATTCCTTAGAAACTGAAATAGCGGAGATAAATGCCTGAGCAGTTTCCTTAGTATGAGGATTTGTAGCAATCTTGGAAACGTTAGCAGTTACAGGGTCGCCCTTTGCAGCATTTGCGGCAGCAATTCTCTGTCCTGGTGTCATATCCTTTGTGGATGTGGGGACTTCCTGTGCAGCTGCAATAGCGTCACGAAGTCTTGTATTCTGATTGAATCTCTGGTTGAATGTAGTAGGAGCAACAGGAATCTGTATATTCTGTCCGGGAAGCGGAACAAGAACAGGCTGACCGTTCTGGTCATATCCCTGAATTTGCATCTGAATATAAGTGTAAATAGGCTGATTAGCGCTATCGTAACCCGTAATCTGCGGAACTGAGATAACCTGACCAACAGCGCCGGCAGGAGCAGACTGAACAGGAGCAGTTGCAGGCTGAACAGGTGCAGGAGCAGGCTGAACAGGAGCAGGAGCAGGCTGAACAGGAGCAGGAGCAGGCT
>CALGTV010000097.1 GCA_937902395.1 uncultured Ruminococcus sp.
GGAAAAACATTGATTATTGAAAAATAATTTTTATTTTCTACTTTTTCACTAATTACCAACAGATGAAATTGTGTATGTATAATAAAATTTACTGTTATATATTTTGATTTCTATAATTATATTTTATAATTAATATAAAGCAAAAAAGCACAGTCTCCGAAGAAACTGTGCTTTATATGTTTAAATTTTATTTTCAGCAGAAATGCGCTTTAATCAAACGCAGCCCTGTGCCTTCATTGCCTCTGCAACCTTGAGGAAGCCTGCAATGTTTGCACCTGCAACGAGGTCATCGCCAAAGCCGTACTCATTAGCAGCAGCAAGTGAAGCATCGAAAATGTTCTTCATGATGCCCTTGAGCTTGTTGTCAACTTCTTCTTCTGTCCAAGAATATCTCATGGAATTCTGTGACATTTCAAGTCCGGATACAGCAACACCGCCAGCGTTTACAGCCTTAGAAGGTGCTACGATTACGCCGTTCTCCTTAAGATATGCAACAGCTTCGTTTGTTGTAGGCATGTTGGATACTTCAACGTAGTACTTAACGCCGTTAGCAACAATCTGCTCAGCTTCCTTAACATCAACCTCGTTCTGTGTAGCACAAGGCATAATGATGTCAGCCTTTGTTCCCCATGGCTTCTGGCCTGGGAAGAACTCAACGCCGAATTTATCAGCGTAATCCTGTACTCTGTTGCGGCATGAAGCACGCATCTCGAGGAGGTAATCAACCTTTTCAGGTGTGCTGATACCGTCGGGATCGTAGATATATCCGTCAGGACCGGAAATTGTTACAACCTTACCGCCAAGCTCGTTTACCTTCTTTACAGTACCCCAAGCAACGTTACCGAAACCTGAAATAGCAAATGTCTTGCCCTCAATGCTGTCACCGAAGTGCTTGAGCATTTCTACTGTGTAGTATACTGCGCCGTAACCTGTAGCTTCAGGACGGATAAGTGAACCGCCGAACTGGATACCCTTACCTGTAAGTACGCCTGTGAACTCGTTTCTGAGTCTCTTGTACTGACCGAATAAGTAGCCAACTTCACGTGCACCAACGCCGATATCACCAGCGGGAACGTCGAGGTCGGGACCGATGTGTCTTGAAAGCTCTGTCATGAAGCTCTGGCAGAAACGCATAACCTCAGCGTCTGACTTGCCCTGGGGGTCAAAGTCGGAACCGCCCTTACCGCCGCCCATTGGGAGTGATGTAAGGCTGTTCTTGAATGTCTGCTCAAAGCCGAGGAACTTGATGATTCCGAGGTATACGGATGGGTGGAATCTTAAACCGCCCTTGTATGGTCCGATTGCAGAGTTGAACTGTACTCTGAAACCTCTGTTTACCTGTGTTTTACCGTTATCGTCAACCCACGGAACGCGGAAGATAATCTGTCTCTCAGGCTCAACGATTCTCTCGAATACGCCTGCATCAATATAATCCTGTCTCTTTTCAGCAACAGGCTCAAGAGTTTCAAGAACCTCTGTTACAGTCTGAATGAACTCAGGCTCGCCCTGATTTCTCTGTTTAACTCTTTCAAGTAAGTCGATAAGATACTGATTCTTTAACGCCATTGTTAAAAAACCTCCTTCATAATATTTCTGCAATTGTTCCACAACTAAGCCTTGAATACTTTAGCTTTACTTGCTGAACATCTTTTGCAGCTAAATAAATTATACCAATTTCTGACAACTTTTTCAAGGGGTTAGAACACGGAAATTTAAAAATCGGGCAGATTTGTATGTTTACACAATCCCACCCGACATCTTAATTATTTTTCATTAATTTTCACAGTTGTTGAGATACTCGCTTGCAAGGTACAACGAGCCGCACACGACAACTACACCGTCATTTTCGAGAGCAAGCAATTTCGCTTTCCTAACTGCTTCTTCAAGGGAGTCGCAGGACTCCGCATATGCGAATTCAGATGCGATTTCAGCCAATTTATCGGCACTTACCGCATTGTACGCAAAACCGTCAACAGTGAATATTTTTTCGACATAATGAGCAATACGTGTCACTCCTTGTTGATAATCCTTTGTATCAACCATACCAAGAACAGCGTATACAGGTCGGTTAATCTTGTCAAGAACACCGACAAAATTTGCAATACCTTCGGGATTATGACCGCCGTCTATAATAAATGGCGGCTCACCGTTGATATACTGACATCTTGCCTTTATCTGCGAAGTTTCAATCGATTTTTTAATATTTTCTTCTGAAATGTCAAATCCGTTTTCGCGCAGAAAATGACAAACTTGAATAGCTGTAACTGCATTTATTGGCTGTGCATTGCCGAACATTGCTGTTTTATACTTTTTTCTTAAATATATAAAAGGCTGACCGTCAGGTTCAACAGGAAGCATTTCAAAATCAGAATGCCACATTGTAATTAACTCAGAACCTGCTTTATCTGCCGCTTTTTTTACAATTTTATATGTTTCACAGCTGTTATCAAATGACAGCACAACTGCGGAATTTTCCTTGATAATCCCTGCTTTCTGAGCTGCAATTTTTTCAACGGTATCGCCTAAAATCGCTGTATGGTCAAGGGAAATTGACGTAATAACCGTTGCCACAGGGGGCGGTATTACATTTGTGCAGTCAAGAAGTCCGCCTATTCCTGCTTCAAGCACCACAATATCGCACTTTTCACGGACATACCACAGCAGAGCAATTGCCATAGTGATTTCAAACTGGGAATACTCCGCATCTGCAACAGAATTTTTCACCTTTTCCGCAATTTCGCAGAGGGATTTTTCATCAATTTCTACACCGTTTATGCGGATTCTGTCGGCATAATGGGTAATATACGGGGAAGTGAACTGTCCTGTTTTATACCCCGAATAAATCAGCGCATTTGATATATATTCAACTGTTGAGCCTTTGCCGTTTGTGCCTGCAACGTGTACGAATTTCAGCTGTTTTTCAGGATTTCCTATACGCTTCATCAGCTCCTTTGCTCGGGAAAGGTCAGTAACTGCCTTTCCCGATTTGCTGTAGGAGTTCACGAAGTTCATCGCTTCATTGTAGTTCATAGATTAATATGGAGATGCCTGAGATTCAGCCTTTGCAACGGCATCTTCAAGGCTCATTCCTGCAAATTCCTGAGCAGAGAAGATACGTCCCGATTTCTTATCGTCCACAAATGCACCCACAAGTACGCCTGGGAGTGCGCTTTCTGGAGAATTTGGAGCGTTAGGGCCTCCAAGTTCAGTTCTGCACCAGCCCGGGTCAGCAAGGTTGAGAACGATATCGCTGTTCTGATACTTAGAGCCAAGGTCGATTGTTACCTTGTTAAGAGCAGCTTTTGCAGCTGAATAGCCTGCCTGTTCGGGTTCAAGAGCAATACCGCTTGTTGTGTTGACAATTCTGCCGAAACCTCTCTCCTGCATACCAGGTAAGAAGTGATAGCAAATCATCATTGGAGCAGTTGTGTTTACCTTGAAGCTGATGTCGTAGTCGGACACGGGAGTTGTGAGATACTCTGTGCGGTATGCAATCTGCAAGCCTGCATTGTTGAGAATAATGTCAATCTGAGTTCCCTTTGCGTCGATTTCTTTCAGCATTCTCTCAACGGAATCAAGATCGGAAAGCTCTGCCTCAACCACGTATGCCTCAACTCCAAGAGCCTTTACCTCGGCAAGAACCTTTTCGCAATGCTCTGCCTTTCTGCTGTGGAGTACCAGATTACAGCCCTGTTTCGCCATAAAAATAGCCGAAAGATAGCCGATTCCTCTGCTGGCACCTGTGAGAAGTGCCCATTTTCCTTTTACGTTTGTCATTGTTTTTTCCCTCCATTTTCTGCCGTCAGTGCCAACGGCAAGATAATTTTATAATAATATATTTCTATATTATTTTATACGTATCATTTAGGGGACGCTCTCTCTTGCAGAGCGCCTAACGCTACGCAGGGCTTTGCCCTGCACCCACCAAAGACGCTGTCTCTGGACTCTGCTAAAGGGTTTCACCCTTTAGAATCCCAATATTTTACATATTCAATAATTACGCATTATAATCAATGCATGCACGTTCTGTCTTTACTGTGCCTATGAATTTCGCAAACTCTACGTGTGCAGGGTGTACCTGATATGCGTTAAGTCCCTCTATATCGTCAAAATCGCAGATAAGAGCGATTGTGTAATTGCTTTCGGGAGCGTCAGCGGAATTGATAACAAGCTCGCCTTTTTTCAGCTCCTTTACGTTTGCAATTACGTCCTCAAAACGCTTTTTCGCTTCAAGTGCGTTGTCGTATTCGCTCATTCCCTCTGTGGCTTTGAGTTTGAACATTACTATATGCTTAATCATTTACCTTGTCCTCCAGTTCGTAAATCTTAGATATAAAGGTTTTCTTTCCGTCGTAGCTTTGATATTCGCCGTTGCCAGTAAAATGAAGTCCGCATTTTTCCATAACTCTCGCTGAACCAATATTTTCCTGTGCACATTCTGCTATAAAACGGTGTGCATTGTGATTTTCACGGACATAATTCATCATTGCAAGTGTTGCTTCGGTAGTATAACCCATATTCCAGCAGTCATATCGCATATTATAGCCGAAACTCCACTTTTTTTCATCAATGCGGTATCTCATACTTCCTGCTCCGATAAGCTTATTATCGGACTTGCGGACAAATCCCCATGAATACTCATTTTCAATATTTTCAACGGTATTCAGCCATTCTTTTGTAGTTTCAATGCTTTCGTGAGTTGAGTATATCATATACTTTGCAACCCGTTCATCACCCGTCCACTCAAAAGCAGCTTGTGCGTCGTCAATAGTCAGCGGACGGAGAATAAGTCTTTCTGTTTCAATTGTTGGTACTGTGAATTCCATTTCGTCACCTCATTTTACAAGCTTATAACTTTCGTCAATTACGCCGCAGATTTCAGCAAATGATATTCCACTGTCAAGGGGAATACTTATCCACAGCCGCTTATTCATATGATAGGCAGGTATGGCTTTTCCCTCAGCTATAAGGACTTCTTGGACTACGGGAGTACATTTGACATTGAGAATATCCACATTCCCCGCCCCTTTTTCGTCAATAACGCTTCTGCGGACGTTCATCACAAGTCCGTACCACTTTTTATTGCTCTTGCGGAGAACGGCTGATAAAACATCCCTCTCCCATGGATAATCGGGAGAGGTATTGTATTTTTCCTTGACATATCGGAAGATTTCTTCCCTGTCGATTTTCATTTTATGCCTTGAATGCAGCGATTGACTGCTCAATCTTAGCCATTTTCTCCTCTGCAACTGCAAGCTTTGCCTTTTCAGCTTCAATAAGCTTTTCGGGAGCCTTAGCAATAAAGCCCTGATTATTCAGCTTTCCGCTGAGGAAGTCAATGTCCTTCTGAACCTTTGCCTTTTCCTTTTCAAGACGTGCAATTTCCTTTTCCTTGTCAACGAGTTCGTCCATAGGAATGAAAATTCTTGCGGAATCTGTAACTGCATTTGCACAGTTTTCATGCTCCACAGCTGCACCTGCCTCAACAGAAGAAGCGGAAGCAAGCTTCTCAAAGAATGCCGCACATGATGTGTAAAGCTCAGGCTCGTCAGTTTCAATGATAAGCTTTGCCTTTACCGATGGGGGTACATTCATTTCTGTACGTGTATTTCTTACAGCCTTGATAGCTGAAATAATCTTCTCAAATGCCTTTTCCTCTGCGGAATAGTCGATTGTGCTATCAAATGTGGGATATGTTTCAAGGATAATCATTGACTTCTCATTTGTGAGAACCTGCCAGATTTCCTCTGTGATGAATGGCATGAATGGGTGGAGAAGCTTCAGCATACCCTGCATTGCCCATACAAGAACAGCCTGTGCCTTTGCCATTGTTTCGCCGCCAGCCTGAATTCTTGGCTTTGTAATTTCAATGTACCAGTCGCAGTAAACGTCCCAGATAAAGTCGTAAATCTTCTGTGATGCAACGCCAAGCTCGAACTTATCGAGGTTTTCGCCAACTTCCTTAGCAAGCTTGTTGAACTTGTTTACAAGCCACTTATCCTCTGTTTCAAGGTCAGCAGGAAGTCCTGTGAACTCAAAATCATCGGGGAGATTCATCATAATGAAACGTGATGCGTTCCACAGCTTGTTTGCAAAGTTACGTGCTGCCTTAACCTTATCGTCGATATAACGCATATCGTTTCCGGGTGAGTTACCTGTAGCAAGCATAAAGCGGAGAGCGTCTGCACCGTATTCGTTGATAACTTCAAGGGGGTCAATTCCGTTGCCCAGAGATTTGGACATTTTGCGTCCCTGTGCGTCACGTACAAGACCGTGAATGAGAACTGTATCAAAAGGAACTTTGCCCATATTTTCAAGACCGCTGAACATCATTCTGATTACCCAGAAGAAAATGATGTCGTAGCCTGTAACAAGTGTATTTGTGGGATAGAAGTAATTCAGATCCTCTGTATTCTCAGGCCAGCCAAGTGTTGAGAATGGCCACAGTGCAGAGCTGAACCATGTGTCAAGAGTATCGGGATCCTGTCTCATAGGCTTGCCGCACTTAGGACATACTGCGCTGTCCCCCTTTGTTACAACCATTTCGCCGCAGCAGTCGCAGTAGAATGCAGGAATCTGATGTCCCCACCAAATCTGACGGGAGATACACCAGTCACGGATATTGTCAAGCCAATGGAAATAAATCTTGTCGAATCTTTCGGGAACAAACTTTGTATCTCCGTTCTTTACAGCGTCAATTGCAGGCTGTGCAAGGGGCTTCATCTTTACAAACCACTGTGTTGAAACCTTAGGCTCAACTGTTGTACCGCAGCGGTAGCAAGTACCAACATTATGGCTGTAATCCTCGATTTTAACAAGTGCGCCCTCAGCTTCAAGGTCAGCAACGATAGCCTTTCTTGCCTCGAATCTGTCCATACCTGCATACTTTGGATAATCGTCAACAATAGTTGCATCGTCGTTCATTACGTTGATTACAGGGAGATTATGACGGAGACCTGCCTCGAAGTCGTTAGGGTCATGGGCAGGTGTAATCTTAACTACGCCTGTTCCGAAGTCCATTTCTACATAATCATCGGCAACAATGGGGATTTCACGGTGTACGAGAGGGAGAATTACTGTCTTGCCTACTAAATCCTTGTAACGCTCATCGTTGGGGTTTACAGCTACAGCTGTATCACCGAGAAGTGTTTCGGGACGGGTTGTAGCAAGTTCAAGATAGCCGTCAGCATCCTTTATCTTATAGCGGAGATGCCAGAAATGGCCTGCCTGATCCTCATATGTAACCTCAGCATCAGAAAGAGATGTCTTACATTTAGGACACCAGTTGATTATACGCTCACCACGGTAGATAAGGCCTTTTTCATAGTACTTTACAAAAACTTCCTTAACAGCCTTTGAACATCCCTCGTCCATTGTGAAACGCTCCCTTGACCAGTCACATGATGAACCAAGCTTTTTCAGCTGCTCGCAGATACGTCCGCCGTACTGCTTCTTCCACTCCCATGCGCGCTCCATAAAGCCGTCACGTCCCAAATCTTCCTTTGTAACGCCCTCTTTACGCATTGCCTCAACGATTTTAGCCTCTGTAGCGATTGCGGCATGGTCAGTACCGGGGAGCCAAAGTGCAGAATAGCCACTCATACGCTTCCAGCGAATGAGAATATCCTGCAATGTTTCATCAAGAGCGTGTCCCATGTGGAGCTGTCCTGTGATGTTCGGAGGGGGAATTACAATTGTATAGGGTGTTTTCTTAGGGTCAACTTCTGCACGAAAACATCCCTTATCATTCCATGCAGTGTAAATTCTGTCCTCAAAATCCTTGGGATTGTAGGATTTAGCAAGTTCCTTTGCCA
>CALGTV010000098.1 GCA_937902395.1 uncultured Ruminococcus sp.
AGTCGCTGTTTTCGATTTTTTTTGCAAGTTCATCTTTGTCATATCCTGTTACGTTTCCTGCACCGGCTGAAAGAGAGGAAACAGTTCCGGCTGTCATGATTGAAGCAAGAAGCAGTGTTGGTAATTTCTTAGTATTTTTCATAGTGATT
The DNA here is from genome assembly GCA_937902395.1 of uncultured Ruminococcus sp. Lineage (GTDB taxonomy): Bacteria > Bacillota > Clostridia > Oscillospirales > Ruminococcaceae > Ruminococcus. Next base: position 150 of record CALGTV010000098.1, read on the forward strand.
CCTCCTTAGTAGTCTATATTAGAATTGCTTTTATAGAATTTAAGAATGTCAGGTGTTATTTTTACTGCGAAATTTGCTCCGCCACTTGAACCAAAATGAATACCAATAACAGTATTATATTCTTCACCATTATATTCTTCACTTATATACACCGGACCTCCGCTTGTTCCAGATGTTGCATCAGCATTATATCTTAACGTCATACCATAATCACTTTCTACATATCCTGTTGCTTTGTATCTATCTCTGCGAGATGGATCTGTGGCATTATTTGGAATATATTTAGGGAAACCAGAAACAGTAACTTCGCCATCTATTCCAATATATTCATTTAAGAATGCACCTATGTTAAATGCACCATAATCACTGAGGTCTTCTTCAACATATAGTAAAGCATAATCATAATCATCATCTTTGTTTGTATAATCTTCGCATATATCTGCATAAACCGGATTTAATATTATTCTGTTGTTACCATCAACAATAGTTACTGTACCATCTATAAACTCGTTAGTATTATAGTCAAAGACACAATGAGCAGCTGTTGCAATAACATGATCATCGATTATAAATCCTGTTCCGTTATCTAAACGTACAACAGAAGTATTATAGTCATGTACTCGATCATCTTCTTCACCAATTACACCAAAATGACCACGAGCATTTGAGTTTGATGTTGTATTGTCCAGTGGATTTACAGTTAATGAGTATTCAGTGTGAGAAGAAGGATTATTATTGCTGTAATCATGTCTCAAATACGTTCTTGTTGTTGCAACAGCTGTTGAATCAGCACCAACAGGTCCTGGGAGAGTGTCATCGCTGAAACTTCCGGTATAATATCCCAGAACTTTAAGAGCATCCACATAGCTGATAATGCCGTTTCCGTCAAAATCAAAAGATCTTACACTTGAAGGATTGAATTCACCTTTAAGATAACGTAATGTGAGAGTGGCATCAGAGCCGGTATATCTTCCGTCACCGTCTGCATCACGAACAGTTGTAACAGACGAGCCTGTCATTGATACAACAAGTGCTGATGTTGTAACAGCCGCTGACATAAGTGCCCATATTCTTTTTTTACCATTTCTCATAATAATTCCTCCTTAATTTTTTGATTCTCTTTGGATTTATGGGCGTATGAAAAAGGAATGCGTGGCACCACCTCTTTTTTTATCATTTTGATTTTACACACTATTATCATGCAATCCACATACCGGATGATATGCTGACTACTGCTTGTTCATCGGGGAAAAACAACGCATCTTCCTTGGCATAATGCGTCAGCTGAACACGATAATAATAACCGCCCTGAACTGTTACAGGGTAATTATTAAGCAAATGATAATTAGCATCTCTTGCAATCTTATCACTTATCGTCTTTTCGGTAACCCAGTTTGTAAGGTTAGAGCTGCGCTGAATTAAAATATTCACACAACCTATCTCAGCCATTTCTTCAAATCCGGTCGTTTTAGCGGTTATATAAATTGTCTTCGTCCCCTTTGAACAACTTAATGAATAACCTGAAATAAGACCTTCTGTACGCGGCTGAATTTCTTCTGTTGCTGTCGTTGCAGGTGCCGGAATTTGAGCATCAGCAGCATTAGTCTGTGCAGGTACTGACAAACAGCACATAAAAGAAATGATGAATGATAAACTTTTGAAATTCATTGAAATCTCCTCCTAAAAATATTTCCCTGATAATCCCTTTTATTATTAAATGTCAAAAAATGTCTTACTTTTCGCGTTTTATTTTTAAGTTTGTATGATTGCACAATTAGCGATTGTAAAAATTGTACTATTTAGCCAAAGATTCAATTACCTTATAGCAAGTATCATAATCAAGACCATCTGCACAAACCATATAAACTATATTGCCATCAATAAATGCTGCTGTAAACTGATTATCCTCTTTCAGAATATACATTTTATATCCGTTTATATATTCTTCTGTTATGTTATATGTATCGGTTGGTATTCCTATAGGCGGTATTTCTTCACCCTCGTTATACTGACAAATATCAAAATTAAGTTTGATTCCGCTTCTCTTGTAGTAAAAAACCATATTATTAAATGAGTGACTTTGTATTTCAGCAATATCTATCAACTCAAATTTCTTTGGAATATATGACGGTGTCAGCGGATACATATTGAACTCTGCACATTTTGCTTTCATTCCATACGGGTCGCCGCTTGATGCCGGGAGTAGGATAGGTTCTTTTTTCTTTAAATCTATGCTGATTCCGCCTGTTGTAACCTGATATGCTGCTGAAAAAATATTCATACCAAGAACTGAAACGGAAAAGAAATTCAGACCTAAGAATATACACAAACAAGCTGCCACCGTGCTGATTCTTTTGTAAATCCTTCTTTTGGGTACGCTATTGTTTTTTAATTTTTTCAACAATGCTTCTTTTCCTGTTTTACTTATTTCTGTTTCTTCGCTGCAGCTAAGACGGTGAATAGTCTCTGTTATCTCTGAAATTTTTTTACAATCCCATTTAGCAGACGGTTTATCCATTTCTTCCTGAAGTTCTCGCTGTAAATCAGCTATCATATTTTCTTTCATATTCATATCACTCAAAACCTTTCGTTTCAAAAAGTCTTTATCCATATAAAATGTCCTTTCATATATTAAATGTCAATTTTAGGTTCACTTTTCGCACTTCAAAATTATTTTTGTAGACTTGCACAAAAACAGTTATAGTTTATTGTGCTCTTTGCTGAGTTTCTGTCTGATTCGGTAAACCTTGTTATATAAAGCTGACTGTGTAAGACCTTTTTCCTCTGCGAGTTTTTTTCTATCGCCATATTCATAGTTATAGTATATATTAAGAAGTTCCATTTCTTCTTCGCTCAGACAATCAAAAGCTTCGGATTTTTCTTTGAATGATTCTTCTTCTGAAATAATTTTATCAGAAACATTATCAATATCTATGAAAATCTGCTTATTTTTGCGCATATATGCCTTTATAACTTTTTTAGCTGTTTTATACAGCCAGCGATGTATATTTTCGGTAAATTCAAGTTTATTTCTTTTCGAGAAAAAAGTCAAAAAAGTCTCCTGTGTACAATCCTCTGCCGCCTGCTTATTTCTGTTTAGATTTGCAAAGCAGAAATTATATACTTTATCGTAATATTCATTTATTATCAATTCACATAAGGTTTCTTCTATCATAATACACCTCCGTCTTATTTTTATTGTAGCAAATACTTTTTAATAATTTTCATACTAATCCCAATAAATCATGTAGACACAGGATTTATTGGAAACGCCTGCAATACAGGCTACAATTAGCTTCGCTAATTGCC
>CALGTV010000099.1 GCA_937902395.1 uncultured Ruminococcus sp.
ACATACAGCATTTTTGCTCATCATCTTTGTCTACTAACATTTTAGGGATTAGTATAAAAGCCCCTTGTCAAGTTTTTTCTCGAAAAATCCTGTCTATTCCTCAATCTCATCCTCTTTTTTCATATCCCGTGTCATATTCATAGTATTGAGGAAGCCTGCAGGGTCAAGGCATATTCCCTGATAGCGCACCTCGAAATGCAGGTGATTACCAAAAGAATTTCCCGTATTTCCAACAAATCCGATAAGCTGTCCCTTGGTGACATACTGTCCCTCAACGGCATATACCAGAATCATATGAGCGTAAACAGTAGCATAGCCGTCGGGATGTTCAATCATAACAACATTTCCGTATCCGCCTGAGTTCCAGCCGGCAGATACAACCTGACCTTCCTCTGCGGCATAAATCTCCGTACCCTCCGGAGCAGCTATATCCAAGCCCTTGTGATTACGGTCACTGATAAAACTGTCGCTTACCCAACCGCCGTCAAGAGGCCAGCCCATTTGTCCCGTACCTGTCATGGGAGAGCCAAAGTATACACCCTGCGGGTCATCGGGCATTGCGGAATATGTTCCTATGCCTATAGTTTCCACGACGGGAGATTTTGTAATTGTACTGCTGATAACATTTCTGGACTGCTCAATTCCGTCAACATAGGTAATTTCAATATTGCTTACCTTTTCGCCGCGCTCACCTTTTGTAAGAACCGCACGGATCCCCACATTCAACGCACTTGTTTCAACCTCAACCGTTTCATAATCAAGGAAGGTGAGAGTTTCCGTTTCACATACATAGCGAATTGGCAGAAAACGCTCCGTTTCGGTTACGTTGAGCAGCTGTCCCGGAATCAGACCTGCTTCCGCTTTGGGATTCAGTTTGTTGAAATCATCCACTTTCATACCGAATTTTCTGATTATGTCAAGTGTTGTTTCACCCTGCTGAACGATATAAACGCGCTTTCGCTCCTTTGTGGAGGTCAGCTGTCTTATAGCGTCAGCCTCGTCGCGCAGACTGCTGAGCAGATAAATTCCCTTTGTATATTCAATTTTATTCGCATATGTTACTTCCTTAACAATGCCGTCAGGTTTGTAATCCAGAAGCGCCTTATCCAACTCCTGCTGTACTTTTTTCTTATCATTTACAGCGCCTGCAAATTCGCCGTCGATGTAGATACCATAAGCCTCAATAAGCTCCTCGTCGGAAGCTTCAAGCATTTCATCCGCAAGCTCAGAAGCAGATATCACCTTATCACTGTCAGTCATTACGCACACGGAAAATTCAGCAGAAAGGTCAACAGCCTCTTTATCCTCGGCATAGGATATACGCTGAAGAACGTCACGCTCGGCTCTTTCAAAATCAGCCTCTGCTGAAATTATACCGATTCTCTTGCCGTTGTAATCCACAGCAATTCCGTATTTTCTCCCTGTACCGTAGCTGATAATTCCCACTGTAAAGGCAATGCATACAATGGGAAGGATATAGTTGAAAGCGGTATAAACCACACCGTCCTCGCCGAAGAAAAACGAGCCGATAAATTTCAGGATAGAATCGCGGTAGGCTTTTCCGCCCTCTTTTTTAGCTTTGCGGATATCTCTTGTAAGCTCATTTGAAAGCTGTACTCTGCTTCGGAAAGATTCCGTAAAGCTTCGCCAGACAAGAGCGATACCTCTGCCAAGAGCCCTGAATAATCCGAATAATTCAGAAAACACAAAGCCGATAGTACTGATGACTGCAAGAAATACAGCCGCCAGAAATTTAAAAACGCAAAGACCGCTTCTGACAAACAGTCCTACTATAAATCTTCCGATATTTCGCAGAAAATTCAATATCAAGCACTCTCCTCAATCTGTAATCTGTAGGGACACAACATGCGTGTCCGTATTCTGTACCCATTTAAAAGTGATATTCGTAATCAAGCATTTCCTCTGTATAATTTTCGAGGCAGTTTAAAAGGGGCAGAACGTCCTTTTTAGCTGATTCAAGGTCATGTTCGAGGTAATTTCCGCACTCGATTTCAGAAAGTCCGGGGATAACGCCGTCAAATTCCGCAATAAAGGCATATGCCGCTTTTACAAGGGCGATAGCCTGTGCCCCTGTCATATCGTTTCTTGTCAGCAGATAAAAGCCTGTACGGCAGCCCATAGGTCCGACATAAATAATACTGTCGCTGTATTCGCTGTTTCGCGCATATGTGGCAAAAAGATGCTCAATTGTGTGAAGTGAGGGATTTGAAATATAAGTACCCCCGTTCGGCTTTACCATGCGCACATCATAGGTTATAACATCGCTGTCAATTCTAGATATGTACATACCTACGCCGAATTTGGTGTGGTCAACCTGAAAGCTTGCAATTTTTTTCATTTTATTATTTCCTTTCTGTTCCAGAAGCTCTGCAATATCCTTTGGCAAGGGAGCTTCAACTGTTATTTTTTCTTTTGTGAGGGGACAGACAAAGCTCATTTTTCCGCAGTGGAGAGCTTGTCTGTCTATTTTTTCGCGGCTTCCTCCGTAGAGATCGTCCCCTGCAAGAGCATGACCGATATGGCTGAAATGAACGCGTATCTGATGAGTTCGCCCTGTTTCAAGGTCAATTTCAAGGAGGGAATGCCCGTTATTCTCCGCAATTTTTTTATAGTGGGTAACAGCACGCCGTCCGTCTGCGCGGACACAGCGTATTATTATACTTTCCGACATTCTTGCAATGGGAGCGTCAATTGTTCCCGAATCCGCAGTACTGCCCTGAACTGCGGCATAGTATATTTTATGCGTTTCACCCTGTAAAATATTCGCGCTGTGGGAATTTTTTGCAACAAGACAAAGTCCTGAGGTATCTCTGTCAAGGCGATTTACCGCGCGAAAAGTGAGATTCGGATATCTCGCCGCAAAGAAATTCGCAAGGGTATCATCTCTATGGCGCACCGATGGATGAACAGGCATACCCGAAGGCTTATCAAATACTACAACAGCCTCATTTTCAAATATTACAGGAACATTAAGCGACGGATTGGGCTCAATATCACTTTTATCATTTTCTGTCAGAGTGATAATATCGCCCGTTTTTACCATATCTACAGTACGTGCGGCGATTCCATTCACAGAGATACCGCCGCTATTCTTGAGCTTTCTCAGCAATCCTGCCGAAACGCCGCAGCTTTCCCGAAGATAATTTTTCAGCTGCCGTGGATTTTCTGTATCCACCGCAAATATAAGCTCGCTCATCAGCGGATTCATCCTCCTTGAGAAAAATTGATATACTGACAGCATATGCCGCCGCCCATTCGGGTATAAAATAAGGTGCCGCCGCAATAGTCAGTATAGGTGGCAGATAGGTCATAATCAGCATAAAGGGGAGCTTCCTCCGCTGGCGCATAAAGCGGAAACACAAAAATACTACTTTAGCCGCCGAAAGATTTCGATATCTCCAAAGCAAAAACGGAACAGCAGTGAAACTCAGTCGCACCGATGCCCAGTATATTCCAAGGGCAATTCCCACAGCTATGAGATTTACCGCCATGAAGAACTCCGCACCCTCCGCGCCGTCGGAGAGAGTATACACGGCATAGGAAATTGCCGCAATACAGGGCAGAAGAAGTATCGCCGAAATCAGCCGTACAAATAATGAGGCTGATATTGTCCTGACAATAAATTTTCCGCTTAAAAGCATATCGGAAAATGAGGGGGATTCCTTTTTTCCCTCTGCAAACATCATAAGCCTTGCCGCAAGTCCGCACCAGAGAGGCGGCATTATAAGGCATCTCAGCAGGGAAAAAAGCACCGAGAGAACAGCCTGCTCCATATTTTTTCCCGTGAAAAGCTCAATGGACTGTATATTTCCGAAATAGAGCATAAGGCTGTACAGCGCAGCTTCAGCAGTGCGGAGAAAAATCTCCGTACCGATAGGCAAAAGGCAGATGAGAAAAAGCTCTGTGCGCTTTCCCTTTATCATTTTACGCGAATAGCCTGTAAGCTCCCGAATTTTCATAATACCACCCTTTCTACAGGGATATTATGAGCATTTTTTTGAAAATTATGCATTTATTAGCTAACAGCTAATGGCTAATAGCTATTACTTAT
>CALGTV010000100.1 GCA_937902395.1 uncultured Ruminococcus sp.
AAAGCGGACTTCTTGGACTTCTTGAATTATTTGATTATATATATAACAAAAGAGGGCAGATATTATCCGCCCTCTCAAAATAATTATGCATTAAATTAAAGTGCTGTCTTTTCCTCGAGGAATTTAACAAGGTCGTCAATAGCAACACGCTGCTGCTCCATTGTATCACGGTCACGAACTGTTACGCAGTTGTCCTTTTCGATTGTGTCAAAGTCAACAGTGATACAGAAAGGAGTACCGATTTCGTCCTCACGGCGATATCTCTTACCGATAGTACCTGTTTCGTCGAAATCACACATAAACTTCTTGGAGAGCATTTCATAAACTTCCTCAGCCTTTGGAGTGAGCTTCTTAACCAGTGGGAGAACTGCGCACTTATAAGGAGCAAGAGCAGGATGCAGACGCATAACTGTACGTGTCTCTTTCTTCTCGTTGCCGTTTTTGTCAGTGGAAATGAGTTCTTCCTCGTCGTAAGCCTCAGTAACAACGGAGAGGAAAAGTCTCTCAACGCCAAGAGATGGCTCGATAACGTAAGGAATATACTTCTCATTTGTTTCGGGGTCAAAGTATTCAAGAGACTTGCCGCTTGTGTTGATGTGCTGTGTAAGGTCGTAGTCAGTTCTGTCAGCTACGCCCCAGAGCTCGCCCCAACCGAATGGGAAGAGATACTCAAAGTCTGTAGTAGCCTTGGAGTAGAAGCAAAGCTCCTCAGGGTCGTGGTCGCGGAGACGGATATTCTCCTCTTTCAGACCGATAGTAAGGAGGAATTCCTTACAGAAGCTTCTCCAGTAGTTGAACCATTCAAGGTCAGTACCGGGCTTGCAGAAGAATTCAAGCTCCATCTGCTCGAACTCACGTACACGGAAAATGAAGTTGCCGGGAGTAATCTCGTTTCTGAAAGATTTACCAATCTGAGCAACGCCGAAAGGTACCTTTTTACGTGTTGTACGCTGGATATTAGCGAAGTTTACAAAGATACCCTGTGCTGTTTCGGGACGGAGATACAGCTCGGATTTGTTATCCTCAGTAACGCCCTGGAAAGTCTTGAACATAAGGTTGAACTGACGGATATCTGTGAAATTCTTCTTACCGCAGTTGGGGCATACGATATCCTTTTCGTTGATGTAGTCAGTCATCTGCTGATTTGTCCAGCCAGCCACGTTAGTGCCGTCGAAATCTTCAATAAGGTTGTCAGCACGGTGACGTGTCTTACACTCCTTACAGTCCATAAGAGGATCGGAGAATCCGCCGATGTGACCTGAAGCAACCCAAGTCTGAGGATTCATAAGGATAGCGGAATCAAGACCAACGTTGTACTTGTTTTCCTGAACAAATTTTTTCAGCCATGCGTTCTTGATGTTATTCTTAAGCAAAACGCCGAGAGGGCCGTAATCCCATGTGTTAGCAAGTCCGCCGTAGATTTCGGAGCCTGGGTATACATAACCTTTGGATTTACAAAGGTCAACGATTTTATCCATTACTTTTTCGTTATTTTTAAGCATAATTCTATTCTCCTTCTGGAAATAATCATCTATTCTATTTTACAGCATATCAGCGGATTTGTCAAGCTTTTTTGGAAAAAAGCATTTGCATTGCCCTATAGCGTAGAGGCAGATATTATCCGCCTGCGATTTCGATAAAAATTTAAAATTATTAAAAATAAAAGTTTCGGAAATACTAAAGCCCGACACCGAAAAGATGTCAGGCTTTTTCACCAATAGTTCCTATATCATTACCCTTTTTAAGCTTTAGAATTATTCCCCAATAATTCTATATCATTACCCCTTATGTCACTTAATTGCGTCAACCCCTGAGATTTCCCAATAATCCCTGTATCTTAAATCCTTTTTTCTACTGTTTATAAGACTTTCCCCAAAGTCCCATACCATTTCCCATTTACCCTTTTCTATATTTATTGTCTTGCAAGTCTCACCCCTGAGCCTGCCTTGAATGTCACTTGTTTTCCCAATAAAACCTATATCATTACCCTTTTTATATGTATCGCTGTTCCCCAACAACGATATATCATTACCCCTTATGTCACTTAATTGCGTCAACCCCTGAGATTCCCAGATATCCCCATATCACAAATCTCCTCCGTCACTTAATTACTATGTCTCAGTCAACTCTGAAAGTCAACCTATATAAAAGCTTACCCCTAAGCCGTTATATCTTTATTTCCCCACCTATATTTATGCAGATGAACTATACAATGAGTTCAAAAACAAATTCCAATACTGTTCCAATTAAATCTACTGTAAAATCAGCAAATGAAAAACTTCGCCGCCTATACATCCTCATAATAATCACCTATATATTTTTACTTATTCCCCTGTATTGCTCTGAGTTGGCTGTACGGGAGGAACATAACTGCTCGTCGAACCGCCTAAATCCTCAGGGTCTATATTTATAAGCATACCATTGCTGTCACCGCTGACAACCTTAGGCATCTCACCATTCCACTTTGTTATCTGCTCGTAAGCAATAACCTTATCGGAAAGAGAAGCTTCAAGAAGTCTGTTAGCCTCAGCCTGAGCCTCAGCTTCTGCAAGGATAGCATTGGCATTTGCCTCTGCTGCAATAACTTTCTGTTTTGCCTGAGCTTCGGCAATAGTTATTGCCTGCTCCTGTTCTGTCTTTGTTTTAAGCAGATTCTGTTCTGCAACCTGCTTAGCTTCAATTGCTGTATTGAATTCAGCGGAGAAATCAAAGTTTACAATGTTGAATTTCTCAATATAGATACCATAGCTGTTAAGCTTAGCATCAAGAGCAGCCTTTATTTCATCACCTACAGATGTACGCTCTGTAATAAGCTGTTCAGCGGTATATTTCGCTGTTACTGATTTCATACACTCCTGTACTACGGGAGTTATAAGTACTGTCTGATAGTCTGTTCCTACGCTCTGGTACATTTCCGCGGATTTATCAGATACAAGTCTGTAGTTTACCGCAATACTGGAGCTTACTGTCTGCAAGTCCTTGGAAACTGCCGACGCAGGTGATTCATATACCTGAATCTTATTTGACATATTCTCCACGTCCTGTATAAAAGGCACTTTAAGGTGGAATCCCTCAGAGTATGATGAATTGGACACCTTGCCGAGAGTGAGTACAACACCTGTATGACCGGCAGGGACAATTGTAAATGAGCTTGCAAGCAATCCCAGAGCAACAACTCCTGCTATACATCCTCCTACAATTTTTCCTGTACCGCTTTTCTTAACTGTACCGTCTTTTCTGATTTCCTGAAATGTTCCCATAACTTTTCTCCTGTTTACTTAGTCTGAATCTGTTTGGTAGGTGTTACGACCGGCTTGCCGTCCTTATCAAGAAGAACTGTAAGTCCTGCACCGTAGCCGTCCATATGAAAAAGATAATTTACCCCTGTAACCCTGTCAATCCATATTTCTGTGGCTGATGCTATTGTTGATTCCTTATGTGCTTTGATAAATCTTTTGTTCGCCATAATAATTACCTCTTTTCAAAATAACCCCATTTCTGCGGAACGATACCCCTATCGCTCCGCAATAAATCTCAATAATCCCTATATATGAGCCGTTATTTCAGCTCCCCCAATTCCTCTTTTTGTGCGGACTTTTTATCTTTTATCAGTCCTGATACTGCACCGGCTGCCGAACCAAGACTTATACCCAAACATAACCCCATGGGCATACTTCCAAGAATAAGACAGCCAACTGCAACCCCGAAACCGATTCCGATACATAATCCCTTAACCATATCTTCCTCGGTGTATCTTAAACTATTTACCCTTTCATTCATCATAAATCCCTCAATTCCCACATCATATTCGAATTTCAGCTATTTCCTTTTCCATTTCAGATTTAAGATAGCTGCTTCTGTAAGCCATTACCATAATATACATTGCCTTGCGGAGCTTTTCTTCTCCGGATACAAGATAATTTGCTGCACATTTTTCAAGCTCGCGGTCTATAAGGTCTCTCACCATATGCGGTTCAAAAGCACCTTCATCCTCAGCTGTAAAAATTATTCTGCAAAGGATATTATATAATGTCACATCATCTATAATATCATCTGAGGTATCTTCCACATCTCCGTTTATATATGTCATAAGGTTTGCAATCTGTTCAAGCTTCATAGCACCCTTCAACATATTTATAAGGATTGTACGGATAACCTGCTTTTCTGAATATTTTTTACTTTTAGGCGATGATACCCACCCACGCTTTATCCAGTTCTGAATGGTTGAGCCTTCCAGAACAGTAAGCTTTGAAAGCTGAGAAAGTGTAATACCTCCTGTAGCTTCAAGTATGGGTGCCACCAAAGAGAAAGCTGAATTTCTGCCAATCTCGGAATAGCCTATTGATGTTCCCGGAATCGTTCGATTCATGTTCGCACCCCTCTTTCATGTGATGATATGATTATACCACAAGTTCGCGTGAACTTCAAATGTCGTTCCGCGACGTTTTGAAGCGTTTTTAGGAATTTTTTTCAATTTATCTCTTTTTTTCTCACTTTTTCTTAGTTTTTGAATTTTTTTCAAAGAGTTACAAATTGGTAAAAATTTCGTTTTTTTCCTTGACAATTGTATTTTTTTGTGCTATAGTGTATTTACGCTGAAATGCACATTGCGGTATATGATTATCATATATTATTGCAGTACATTTCTAAAAAACAAATAGGGAATCCCCCACGAATCATGAAAAGGAGTATTATTATGGCGGATATGGATTTCAATTATAACAACGGAGACGTTGTATTAGGTGTTGAACCTGCCAAAAA
>CALGTV010000101.1 GCA_937902395.1 uncultured Ruminococcus sp.
TGCAGAGCGCTTGAACGCATCGCAGAGCTTTGCTCTGCATGGGACGCTGTCCCATACCCTGCCAGAGACGCTACCTCTGGACTCCGCCAAAGGACTAAGTCCTTTGGAATCCCGATTTATGATAACTATGGTTTACTGTATTGCGAAAAAACTTGACATCATGGGGATTTTACGGTATAATATAAAATGTACAAATATGCTAAAACGGAGGAATCACCATTGGCTAATGATAAAATCAGAAATTTCTGTATTGTTGCACATATAGACCACGGTAAGTCAACCCTTGCTGACCGTATTCTTGAAAAGACGGAAACTGTTGCTATTCGCGATATGGAGGAGCAGCTTCTTGATAACATGGATATTGAGCGTGAGCGAGGTATTACTATAAAAGCCCGTGCTGTACGTATGAAATACAAGGCTCAGGACGGCGAGGATTATATTTTCAACCTCATTGACACTCCCGGTCACGTTGACTTCAATTACGAGGTTTCACGTTCCCTTGCGGCATGTGAGGGTGCAATTCTCGTTGTTGACGCTTCACAGGGAATTGAAGCGCAGACCCTTGCAAATACCTATCTTGCAATCGAACACGACCTTGAAGTTGTGCCTATTGTAAACAAAATTGACCTGCCCTCCGCTGACCCTGAGCGTGTCTGCAATGAAGTTGAAAATGTTATTGGTATTCCTGCTATGGACGCACCAAGAATTTCCGCAAAAATGGGTACAAACATTGAGGAAGTTCTGGAACGTATTGTTACGGATATCCCTGCACCAACCGGCGATACCGAAAAGCCGCTGAAAGCTCTGATTTTTGACAGCTATTACGATTCCTATAAGGGAGTTATAATATACGTCCGCGTTAAAGAGGGCCGTGTAAAAGTCGGCGATAATATACGTCTTATGGCTACAGGAGCTGTTTTCACTGTTGTTGAAGCAGGCTTTATGGATGCCACAACTCTTGTAAACAACGGTTCACTTGAAGCTGGTGAAGTTGGCTATATTTCGGCATCTATTAAGAGCATCGGAGATACGCAGGTTGGCGACACAGTTACAAATAATGATAATCCCTGTGATGAAGCACTTCCTGGCTACAGAAAGGTTAATCCCATGGTATTCTCAGGTATTTATCCTGCTGACGGTGCGAAATACGGTGATTTGCGTGAGGCTCTCGAAAAATTGCAGCTCAACGACGCTTCACTTTCCTTTGAGCCTGAAACTTCGATTGCTCTTGGATTCGGCTTCCGTTGCGGATTCCTTGGACTTCTTCACATGGAAATCATACAGGAACGTCTGGAGCGTGAGTACAATCTTGACTTAATCACTACTGCGCCCTCTGTTATATATAAGGTAACAATGACAAGCGGCGAAGTGGTATATATCGACAATCCCACAAACTACCCTGACCCTGCCCTCATACAGACGGCGGAAGAGCCTATGGTTAAGGCGAGTATCCTTTCACCCTCAGACTATGTGGGAAATATCATGGAGCTTTGTCAGGACAGACGCGGAATTTTCAAGGATATGAAATATCTTGACGATACTCGTGTTGAGCTTCACTATGAACTGCCGCTGAATGAAATTGTATACGATTTTTTTGATGTTCTGAAATCTCGTACCAAAGGCTATGCAAGCTTTGACTATGAAATGATGGGATATGTACCCTCTAAGCTTGTAAAGCTTGATATCCTCTTAAACGGCGATATTGTGGACGCACTTTCCTTTATTATCCATACGGACAAGGCATACGGCAGAGCACGTAAAATTGCTGAAAAGCTGAAAGAGAATATTCCTCGTCAGCTCTTTGAAGTGCCTATACAGGCGGCTATCGGCGGTAAAATTATCGCTCGTGAAACGGTTAAGGCAATGCGTAAGGACGTACTTGCTAAGTGTTACGGCGGCGATATCACACGTAAGAAGAAGCTTCTGGAGAAGCAGAAAGAGGGTAAGAAGCGTATGCGTCAGCTGGGTACAGTAGAAGTGCCTCAGGAGGCATTTATGAGCGTTCTGAAGCTTGATACATGAGGAATTGAGAATGTTATTTTACTATATAGTCTTTGCGTTGGCGGCAGTATGGTTTATACTGTGCATAATATCGGCAATCACTGAGAATAGTCTGCACAAAGAGGCGAAAATCCGTAATTTATTCCGCAGAATAAGAACGACTCTTAGAGAAATAACAATAGTCTGGACTGTTGTTATTGTGTGGCTTGTGTGGTATATTGCAGCAAAATCCAATGAAACTAACTGGCTGTGGTTTAGTATGATTATCGGCACATTCCTTGTTGGTTTGATTATATTGGAGCATTTCCGCATATTTGGCATCGCAAGAACAAGAAAGCGTAAAAAGCGGGCAAAATTAAAAAATATCTGATTAATTCAGAGAACGGAGCCTATCATGTTCTGTTCAAAATGTGTGCGGATAATATCCGCACATACTGAAAGATAAGGAGATAAAATGAAAAATATATACAATTGTCCACATTGCGGCAAAAAAAGCTTTACTCCATGGAAAAAGGCGTTTGCAGGACAGCTTAATTCTCCCGGCAAGGTGTGCGTAGAGTGCGGACAAAAATGCGTAAACGGCAAGGGAGCTACGATTTTCAATGCTGTTTTTTCAACTATATGCTTTGCACTTATGGTTGCTGTCTATCTGAAAGCCCCTGATTTCTGGGGAACTGAACATGAATGGATAGCTTTCTGGGAAGTGCCTATTGTAATCGGTCTGTTTCTGTTGAAAATTTTCATGCCAAAGCTTGTCAATGCATTTTTCTTTAAACTTGAACCTGCAATACGTATTGATGCGGTAAAATGAATATCGGGCTTTATATCCATGTGCCTTTTTGCGCGAAAAAATGCAGTTATTGTGACTTTTATTCCCTGAGTTACAATAAGGCTCACGCTGAAAGCTATGCTGAGGCTGTTCTGCGGAATATTCGTCATTATTCGGATAAATCAACGGTTCTTGATACAGTATATTTCGGCGGCGGTACGCCCTCACTGCTTCCTGCGGAGTATATTTCACGGTTTATGTCTGAGATAAAAAACAGTTTCGATATGGCTGAAAATGCAGAAATAACCCTTGAAGCCAATCCCAATACGCTTACGGTGGAAAGACTGGAGATGCTTCGGGAATCGGGAATAAACAGGCTTTCAATCGGGATTCAGTCTATGAACGACGACGAATTGAAAATTCTTGGACGTACTCACACTGCTGAACGCGCCGCAAAAGCTGTATATAATGCGCAATCCGCAGGCTTTGACAATATTTCATGCGATTTAATGGCGGCACTTCCCAATCAGACTGCGGAAACACTGATAAGCTCAATTGATGCTATGGCAGATTTGCCCATACAGCATATTTCTGCCTATATCCTCAAAATCGAGGAGGGGACAGCCTTTGACTGCGATGAAATCCGCAGAAATATAACCGATGAAGATTCAACAGCAGAGCTGTACATGACTATGGTTAATCGGCTTCGGGAAAAGGGGTTTTTGCAGTACGAGGTGTCAAATTTCGCAAAAAAAGGCTTTGAAAGCCGCCATAACTGCCGATATTGGAAATGCCTTGACTACATCGGTATAGGGCCGTCTGCACATTCCTGTTATAAGGGAAAAAGATTTGCTGTCTCTGCCGATTTACAGGAATTTGTTGAATCTCCTGTGCAGATTGAGGAAATCACTGACGAATCCCCATGCGGCTTTGAGGAATATGCAATGTTGAGATTAAGACTTGCAGAGGGATATGATTTAAATGATTTCCCTGAGCGCAAAGATTATCTGATAAAAAAGCTTCCGCCGCTTTTAAAGGCAGGATATGTTACATACGAGGGCGAAAAAATTGCCCTGACCGAAAAAGGATTTATTATGTCAAATTCGGTTATTGAATATCTGATTTTTTGAATGGAGTAGTATAATGGAACAGAAAAAAATCGACAGAATAAACGAGCTTGCCCGTAAGTCCCGTGAAATCGGACTTACTGATGAAGAAAAGGCTGAGCAGACGGAGCTTCGCAACGAATACCGCCGCGCTGTTACCGGAAGCCTTAATGCAAGTCTCAGCAATACATATATTATGACCCCTGACGGAAAAAAGCGCAAGGTAGTGCAGAATGGGGGAAAGGGCAGTGTATAATCAGCTTTTTGAATCCGCTGTTAAAGCCGCAGAAAATGCCTATTGCAAGTATTCGGGTTTTCATGTTGGTGCGGCACTTCTTACAGCCGACGGAAAGATTTATACAGGCTGCAATGTGGAAAATGCATCTTACTCTATGACAATTTGTGCAGAACGTACAGCCATATTCAAGGCTGTTTCAGAGGGAGCGAGAGACTTTTCAGCTATTGCTGTTGCCGGCAGTTCTGACGGCGATTTTTCAAAGAACTGCACTCCCTGCGGTGCTTGTTTGCAGGTTATGAGCGAATTCTGCGGCAGGAATTTTAAAATAATACTGGCTGACGGTGTGCATAATCTTTCAGATTTTCTCCCTGTCAGCTTCGGCGAGGAGAATTTGAAATGAACCTTAAAGAAAAAATAGAAAAGCATCTTCTTGAAGTTCAGAAGCCGTCGCGATATATAGGCGGCGAGGTAGGAAGTATCATTAAGGACAAATCAAAGGTTGATGTCCGCTTTGCGTTCTGCTTTCCGGATACATATGATATAGGCATGTCGCATATCGGTATGAAGATACTTTACTCCCTAAAAAATGCAAGGGAGAATTTCTGGTGTGAGCGCTGTTATGCTCCCGATGTGGATTTCGAGAAAATAATGCGTGAAAATGATATTCCACTGTATGCTCTTGAATCCCTTGACCCTATAAAAGAATTTGATTTTATCGGATTCACAATGCAATATGAGCTTTCATACACTAATGTGCTGAATATGCTTGACCTTGCAGGTATACCCGTTTTTGCTAAGGACAGAACAGAGGAACTTACACAGATTGTTGTTGCAGGCGGACCTTGCGTGTGCAATCCAGAGCCCCTTGCGGATTTTTTTGATATCTTCATTCTGGGTGAGGGTGAGGAAGTAAACCTTGAACTCATGGATTTGTACAATGAAATGAAAAAGCAGGGAGCGAATCGTCTTGAATTTCTCAAAAAAGCCGCACAGATTGAGGGAATTTATGTTCCGCGATTTTATAATTTTGAGTACAAAGAGGACGGAACAATTGAAAAAATGACCGTATCTGAAAATGCTCCCGAAAAGATTACAAAGCGTATTATCAAGGATTTCGACAATGTTTTCTATCCCGAAAATTTTGTTGTGCCTTTTACTGAAATAGTTCACGACCGTGTATCTGTTGAGGTTCTCCGCGGCTGTATCCGCGGCTGTCGTTTCTGTCAGGCAGGCTTTATTTACCGCCCATTCAGAGAAAAATCCCCCGATACAATTTATAAGGAAACTAAGTGCCTTTGCGAAAATACGGGATATGACGAAGTTTCACTTGCTTCACTCAGTACAAGCGACCATTCACAAATTGATGAAATGCTGTCAAAGCTTATAGATTATACAGCAGGAGAGCGTGTCAATCTCTCACTGCCCTCTCTCCGTGTGGACAATTTCACAGAGGAACTGCTTGAAAAAATCAAGAAAGTCCGCAAAAGTGGTCTGACTTTTGCCGCTGAGGGCGGAACTCAGCGTCTCCGTGATGTAATCAACAAAAATGTTACAGAAGAAGAAATCATGAGTACCTGCAAAATTGCCTTTGAGGGCGGTTACAGCAGCGTAAAGCTCTACTTCATGATGGGACTTCCTACGGAAACAGATGAGGATATAATCGGTATTGCAGAACTTGCACAGCGTATACTTGATCTTTACTACAGTATTGAAAATCGTCCTAAGGGCAGAAGTCCACAGATTTCTGTAAGCTGTGCCACATTTGTTCCGAAGCCATTTACTCCTTTCCAGTTTGAGCCGCAGGACACCCGTGAGGAAATCGAGAGAAAGCAGAAATTACTGCTGGATTCCGTAAAATCCAAAAAGATAAAGGTAAGCTACCACGACCCCGACGTTAGTCAGCTTGAAGCTGTTCTTGCAAAGGGCGACAGAAGGTTGTGCGATGTCGTTTATACCGCTTGGAAAATGGGCTGTAAATTTGACAGTTGGAGCGAGCATTTCAAGTTTGATGTGTGGCTTGAAGCCTTTGAAAAATGCGGTATCAATCCTTCATACTACGCTAACAGACGAGCTGAGTATGACGAAATACTGCCGTGGGATCACCTTGATTATATGGTATCAAAGGAGTTCTTTATCCGCGAAAACAAGACTGCGCATAAATCCGTAACTACTCCTCACTGCCGTCAGAAATGTTCAGGATGCGGAGTAAATAAAGCTGTTGGGAGGGAATGTTTTTGTTAAGACTTCGTGCAACATTTGAAAAAACAGGGCGTGCAAAATATATTTCACATCTCGATTTAAACCGCTGTATGCTGAGAATTTTCCGCCGTTCAAAGCTTCCCGTATGGTATACCGAGGGATTCAATCCTCACCCATATTACAGCTTTGCCCTTGCTTTATCCCTTGGATTTGAAAGCAGCTGTGAAATTATGGATTTCAATATTACCGATGACAATATGCCCATTGATACAATAAAGGACAGGCTCAACGAGGTTATGCCCGAGGGTATGCGTATAGTTGATATTGCTCCGCAGATACAGAAAATTACTGCGATTGCAAAGGCTGAATATACATTCGATTTGAAAAGTGAGGAAACAGACGAACTTTTCAAGGCTGTTGAAAATCTCCTTACTTCGCCTGAAATTCTCATTGAGAAAAAGACGAAAAAGGGTATTAAGACAGTTGACCTGAAACCAGATATGGAAGTTCTCAGCTGTGTAGTTGTGGGAGATTCTGTAAAAATGAAAATGCGTCTCCCTGCCGGAACAAAAACAAATTATAATCCGACACTTTTTGTTGAAGCGTTGAGAAACTCCTGCGAAATTCCTTTCGATATGGAAAATACACGCCGTACAGGAATTTTATGTGAAAAAAATGAAAAATTTTCTTGAA
The DNA here is from genome assembly GCA_937902395.1 of uncultured Ruminococcus sp. Taxonomy (GTDB): domain Bacteria; phylum Bacillota; class Clostridia; order Oscillospirales; family Ruminococcaceae; genus Ruminococcus. The sequence goes on from CALGTV010000101.1 coordinate 7,007, forward strand.
AACACTTGCAATTTCTGAAAAAGTATGGTATAATTATAAAGCATTTGTAATCCGTCTGTTTTTTGCAGATGAGGGTTAATGCCGAAAGACATTAAATCGAGCAGTCCGCTGCCTTGAATGTTGTGTCGGTGACATAACAAACGTGCCTTATGGCAATGATTTCATTCCTGTATCTCCGTTATGCTGAAACGGTTTTTTTCGGGAGAGGTAAGAATGTTCGGAAATTTTAGGAGGATTTTAAAATGGATGCACTCAAATTAATCAGCGGATCAAGCATGAAGGAAAATGCGCCCCAGTTCAACGTAGGTGATACTGTTAAGGTTCACGTTCGTATTCAGGAAGGCGAGAAGAGCCGTATTCAGATTTTCGAGGGTACTGTTATTGCTAAGAAGCACGGCGGTATCAGCGAAACTTTCACTGTAAGACGTGTTGCTCACGGCTGCGGCATTGAAAGAGTTTTCCCTCTCCACGCACCTGCTGTTGATAAGGTGGAAGTTGTAAGACACGGTAAAGTTCGCCGTGCTAAGCTCTACTACCTCAGAGACAGAGTTGGTAAGGCTGCAAAGGTTAAGGAGCAGATTCGATAAGACTGTGTTTGAGTCCGTGCCGTCGGTTCGTTCCGACGGCTTCGGCTCCTATCCGTTGGGGACTTCATGTCCCTTTTTTGCTATTTGGAAATCGACGAATCTGTCTAAACAGACGGACTTAATATATGATTGTGAGGTACAGCAATGGACGAAAATAAGAAAATCATTGGAACAACAGAAAACGAAGAAAATAACGCTGAAACGGTATCTGAGGCTGTAACCGAAGAAAATACTGCTGAAGCAAATGACGGAGAAAAGAAAAAGAGCAATTTCGCAAAGGATTTTATAGAAATATTTGAATCTACCCTTACTACTGTATTTGTTATCGTTATGATATTTACTTATATTCTGCATCCCGTAAATATCGTGGGACGTTCTATGGTTCCGACGCTTAATAAAAATTTAGTCGGTGAACGTGCAGAAAAAAATGATAATGACAAGGTATTTATGAATACTGTATTCTTTAATGTAAAATATGGTGATATTCTTGTAATTGATAAGGACAAGAATTATCTCCTTGATGAAAACGGTGAAGTTATAGTGCCTCAATATGACCCTCCTATCAATGAGTGTATCATCAAGAGAGTTATTGCAGTGGGCGGTCAGACTGTTGATATCCGCAATAATCAGGTTATTGTTGACGGTGAGGTTCTTGATGAACCTTATATTGCGGAAGAAGCATCTACAAGTGATCCCGGTAATGGTGCATTTACAGAGCAATATCCTATAACAATTCCTGAGGGATATTATTTTGTAATGGGTGATAATCGTAATCACTCCACAGACAGCCGTTCAAGTAGTGTTGGACTTGTAAAAAAAGATCAGATTTATGGAAAAGCTATTGTAAAGTATTCACCCATTGAGGAATTTGATATTCTCATTGGATCACATAAGGGTTAATCTGCATTGAAAAAATTTCTAAAAAGTGCCGTTGGACTGATTGAACAATTTATAATTACATTTTTTGTTCTATGTCTTGTTTTCACTTATTTATTCCGTATTGTCAGCGTAAGCGGTGATTCCATGCTAAATACGCTTAAAGACGGCAATCGCGTGATTGTCAACGCTATGGATAGAAAAGTTGAAAACGGTGATATTGTGGTAATTGACCTGAATAATGCTGTAACTTTTGCTGAAAATGAAACTCTTGAAATATGCAATGGTTTAAATAAAACCGTAGTAAAACGAGTTGTTGCAACTGAGGGGCAGACTATAGACATTGACTTTGCCGCAGGAATAGTCTATGTTGACGGTGAAAGGCTATACGAAGATTATATTGAGCTTGGGCTTACTCACTACGACGGCGGCGCATTTACAGGAAAATATCCTGTAACCATTCCAGAGGGATATGTTTTCATTATGGGGGATAACCGTTCCGTTTCCATGGACAGCCGTTCCGCAAAAGTCGGATTCGTTCCTGTTGATGATATTACAGGTACGGTCGTTCTTAAATTTTACCCCGAATTTGCTTTTTTCTCTTGAACAGGAGGATAATTTGGAAAATACTGATATAAAAACTATACAATGGTTCCCCGGACATATGGCAAAGACAAGACGGGCGATTACAGCCAATCTCAAGCTTGTTGACGCTGTTGTGGAAATCATTGATGCGCGTACTCCAATGAGCAGCCGCAATCCCGAAATTGACACAATGACTGCGTCAAAACCAAGAATTGTTCTGCTGAATAAATGTGACCTTGCAGATGCAAACGCTACAACTGCATGGGTTAATTATCTTAAAAAGGAAAATGTAACTGCTCTTGCCGTTGACTGCAAATCGGGAAAGGGCATAAATAAGCTTATGTCAACTCTGAAAGCGACTGTGCTTAAAGAGCTTATGGATAAGCGCGAGAAAAACGGCATGACGGGTGCGCCTGTCCGCCTCATGATACTTGGTATACCAAATGTTGGAAAAAGTTCTCTTATAAACCGCCTTGCAGGCAGTAAGCGTGCAAAGGTTGAGGATCGTCCCGGAGTTACACGAGTAAAGCAGTGGGTTAAGCTTAAAGATAATACAGAATTGCTTGATATGCCCGGTGTTCTGTGGCCTAAATTTGAGGACCAGTCTGCCGCTGTGCGTCTTGCTTTTACAGGTGCTATAAGCGATGATATCCTTGATATTGAAACTCTTGCGATGAAGCTACTGAGCTATCTTGCGGAGTGTTATCCGCAGGCACTTGTTGAGCGTTACAAAATTGAAATTGAAGATTCCGACGACGGACTTGCTCTCCTTGAAAAAGTTGGAAAAAAACGCGGTATGGTAATATCAGGCGGCGAAATCAATACCGAGAGAGCCGCAATAACAGTTCTGGACGAGTTCCGAAGCGGCAAGCTTGGACGTATTACCCTCGAAATGCCTGAGGTGAACTGATATGGCAAGAATTGTACTTCATAAGGAGCTTTTTGATTTTGACAGCGAACTTCGTACTGAATACCCCATATTATGCGGAGTTGACGAGGCGGGACGAGGACCTCTTGCAGGTGATGTCTATGCTGCAGCAGTTGTGCTCAATGACAATGTGCTGATAGATTATCTCAACGACAGCAAGAAAATCTCTGAAAAACGCCGTGAACTGCTTTTTGATGAAATAATAGAAAAGGCAGATGCATACTGCATTGCTACAGCTTCCGTTGCGGAAATTGACGAGTTGAACATATTGCAGGCAACCATGCTTGCTATGAAGCGCGCTGTTGATGGGCTTGGCATAAAACCTGATATGGCACTTATTGACGGAAATCGCATACCCGAACTTGAATGTCCTGCCGACAATGTTATAAAGGGCGATGCAAAATCTGCTTCTATATCAGCGGCGTCGGTTCTTGCAAAGGTTGCCCGTGACCGATATATGAGAGAAATTGCTGAAAAATATCCGCAATATTGCTTTGAACAGCATAAGGGCTACGGCACAAAGCTTCACTGCGATATGCTGAAAAAGTACGGCGCAAGCGATCTTCACAGAAAAACATTCCTGAAAAAGATTTTAGGTGAAAGCGATGAACACCGTTGAAATCGGCAATATAGGTGAAGATTTCGTATGCTCTTATCTGATAAAGCAGGGATATGAAATTGTTGAACGCAATTACCGTATTCGCGGAGGGGAAATTGACATAATTGCTGTAAATTCGGACTACATTGCTTTCGTGGAAGTCAAATCCAGAAAGCCGGACAGCATGGTAAGCGGTTTTGATGCCGTGAACTATCGTAAGCGAGAGCTTATAATTAAAACTGCAAGTGATTTTTGCTCAAAAAATCCCAACAAACTTCAACCGAGATTTGATACCGCACAGGTAATTATCTCTGAGGGAAGGGTGCTGAGCATTGATTATATACAAAATGCCTTTGATACAACAGGCTTTAAATTCATTTTTTAAAAGGGTGATTTTATGTTTTACAACAGTACAAGAAACAGCGGAGTTAAGGTGAACAGCGCTGAGGCTATCATTCAGGGAATTTCCGTTGAGGGCGGACTTTTTGTTCCTGAATCAATACCACAGCTTACCGCTGAGGAACTCAAAGCTGTAGGCGATATGAAATACGCTGACAGAGCAGCTTTTGTTTTTTCCAAATTCCTGACAGATTTCACAGAGGCTGAAATCCACTACTGTACTGATAATGCCTATTCAACAAAGAATTTCGAAACAGAGAGCATTGCTGAAATAGCTCATCTTTTCGACGGTACATATATGCTTGAGCTGTGGCATGGTCCCACTTGTGCATTCAAGGATATGGCTTTGCAGATTCTTCCATATTTCCTCACAACTTCTGCAAAAAAAGTAAATCTCGACAAGAAGATTGTGATTCTTGTTGCTACATCGGGAGATACAGGAAAGGCTGCTCTGGAGGGATTCAAGGATGTTGAAAATACATCAATTCTCGTATTTTATCCCGAGGACGGCGTGAGCCCTATGCAGAAGCGTCAGATGAAGACACAGGAGGGCGAAAACGTCGGCGTATGTGCAATTAAGGGTAATTTCGACGACTGCCAGAACGGTGTAAAGGCTATCTTTACAGATAACGATGTAAAAGCTGCTCTCGATTCAAAAAATATGGTTTTCTCCAGCGCGAACTCTATCAACTGGGGCAGACTTGTACCTCAGATTGTCTACTATGTTTCAGCTTATGCTGAGCTTGTAAAGAGCGAGGAAATTGCTGAGGATGAAAAGATTAATATTGTAGTTCCTACAGGTAACTTCGGAAATATCCTTGCAGCGTATTTTGCAAAGCATATGGGTGTTCCTGTAAATAAGCTTATCTGTGCTTCAAATGTGAACAACGTTCTCACAGATTTTATAAATACAGGCATATATGACAGAAATCGTCAGTTCTATGCTACAGTTTCTCCCTCCATGGATATTCTTATTTCAAGCAACCTTGAAAGACTTCTTTATCTCATGACAGATAGAAACGACGCTGTTATCAACGAGTGGTTCGGTAAGCTTGCTTCCGAGGGGAAATACGAAGTTTCTGACGATGTAAAGGCTAAGCTTAAAGAGGAATTCTTCGGCGGTTTCTGTGATGACGAGCAGACAAAGGCTACAATTCACGATATTTATGAGAAGTATTCATATACTTGCGATACTCACACAGCCGTTGCTGTTAAGGTATACAACGATTACAAGGCTGCTACAGGAGACGAGACAAAGACTGTTATCGCATCAACTGCAAGTCCTTACAAATTCTCAGCTGCTGTACTGGAGGCTCTTGAAAACGGAACTTCCGATATAGACGAATATGCAAAGGTTGACAGAATTGCTGAGCTTTCAGATATCCCTGTTCCCGCGGCTCTTGCTGACCTGAAAAACAAACCTGAACGTTTCACAGATGTAATCGATAAGACAGAGCAGAAAAACTACGTTCTTAACGTACTTGGTCTCTGATGAGCCTGTATGTTATTGGCGACCTGCATTTATGCTTCTGTGACCCTTCAAAGACTATGGAGGTATTTGCAGGTTGGAACGATTATCAGCAAAAAATCGAGGAAAATTGGCTTAAAAATATTACTGCTGAGGATACGGTGGTTTTGGCGGGAGATATTTCATGGGGAATGTCCATGCAGCAGGCATTGCCTGATTTTCAGTTCATTCACAACCTGCCCGGACAGAAAATCATACTCAAAGGCAATCATGATTATTGGTGGATGACCATGAAGAAAATGGAGGACTTCTTCGCCGAAAACGGTCTGGATTCCATAAAAATTCTTCACAATAATCATTATGCCTACGGTGAATATGGTATATGTGGTACTCGCGGCTGGGTTAATATGCCCGGAGAGGTACAGGATGAAAAGGTGCTTCGCAGAGAAGTACAGCGCCTTGAAACCTCTATAAAATCTGCTGTTTCCGCAGGACTTGAACCAATGGTGTTTATGCATTATCCGCCGATTTTCGCTTCAAATTTCAACTATGATATACTTGAAATATTGTACCGCTACAATATCAAGGATTGTTATTACGGACATATTCATGGGCATTCTGCTCATGGATTGTGTGTAACAAACACCTATGATGACATAAATTTCCACTTAATTTCGGGTGATTATTTACATTTTATTCCAGAAAAGGTGCTTTAATTTATGTAATAGGTAGAAGTCTTGAATTATTGTAGAAATATGGTTTGAAATATGGTATAATAATTAGGTATTCTTTAAGATGTACAAAGCGCATCTACATATATATTAATGGAGGATCATTATGTTAAAATCATCAAACAAAATCGATGTAAACACTGCTGAGCTGATTATCAGCATTGATGCAGAAACTTTTGAGGCTGCTGTTGAAAAGGAATATCAGCGTCAGAAGAAAAATATTCAGATTAACGGCTTCAGAAAGGGCAAGGTTTCAAGAAAGCTTGCTGAAAAGACTTTCGGTGAGGGTGCTTTCTACGAGGGTGCTATCAATAGCCTCCTTGGTCCTGAGATTGACGCTGCTGTTGCTCAGGAGAATCTCACACTGGTTGATAGACCTGATGTTGAGGTTACTGCAATTGACAAGGAAACAGGCGTTGAGCTCAAGGTTCTTTGCGTTACAAAGCCTGAAATTGAGCTTAACGATTATAAGGGAATAAAGGCTGCAAAAACTGTCAATGCTGTTACTGACGAGGATATCGACAAGCAGATTGACCTCATCAGAAAGAAGAATGCACGCGTTGTATCTGTTGAGGATAGAGCTGCTCAGATGGGCGACGAAGTTATTATCGACTTCGAGGGCTTCTTCGGTGATGAGGCATTTGATGGCGGAAAAGGCGAGAATCATTCTCTTAAGCTTGGCAGCGGTCAGTTTATCCCCGGATTTGAGGATCAGATCTGCGGTCACAATGTAGGCGATGAGTTCGACGTTGTTGTAACTTTCCCTGAGGATTACCAGATGACAGATTACGCTGGCAAGGAAGCTGTATTCAAGACAAAGCTCCACTCTATCAGCTACGAGGAACTTCCTGAAATTGACGATGAGCTTATCAAGGATGCTACAGAGTTTGATTCCGTTGAGGAATACAGACAGAACATCCGTACACAGCTTGAGGCTGCTGCTGAAAGACAGGCAGAGGCTTCATTCGAGAACGCAGTTCTTGAGGCACTTATCGCTAAGGTAGATTCACCCATTCCTAACTGTATGTTTGAGCAGAGAATTGACGAGCTTGTAAATTCATTTGACCGTCAGCTCCAGCAGCAGAAGATGAGCCTTAAGCTCTACTGTCAGTACACAGGTATGGACGAGATGTCTATCAGAGATACTTACAGAGATCGCGCAGAGAGTGAAGTAAAGCTCAGACTTGCTCTTGAAAAGGTTGCAGAGCTTGAGAACCTCGAAGTAACTGAGGAAGATATCGATAATAGCCTTGGTGAAATCGCAGCTGCAAACAATATGGACGTAGCTACAGTAAGAAGATTTATCTCTATTCCTGAATTTACGGCTGATATGAAGGTTCAGAAGGCTGTTGAGTTCGTAAAGGAAAATGCAGTAGCTGAATAATAAGAAAACTAAAGCAGAAATATTGTTGTCCCGTTTTATGCGGGACAATGATTTTATTAACATATTCCGACAAGAAATAAGAAAGGACGATGAATTATGAGTTTTATCCCTTATGTTGTTGAGCAGACAGGTCGTGGAGAACGTTCCTACGATATATTTTCCCGTCTTTTAAATGACAGAATTATTATGCTTTCAGATCAGGTGAATGATGCTACAGCAAGTCTTGTTGTTGCACAGCTTCTTTTCCTTGAAAGTCAGGACACAGAAAAGGATATTTCGCTGTATATCAATTCTCCCGGCGGTTCAATTACAGCAGGTATGGCGATATATGATACAATGCAGTACATCAAATGTGATGTTTCAACTATCTGTATCGGTATGGCTGCTTCAATGGGTGCATTTCTCCTTGCTGCAGGCGCAAAAGGTAAGCGTTTTGCTCTTCCAAACAGCGAGATTATGATACATCAGCCTCTTATTTCGGGCGGTCTTGGCGGTCAGTGTACAGACATTAAAATTCATTCTGATCACTTGCTGAGTACCCGTCAGAAAATGAACGAGCTTCTTGCTCAGAATACAGGAAAGTCTATTGAGCAGGTTGAAATTGATACAGAGCGTGATAATTATATGACAGCTCAGGAGGCTCTTGCATACGGAATTGTTGATAAAGTTATTGAGAAAAGGTAGGGAGGCTTATGGCACAGTTTAAGGTTTGCAGTTTTTGCGGCAGGGGAGAAAATGCCACAGGTGCAATGTTTTCTACTGCTACTTCAAATATCTGTGACGAGTGTATTATTTATTGCTATGAGCAGCTTGTAGGTCCTGAATTTATGAAAGCCAAGCGCAAGGAAGCTAAAAACGTTCTTGCTGATAAAAGTGAAATTAAGCTGATGAAGCCTGCTGAAATCAAAGCATTTCTTGATGACTATGTAATCGGTCAGGATGAGGCTAAAATGTCGCTTGCTGTAGCTGTTTACAATCATTATAAGCGTATAAATAGTCAGGATTCCAAGAGCAAAAAAGACGATGAGGTTGAGCTCCAGAAAAGTAACGTTCTGCTTCTGGGTCCAACAGGCGTAGGTAAAACTTTTCTTGCTCAGACACTTGCCAAGCTTCTCAATGTACCTTTTGCTATTGCTGATGCAACTACTGTTACAGAGGCTGGATATGTTGGTGACGACGTTGAAAACGTTCTGCTGAGACTTATTCAGGCAGCTGATTTTGATATTGAAGCCGCTGAAAAGGGCATTATTTATATTGATGAAATTGACAAGATTGCAAGAAAATCTGAAAATACATCAATAACAAGAGATGTAAGCGGTGAGGGCGTTCAACAGGCACTTCTTAAAATAATTGAGGGTACAGTTTCAAACGTTCCACCACAGGGCGGCAGAAAGCATCCTAATCAGGAGACGCTTAAAATTGATACAAAAAATATCCTCTTTATCTGCGGCGGTGCATTTGACGGACTTGAAAATCAGATTCAGAAGCGTATTGGTAAATCTCCAATTGGTTTCGGTGGCGAGCTGAAAAATAATAAGATTGAGGGAGAAAATATCTTTAAAAAGGTAATTCCAAAAGACCTTATAAAATTTGGTATGGTTCCTGAATTTATAGGCAGACTTCCCGTTATATCTGTTCTTGATGAGCTTGACGAAAGTGCACTTGTTCGTATTCTTACAGAGCCAAAAAATGCTATAGTTAAGCAGTACAATAAGCTGTTCAGCTATGACAAGGTAAAGCTTGAAATTGAGGACGAGGCTCTTGTAGAGATTGCTAAAAAGGCACTTGCGCAGAAAACAGGTGCAAGAGGACTTCGCTCAATTTTAGAGGGAGTTCTTATGCAGTCCATGTACAGCGTGCCCTCTGACAGCACAATTACAAAGGTTATTGTAAAAAAAGAATGCATTACAGAAAATGCACAGCCTGAGTATGTGAAAAAAAAGACTGAAAAAAAGACGGCAAAGGTTGCTGAATAAAAATAGTGGCGGTATTCATTGCGAATACCGCCATTTGTTATTTAAGCTCAGTTATTATTTTTCTGCGATATTGCAAAGCTGCCTGCTCAGTTTTATTCTCGCCAAAATTGTAGTATATCCTGTCGGCAAGTGCATCGGGGAGATATTGCTGCTTTACATAGTGGTTGGGATAATCGTGAGGATATAGATAATGCTGTCCTACAACTGCCGCTCCCTTTCCGTCAAAATGTTTATTCTGTAAATGACGAGGAAATTCGAGAGTGTCACAGCTTCTCACATCAGCAATTGCGGCATCAATTGCCGATTCTGCACTATTTGATTTCGGAGCAGTTGCAAGGAGGATAATCGCTTCTGCAAGGGGAATTCGTGCTTCGGGTAGTCCAAGCTGCAAAGCTGAATCCACGCAAGCTTTTGTTACAACGATAGCCTGCGGATAGGCAAGTCCCACATCCTCAGCAGCAATAACGAGAAGTCGTCGGCACAGGGAAATAATATCCCCAGCCTCAATAAGCCGTGCGGCATAGTGGAGAGCCGCATTTTCATCAGAGCCGCGGATTGACTTCTGCAAAGCGGAAAGAATGTCATAATGCTGGTCGCCGTCACGGTCATATCTCATATTGCTCCGCTGGACGAGTACGGATAGGGATTCCTCAGTTATAGTAACAGCGCCATCGGACACATTGCCGCAGAGAACGCACAGTTCAACGGTATTCATCGCCTTGCGGACATCTCCGCCGCAGCCGAAAGCGATAGAACGACAGACATCATCGGTTACATTTATTGTATTTCCCGATTCTTCGGCAATAATGCGAAACCCACGCTTTATGGCAGGGATAAGCTGTTCAGCAGTCACAGGCTTGAACTCAAAAACTGTACTTCGGCTGATAACTGCATTGTACACCGAGAAATAGGGATTTTCCGTAGTAGACGCAATCAGCGTAATATCGCCGTTTTCGATGTATTCAAGCAGACTCTGCTGCTGCTTTTTGTTGAGATACTGAATCTCGTCAAGGTAAAGGAGAATTCCGTTTTCGCTGCCGAATGTGCCAATATCTGCAACAACATCTTTAATATCGGAAATTGACGCATTTGTGCCGTTGAGTTTATAGAGGGACATACCACAGTTTTCGGCTATAATTCGGGCAACGGTAGTTTTTCCAACTCCCGACGGTCCATAGAAAATCATATTGGGAACAGTTCCGCTGTCAATGATTTTTCGCAGGGGCTTACCCTCAGCGAGAATATGCTCCTGCCCAACCACATCGGCAAGAGTTTTAGGGCGGATTTTATCGGCTAATGGTGCGGACATATCAGACACCTTCCTTTAAATTTCTCGTTTATATATAAGTGACAAATTACCATATATGGACATTTTCTCAATACCTGTAAAGGTAAATCCAAAATTTTCATACAAACCTTTCTGGTCTGTAGAGATATAAAGTGCGTTGTAATTAGATTCAGCGGCAATATGACAAGCGTGATTTAATAACTTGCCAATATAGCGTTTACCTCTGTACTGTGGAAATGTATATACAAATCCAATCCACGGCTTCATATCTGTATCGGGAATTTCGTCTTTTTCGGCAAGAGTGCAGAAGGAGATAAGTTTATCATCATCTGTAAGCATAAGCACATCGGAAAATTCTCCGCAGAGCTGTTTCAGTTTATCTGTTTCAAGCAGTTCTGCAAGATATTTTCCTGCATTCCAGTCACTTTCAGCAATTTTCTTTATCCAATATTCAGAATTATTGCATTGATAAAATTGTAATATTCTCATTATTAATTCTCTTTACTGATTTTCCAGTAGTATCGGCGGTTTGATTTGGGGAAATCCTCCATAACGCCGTGTTCGGGGTCATAGAATGTTCCGTCACAGTGCAGCGACCAATGCCAGCAGCGCGGAGTTTCAAGGCTGAGCATACAAAGAGGGGGGAGCTCGTGCTTATATTTTACAGGTACGCGGGCATCTGAAACAGTAAAGCCGAAATTCCGCAGAGTATCTTTCATTTCGCGGAGTGTAGTCTCCCTGTCATTGCCTATAATCTGACATATTGCTTCGGCTGATGTACCAATCAGCATAGCAAGTACTGCCTGACCGCATTGCAAGTCTGTAGGTTCGTGGATATAATTTATTTTCATTGGCAGCTCCTAAAGGTTTTATCGCCTTTTATATGTAATAATTTCAGGTTCGCTTCCGTTTACACTATAGCTGCATAATAGAATGAAGCTTGTATCTGCAACAACACCGTAGCATATACCAAGGTCGGCAAATTCAATCTGACAGCCAAGATAAATGTAATTATCATTGAGAAATTTTACCTTTTTGCCGCTGGGTAGAGTATATTCCAGGTTTACAAACTGTCCCGAAAGTTCGTATAATTGCGAAATTTCAGGTATATCTTCTGATTTGAGCAAATTATTAATTTCATTAATAAGAGTATTTTTAAACTCATCATACAATGCTCTGCCACCAATTTTAATGTACTCAGCTGCGATACATCGGTTCGCACAGTTTTTCTCACAGCCGCAGCAATCCTTATTGTAAGGACATTCACTGCAATCAATACCACAAATTGAATTCATAATACACCTCTTTCAATGTTTAGGTACAACATACCACACATCAATCTCGCTTTTTTCGGGAACTTCAAAAAGGCTCTGCACCTTATTGAAAAGCACATCATCAACATAGAAATCATAGCCGCCATTTCCCTCTGAAATTCGATTATTGCGTTTTTCGATATTCTTATGCCACATTTCATCGGAAACGTCTATATAATGCCATTCGAAGTCAACTCCCGAATCTGCGAAAAAACGGGAAATATCCTGTCTGTTCTGCTTAGTCCAGAAACCCCAGTCAAGAATGACATTTGCACCCGATTTTACAATTTCAGCCGCCTTTTTCCGCAGATATAAATTGACTTTCGCAGCAAAAATGTTGTAAAATTCTCCCTGTTCATTGTCGATGAGGTCAAATGTAGCCTCGTCTGTGGAGAGTATTACAGCATTATTTTTTTCTTTAAGCTGTGCGGCATAATATGACTTTCCGCTGCATATTTTTCCGCAGATTAATATTGCTTTTTTCATTGAGTTTTCTTCTTTTTCGGCTTACGTTCTGGAAGTTCAGGGAACATTTCGCAGACCATTTTCTGCAATAATTCTCTATCATCGAGGATTGTAACAGGCAGCATTGGCTTAGCTCTCTCATAAGGAGGTTCAGCAATGCTGTCAGGCATATATTTTTTGCTTGCTTCTGTAATTTTTACCATAAAGCCGCTGCCATATATACCACCGAAAATTCTTTCACGATAATAGAATATATATCCGCCCATCATCTGTATATTGCGGATTTCTTCCAGTTCTGAAAGCTGTTCCATAATATACATTGCAAGTTCTTTTGGTGATGACATATTGATTCTCCTTTTATTTATCGCAATCCATAAATACTCGTGAACCTGTCGCACCCATTTGTCCCTGATATTTTCCGTTATAGGGATTAATGGCAGGAGCGTCCATTTCCGCAAAAACAAGCTGTCCAACACGGCGTCCAGCCTTTAATTCAATGGCACATCTGTTGGCATTGTACAGTTCCAAGGTAATTTCACCCTTGAATCCGGGGTCAACCCAGCCTGCATTTTGTATAAATAAGCCCATTCGTCCAAGGGAGCTTCTTCCCTCGACGAAAGCGGTGAGATTATCGGGCAATTCAAAATATTCCATAGTTGTAGCAAGAACAAATTCTCCGGGCATAATCAAATATGTATCGGTAGTTATGGTTTTATAGCTTATCTGACTTTCAAGTGTAATAATATTTGACGGTGTATCATCAACAACACTGAAAGTGTTTCCCAAGCGTATATCAACGCTGGCAGGCTGAATTTGCTCCTTTGTCACAGGATTTATGACAAGGGATTTTTCATCGAGCATTTTTAAAATTGTTTTATCTGATAAAATCATTATTTCACGTCCTTTAAAGTAAGTTCCGCCATAGCCACATAATGAAGCACATCAAACTGCGGCGGAGCTTCATTTTCAAGCATATTTCCGTGTTTTTTTTCCCACAGCTGCAAATCATCGGATGAAAGTGATGCACCTACACCACGGCAGGCTCTCATTCTGCCGTGCCAGCTTTCACGGGTAAATGGGAGCATCACATCGTATTCCTCTCGGTAGGTAACATCGAAAAATTTCAAATATTCATCGGGTACCCACATAGGCTTGCGGATTTCTCCTGCACCATTCCACTGGGGGTTATATTTCAGAATAATATCCTCACTTCGTGCGGCGATTTTGTCCTCATAAGGCAGCCAAGCCATATAGAGTATAAGGAATTTACCGCCCTTTTTCAGCACTTTAGCAAGCTTTGGAGCTAAAATTTTATGGTCGGGATACCAAATACATTGGCAGGCTGTAGCAATATCGAATGAATTTTCGGGGAAGTCGATTTCTTCCGCAGGACAAGCGAGAAATTTGATATTTTTATTTTCAGCCTGTGCAAGCTGAACTGCCTGTTCAATCTGATTAGGAGAAATATCCGTACCTGTCCACTCAGCACCGAAACGGTACATATTTCGGGGAAGCACGCCTGTACCCGTGCCTATATCAAGGACTTTCTGTCCCTTGACGCATAATCCACGGTCAGCGATTTTCTGATAGAAAATTTCGGGGTAAATATCCCTGTATTTAGCGTAATCCTGCGAAGTTTTGCCCCAGTCAAAAGGCTTTCCGCCGTCAATGTTGTTCAGTTTCTGCATAAGTATTCCTTTCTTATTTTTGTATAATTATTAATTTCCAAGTATTTCTTCATTAATAAGTGTGAAGCCGTTCCGCTGATAAAAGGGAATTCCACTAATACACAATAATCCTTATAAAACATAGGGACGGACAGAAGTCCGCCCCTTAGGTCATTTTTACTTATAAAGTGGGAATTTCTCGCAGATAGCATTAACGCCTGCACGGATTTCGTCAGCCTTGTTCTCGAAATCTGTAGCACAGAGGAAGATGTACTCAGCAATCTTCTCCATTTCCTCAACGCCGAGACCACGAGTTGTAACAGCAGGAGTACCGATTCTGATACCGCTTGTTACGAATGGCTTTTCAGGATCATTGTGGATAGCGTTTT
>CALGTV010000102.1 GCA_937902395.1 uncultured Ruminococcus sp.
TCCGTCTTGAAGAGCGTGCGGAAGTGACAGACGAAAAATTTAAGGTCATAAATCACAGACTAAGCGACATTGAACATAAGGAGGAATAAGCTGGCAGCAAAGATATAGTTATCACAGTTAATTAGGAAATCAGAACGGAGGAAATTAAATGATAAAGGTAATTGAAAGAGCAGTTGAGAAATATCCTGCGAAAGCCGGAGAAAGAGGAAAATCAAGAATGACAATCATGTGTGATGATGCGTCAGAGCTTCCGGAGTATGACTCTATGGCGGCTTATGATATCACCATGGGAAGTATAGCATATGTTATCCGTCAGGGAAAGACGTATCTCATGGACAGCAATCATGTGTGGTACAGTACTGATGGAACATCAGATTAAGGGGAAGAATCATGGGTAGAAAATGGTTAAAGGCAGCTCTGATAAGAGCTGTCAGGACAATCGCACAGACAGCAACAGCTATGCTTGCAACAACAACCCTTTTGACTGAGGTCAACTGGATAGCTGTACTTTCTGCAAGTGCCCTCAGTGGTCTGCTGTCGATGCTTACAAGCATTGCCGGACTTCCGGAAGTCAGGGAGGATACAGAATGATTATCAGCTACAATTCAACGGACAGAACGCAGATTACTGAGCATTTCAATGTAAGTGAGTTCCGGTGTAAGTGCGGCGGAAATCACGATACAAAGCTTGATAATGAGCTTATCAGAAAGCTTGAGGAGCTTTATAAGGCTCTGGACTGCTCAAAGATTATCGTGAACAGTGGATATCGCTGTACAGCTCACGATAAGAACGTCGGAGGAAACGGTTCCGGACAGCATACGAAGGGAACTGCTGCGGATATCGTATGCTATGATAAGTCCGGAAAGAAAATTTCCTCGAAGAAAGTATGCTGTGCGGCTCAGGATACCGGCTTCGGAGGCATCGCTAATATTGACAGTACATATACTGCAACGCACGTTGACGTGCGTACTGGTGTGAAATGGTACGGAGATGAGACAGTTACAACTGCTTACAGCGTTACCGATGATTTCTATAAGTATTACAAGCTTGAAAAATCGGATGTGCACGGATCAGAAAAGCGTTCTGTCAATGTTTCTGTCATTGTGGATGGTGTGATTTATTCCGGAGAATTGAAGGAAGAATAATAAAAATCCGCTGGAGAAGTATATTCTTCAGCGGATTTTTGATGTTACATAAAATAAAGTACGCCATCTGTAAAAAATACAGATGGCGTATTTACATTGTTTTTATGGTGGAGCATAGGGGATTCGAACCCCTGACCCCCACACTGCCAGTGTGATGCGCTCCCAACTGCGCTAATGCCCCATATAATTACAATCATATTATATCACAAATCTGAGTTAATGTCAACAGAAATTTTATCAATTGATAATACCAGTAGTTATAAAAACTCCCGATTTCAAAGAAATCGGGGATTTTTATTATTCAAAAGAATCAAGGTCTATATCCGCAAGAATATCCTTTAATGATGCAAGCTCATCTGCTGTAAGCGTTACGCCTTTACCCATTCTTGAATGGTCTGGAGACCAGTCACGAATATCATACTTTGGCTCATGCTCGTTCCAGCTTACGAGGTTAAGCTCCTTTGTCCAGCCCTTTGCATTCTCTGCAAGAACTCCCAGTGATTCTGTAATTTCAAATTTTAACTCTGCCATAATAAATCTCCTTATCTTTTTGAGTTTAATTTACCTTATCAATTTTATCATATATTTCCTTTTTTGTCTACCACAAAATAAATATTTGACATTATCAACAAAAAATGTTATAATATAATAGTAGCTTTAGTTGAGAATGATTGGATGTGTACAATGCAAAAAAATAAATTTATCCCCACTCCCAAAATGATTAGTTATCTTGTTAAATTTGCTTTGCGACTATCTGCCTTTAGTATTATGATATGGCTGTATATCCGCGATAAACAAGCTTTTTATCAATATACCATTACTCCCATCAGTAAAGACTTTAACTTTATGCATATGATGTGGTTTATATTCATGGGAATTATGACGCTTCATCTTTTCCCAACGAAAATACTTTCCATGGGTTCAGGTAAAAGCTGCAAAGAAAATTTTGTAGCCGTTCCCGATTATTCTGAATCTGAACTGCAAAAATTTGTCCGCAATGAAAATATCAAAGCCCTACATTGTATGCTTGCATGGCTTGGCGGAAACTCCGCCGTTGCTCTACTCTATTTCTGTGGAATTATCGAAAAACCTGAGCTTCTTTTACTGACAGGGTTCTATTTTATTTGCGACTATATCTGCATTCTCATTTTCTGTCCCTTTCAGACTTTTGGAATGAAAAATTACTGCTGTGTAAACTGCAGAATATATGACTGGGGACATTTTATGATGTTTACACCCATGCTTTTACTTGACACTTTCTACAGCCTCTCCCTTTTCTTTATGGGGACAGCTGTTATCATTCACTGGGAAATCAAGTGGAGAAAACACCCTGAACGCTTCTGGCGCGGCTCAAATCAGACGCTGAACTGTAAAAACTGCCGAGATAAGACCTGCCAGATAAAAAAGTCTGTACGAAATAGACTTTGTAGCAAGAATAAATAACTATTCTCTCCACATTCTGCGGTATGCAAAACAGGTCACATTTTCTAATTTCTTAAACTGTCGGACAAAATAACTCTGGTCGTTAAATCCACACTGATGAGCGATTTCCTCAATGGATTTATCTGAAAAACGCAGCAGCTGTTTTCCGTAATTAATACGACACGCGATGATATGCTGAAAAATTGTTTTACTGTAAATCTTCTTGTACTCTCTGGAAAGATAGAATTTGCTTATGTAAAACTCTGAGGAAAGTTTTTCAAGAGAAATATCCTCTGTGAAATTTTCCTCTATATAGATATTTACAGCCTGCAATTTCTGTCTGAGGGCTGAATCTATCATTTCCGCTTTTCCGGTAGATGTCAAAGCAATTGTCAGAAGCTGGACAATCAACCCAGATGTTATAATCTCAGCATTGACATCCTTTTCAATGTGATATCTATGCATCTCACGCATTGCCGCTGTAACCTTTTCGAATGCTACAGGATGAAAAACATTTCCAGACTGTGCTGTAAAATTTTCGTAGTACTGCATGGATGTGGCACCGCCGAAATGTACCCACATAAATTCGCAGGGAAAATCCTCTGAACTTTTATAACTATGGGGAATACGGCAATCAATGAAAAAGCAGTCCCCTTTTCCAAGCTTATATTCTTCGTCGCCGTAAGAAAGCTCCCCTTTTCCGTCAATTACAGAGACAAACAGCCATGAATCAGCAGCATGATGATATTCGCCGCAGACTTCCTCTTTTTTTACAATTCCCATTTCAATTGCGTAAAAATAGGCATTTTTGGCGGCAGGACTTGGTGTACAGATAATTCTTCCACCGGTTTTCCCCTCTGATAACATATTCATAAGCAGTAAACTCCTTTACGAAATTTCCGTTTATATTATATCACACAATTCACAATTTGTCTATATCTTTTGAAAAATATTGCGAAAATTTACAATATTATTGATATAATCAGCAATACTGCTATTATCACAATCACTGAATACAGTAATATTCTGCCTTTCCGCAGGGATTCAGCTTTTTTTCGTCTGTCTATATACGGCGCAATAATCTTATTTATTTCGCGTTCTGAAAGCTCTGTAGGAAGTATGCGAACTCCGGGTTTGAGATAAAATACGGCCCTTTCAAAATATATGCTTTCGGGATTGTTTACTTCAATAATCTGCTTGTTTACACCTTTAACCATAATGTCCTCCAATAATGTTTATATTAATCATTGGCAGAATTATGCAGATTATTCACTTTTGTTCCTGATATAATGGAAAAGATACTGCTGAGCAATTCCTGCATTTTCCTTTGCAAAATCTGGGAATCCATTGGGATAATATTCCGCAAGCACACGTTTTATCCACACATCTACAGGGAAAGCTTCTGTGCGGTGCATACCAAAAAGTAGTACACATTCTGCAACTTTAGGGCCAACTCCCTTGATTTTTTTCAATGCTTCACGTGCTTCATCAATGGGAGCTACAGCAATATCGGCAAGATTTATTACTCCCGAATTTACACATTCTGCCGCGTCGCTGAGGTATTTTCCGCGAAATCCGCTTCGGAGATAATTAAGGTCATCGGCTGTTACTCCCCTCATCTGCTCTGCTGTGGGGAATCCGCCGTAATTTCCGCAAAGACGGTCTATTATGCCCTTGATTCGCGGTATATTGTTATTCTGGGAAATAATAAAAGAAATAAGACACTCCCAGCTATTTTGTCTAAGAAGCCGTATTCCTCCTGCAAATTCGCATGCTCTTGACAATGTTTCATCTTCGGAAAACAGCTTTTTAAGTTCGGTATAGTCTGTATTCAAATCAAAATAATCCACCCATTTTCCGAGAAAATCTGATTCAGAAACATTATGGAATACAAAAGTCCCCTTTGAAATTTCAGAAATTCTCAGATTGTCATTGAAAAAGCTTCCCTCGTATGTACATAAATAATCACTTTCAATCTTTTTCCAACGGAAAGCCTGTCCGCAATCAAGAGTTTCGTCAAGGTCAAAATCCTTTTCATTCAGAATTATGTCATTGTTTTTTACAGAATAATCCATAATTTCACCTCATTTTCAGATTATAGTCAATTATTTTCTATCATTATATATTATACTAAATTTATATGAAAATTGCAAGGGCATTGCCCTTAGAAAGGAGCAGTTATGAGCCAGATTGATTTTTTTGTTGAGGGAATTCAGCAGCTTCCTGCCATAGTTGAAAACAATAACGCACAAGAAAGAGTTGCACAGGCTTTTATGGAGTTCATGCAGCTTGGACACGTTTATGAATCTGCAATGGAGGTTGTAAAAACTCACCTTAACATTCTCGATAACGAATTTAATATCAAATTTCAGCGCAACCCTATCCACAACATAGAAAGCCGATTGAAATCCGCTGATTCCATTATGAATAAGCTGATAAAAAAGGGAATCCCCTTTACCATTGAAAATGCTAAAAAATATCTTCTTGATATTGCAGGTATCCGCGTTACTTGCTGCTATATCAACGATATCTATGTACTTGCGGAAATGCTTTCCCGCCGCGATGACTTCGTTGTGCTAAAACAAAAGGATTATATAAAAAACCCTAAGCCAAGCGGCTACAGAAGTTTTCATCTTGTGCTGAATGTGCCTGTACATCTTGCATCATCAAAAACTACAGTTCCCGTTGAAATACAGATACGCACTATTGCTATGGATTTCTGGGCAAGTCTGGAACATCAGCTGAAATATAAGCCCTCTGGAACAATTACTCCTGAAATTTCGGAGGAATTGCGCCAATGCGCTGAAAGAATTGCTGAAACTGATATACAGATGCAGAAACTCTACAACGAAATAAATGATATGGAATAACAGACAATTCCCCGACTTCTATCGCCATAATTTCTGAAAAACTTTTATTTTTCACTCTTTAACAAATCGCTCCCCTATGATATAATGTATACACTACAAGAAAGGAGCAGAAGCTTATGTTCGGACTTATAAAAAAGAAAAAACAGGAAGTCAGGGACAGAACAATCTATATGGAGGTTTTCGGCGACAACAAGGTATCATACAGAGTTACATCAGGAAAAATAACCTGTGAAGATGCAGAAATCATTACATATGGTGTAGAGGTTGAGAATTCACGGACGGGACAAAGAGAAGTTATACCTGATTTTTCACGGAATATTGAGGACGCTGTGGATTTTGCAGAAATGCTTATTATTAGCAAAACACCGCCTTTCCGACTTTATAACCGTGCTTTGAATTATCTTATGATTTCAATATAATTGGAAAAGCTCCGAATTTTACTCGGAGCTTTTGTTTGTCTGTTTAACTTTTGCAAGAGGATTGCTGTCAATTGCATTTCTCACACTTTCATCTGATAAATGAGTATATATCTCAGTTGTTGCTATATTTGCATGCCCAAGAAGCTCCTTTAATGTCAGCACATCAGCATCACCATACTGATACATTAATGTTGCCGCTGTATGCCTCAGTTTATGAGTGGTTATGCCCTTTCCGCCAAGTCCTGCTGTCTCGATTGCATTTTCCACTATCTGCTGAACACGGCGTTTTGAAATACGCTTGTTTCTGTTGCTTATGAAAAGTGCAGGCTCACCTGCTGCCTTTTCGTTTTGTCCTCTTATGGCAAGATAGCGGCTTATTGCATCCATACATGCTGTATTGAGATACACCATTCGCTCTTTATTTCCCTTTCCCAGCACTTTCATTCGCGCCTCTGTAAAGTCAATATGGGATATATTTATGCCTATAAGCTCACTCAGTCGCATGCCGCAGTTAAGGAAAAGCGTAAGTATACAGTAATCCCTTACGGATTCCCCGTCGTCTGAACTGCTCAGCAGCCGCAGACTTTCATCAAGGGATAAAAATTTCGGCAGGGATTTTTTCGGCACGGGGACTTCAATATCCTTCGTGGGATCATCTTTAAGCAGATGCGTTGTCTTTGTCAGATACTTGAAAAAGCTCCGCAGTGCTGATATCTTCCTGTATCGCGCTTTATCAGCATTATTCCGCTCATCAGCAGCATAGAAAATAAAGCTGTATATATCTGAAACAGTAATTTTCCACAAATCCGCCACAGTCATGGAGGAAATTTCTATATCTTCCACTTCCATATCAGAATTAAGTATGTTTCTTCTGTAAAATTTCAAAAAAAGCCGTATATCAATATAATATTCCTCAATTGTACGTTCCGAAAGCATTTTTACAACTTTCATATGTACAAGATAATCGTTTAGGAATTCGGGATTTTTTTCGTTGTTGTATTTGTTCATTTGCATCACCTGAATTACACACTTGTAAAAACGTCAGCAACTTCTGTAATTGTCATATATGCTTTTGGATCAACGGCATGAACAAGTGTTCTCATTCTCGAAATCTGGAAACGGTTTACGATGAAATATACAACATGCTTTTCAGCCTTGGAGTATCCGCCCATAGCTGGCATGATTGTAGCGCCTGTTTCAAATGTACTCATCAGCACCTCCGCAACCTCTGTGGGATTTTCGGTGATAATCATAACCCCTTTTGAACGGTCAATACCTTCAACGATGAAGTCAACGGTTTTAAGTGCCGCCATATATGTAACAATAGAATAAAGAGGCAGAATCCAGCTTCCCATGACAAATCCGCAGATAATATACAATATTACATTATATATCATAACAAATGTACCTACGGTGATTCCCAGCTTTTTCGCAAAGATAACCGACATTACTTCAATTCCGTCGATTGCTCCGCCGTAACGTATTGTCAAACCGCTTCCCACACCTGAGATTATACCGCCGAAAAGCGCACACAGAAGCAAATCCTGCTCCGCAAGTGGTGATGCGGTCGATACATCAATAGGGAGTATGTCTGTTATAAGCCATGCCGCTGTTGAGTATACCGTTACAGCAAAGAGAGAATAGATTGTAAATGCTCTGCCCTGTTTTTTTAGTCCGAACAGGAACAGCGGTATATTAAGGATTATAAGGAATATCGAAAGCGATACCTTTCCCGATGTAAGCTGTGAAAGGAGCATTGACGTACCGGAAATACCGCTGTCGTACAATTTTACAGGAGCTAAAAAAACCGTTACTCCGAATGCGTTGATGCAGCCTGCAACAAGAAGTATGATAAAATTTTTCCAGTCAAGCTGATTAAGTATGTCTTTGATTTTGTTTGTCATTGCGTCCTCCTTGAAATCCGTTTTAGTATATAACTTTCTTATATAAGTATAACATAAAACGGAATTTCAGTCAAGGAAGAATCAGATACCGAATATGTTTTTTGGTTTTTCTTTGAATTTAAGGTTTCTTCCCGATTTATTCCACCATAAATTCATCACAATAATATTCAGACCAATGCCAACAACGAGCATAACTGCAGCTATCAGAACAGCCTGCGGAAGTTCAAAGCCGAAGCCCTTTATCCCCTTAAAATAATCATGATTAAATATACCAGGCTGAGAAAACAGTGCCATATAACATATTATGAATGGAATAGCCATTTTCGGCATTCTTGCCATTGATATAGTAAAGCATGAAAATACCATATTAAACGCAAGAATAAGTATAACATCAGGCATTGCAGAGCTTTCAAGAGCAAAATACGAAATTATCATCAATATAATACTGCAAATCATTTCTACTGTCAATACCGCCGCAATTGGTGCTGTTGTAAATAAAGCTTTATTGCAATTGGCAGAGAAAAAGAATTTATTAGTAGTTATTGTAGTTTTACCCCAGATTAACCATAAAACCTGAAATACATTTACCATTCCTATCAAGCCAATCATACTCATATAATCATCATCTGTTAATTTTGCACCTGCAAATATCAATGCTAAGCCGATAATTGCAAGAAAAAACATGCCAAAGCCTACAAGTATCGGGCTGAATGACGCTTTAAAATAAAGCTTATATGCCCTAAAAAAGTCTTTCATAAATTCCACCTCAATCCTTATACCATTTCTTTCTAATTGATTTAAGCACAACTTTTTCAGAAACAAAGAAGATTACCGCCGATAAAACAACAAGTACTATTTGTGCAATTTCGAATTCAAAATCAAAAAACTTTTTTTCAAATAAGTTTGTCATACATATCGTATAGGCAAATAACGGCAAACCGCTTATAACATAAATTATACTTCTGAATGCATCGTGTTTTATTACGCTGAATATATTAGTAACCGCTTTCAGAAAAATCAACCCAAGTGACATATATATACTTTCCCACAAACAGGAAAAAGAAATACCCACAATCATCTGATTTAACAGTATTACTAATACACCTGCCAATACACTTACTATATGCTGCTTCTGATACATTTCAATAGGCTCTTTTACTGTTCGGTAAACCAAACCGCTGATTCGTGTATCAGCTGTCATAAATACATTTATAGCCGAGGCAATGTAGCATATAAAACTGTTTAAAAAGAGTATAACCAACCGCAGTTCTTCATCTTCACTTTTATCAAGAAGAAACACGCCAAAAAACAAACTTCCCGCCAGCGAAAAAATTGTAGCAAGCAATACTTCTTTTACAAACCCCATGCTGTGATAAAGCTTGTAAGCCTGAAATATACTCGTTTTTTTATTCTTCATCTGCTTCCGCCTTTCTGAGAATACCAACGCTTAACTGCTGTAAATTAGGCTTTTCAACGGCTGTGTCAAGCTGTGTGAGCTTCACAAGATTTTCGGAAAGGGCAATTCCCTCGAAATTCATGCTGTTAGATGTGCAGGAAAGCATATAGGGCTTAGCCTTTTCGCACTTGTCAGCGTCACCGTGAACGAGAATGTATTTCTCCTTTAAATCCTCAACGAATCCCTGTTCTATGACCTTTCCCCCTGCCATGAATACAGCGTAGTCCGTAGCATATTCCATATCGGCAATATTGTGGGTTGAGAAAATAATTGAACGATTACCGTCACCCTCTGCAAGATATTCTCTGAAAATTTCGCAGAGCACATCACGGGCAAGAGGGTCAAGGGAGGATGCAGGCTCATCAAGTACCAGAAGCTCCGTATTTCTCGCAAGGACAGCCGCAAGGTATGTTCTCATCTTGTTGCCGTCGGAAAGCTTCATAAGCTTCTTTGTCTTTTTTGCAGTGGGGTCTTCAAGCTTGAAACGCTTGCACATATCCTTGAATCTGTTTCTGTCGAAATTGTCAAAGCCGATTTCCATAGCCTCTGCAATGGTTTTCAAATCCCATGTGAGAGGGAAAAAATTCATTGATGAGCAGTAGCCGATGCGGTTTCTCAGCTGGCTGTCGTCGATATCCGTTTTATCTCCGAAGTATATGCACTCGCCGCCGCTTTTGCCTGTAACTCCGCATACTACGTCAATTAAAGTAGTTTTACCTGCGCCGTTTGCGCCGATAAGAGCTGTTGAAAATCCGCAGGGGATTTCAAGGTTAATTGGACCAAGTGTAAATCCCTTGTAGTTTTTTGTAATTCCCTTTATTTTAATTGCATTTTCCATAATTTAAACTTCCTTTCAATATTCCATATACCAAAGCGTCCGCAAAAACTCACAGACCTGCTCTACATCATAACCCATTATTTTTGCAGCATTTATGGCATCTGTCAAACCCTCTTCAAGATTACGCATTTGCTGTTCTGTGAGCATTTTTTCGTCCTGCGAGTTTACAAAATACCCCTTACCCTTAGTTGCTGTCACAAGTCCCTCAGCGGTTAATTCCTCGTATGCTTTCATAGTAGTAATAACGCTGATTTTAAGATTCTGCGCCAATACGCGAATTGACGGCAGAGGTTCGCCAGCCTTTAATTGCCCGGAGAGTATCTGCTCCCGAAGCTGTGAGGCTATCTGCTTGTAGATAGGCTCATTTGAATTCTGATAGATTTTCATTGTACACCTCCAACTTTTCCCTTAAATATATGCATAACTGTTATACAGTGTTTATAACTGTTTAACTGTTATATATACAGTATATAACAGTTGCACCCATTTGTCAATAGAAATAGAAAAAATCGGCATAATGCACAAACAGCCCATATCGTAATTGTAGTAATTTAACATATTTTTCAAATCATTAGCTTTGGCTGATTCAAGAAGTCCAAGAAGTCCGCTTTGTACACACATGTACCCTTGAACCTCTTGAACCTCTTGCTTTAATTGAATAAAGCTATAGGCTAATAGCTTTCAAAAAATAATAGACATTTTCAAGAATACGTTAAGAATTCAAGTGTACACACGTGTATTCTTGTATTCTTGTATTCTTCGTGCGTATCGCACAAAAATAGCTGTTTGTAATTAGTGAAAAAGTAGAAAATAAAAATTATTTTTCAATAATCAACATTTTTCCGTTGGAAAATGCCTCATTTTAGCCCCTTTATGGAGGGGGTATTAAAAATTAAGAATTATGAATGCAGAATTAAGAATTGTTTTTATATCTGCAAATCCAAATCATAATTTATAATTCTGAATTATTAATTAACGAATATGGAGGTATTTATAATGCAGCTGATTAATTTTAATGAGATTACTTCATCAACTCCCCAATGGCTCTGGGAGCCCTATTTCCCACTGGGAAAAATTACAATAGTACAGGGCGACCCCGGAGACGGCAAAACTACCCTGATACTCCAGTTAGCCGCCATGCTTTCAAGAGGTCAGCTTCCTCATATGCCTGATGTGGAATATGAACCTTTTGAAGTTATATATCTGAATGCTGAGGACGGCTACGGCGATACTATCAAGCCCCGTCTTGAAGCCGCAGGTGCTGACTGCTCACATATCCACACTCTCAGCGAGGATATTCACGATTCGCCTATAACTCTTGATGATAGTCGATTAGAGGGAGCAATAAAAGGTCTTAATGCAAGGCTTCTTATTCTCGACCCTCTGCAAGCATTTCTGGGAGCAAAGGTGGATATGCACCGCGCTAATGAAATACGTCCTGTAATGAGAAATCTTGCTGAAATGGCAGACAGGACAAACTGTGCTGTTGTTCTCATAGGTCATATGAATAAGGCACAGGGCTTGAAAGCTTCCTACAGAGGTCTTGGCTCTATTGACTTTACAGCCGCCGCAAGAAGCGTTCTTGTTGTTGCAAGGGATAAAAACAGACCTAATGTAAGAGTTATGATGCAGATAAAAAATAGCCTTGCACAAGAGGGAAAGCCCATTGCCTTTGAACTGCGGGGAAGTGACGGCGTAGTATTTCTCGGCAATTATTCCTGTAATGTCGATGATATGCTTTTAGGCGCAGGAGGCAGTTACGAATATAACGAGGCTATAAATATTCTCAGAGAGGAACTTAAAGACGGCGAAAAGCCTCAGAAAGAGTTAATGGAGAAGATTGAACATCTGGAGCTGTCAACAAGAAAAATCAAGGAACTGAAAAAAGAGATGTGTATTCAGTCATTCAGAATGAATAATCAATGGTATTGGAAGTTCAAGATTTAAGCCTATAACTTTAGTAGGCTAAAGCAAGAGGTTCAAGAGGTTCAAGAGTACATGTGTGTGCAAAGCGGACTTCTTGGACTTCTTGAAATTATTATCAGCCGTTAGCTGTTAGCTTTATAAAAAAATCGACATCATCTTTCACAAAACAATCCAAATGTGAAAATTTAGAAGTAAAAATATAAAATTTTCAGGAAATTAATAAAAAGCTATTGAAATTATCTGAAATTGTGGTACAATATAATATAGGGGATTATGTGTTTCCCCGACTAACAAACAGGTTGTGATATAATATGCCCTCATTTCAGGATATAAAATACGCTTTTTTCAGCCTGATGTCTACTATCGAATTCAACGATATAATAGACCTTCTGGCGCTTTCTTACATAGTATATCTGCTGCTTAAACTCATGCGCGAAACCCGTGCAGGACAGCTTATCAAGGGAGTTCTGCTGCTTGTGGCGGCTTACCTCGTAAGCATGATTTTCAAGCTTGATGTAATGGAATATATCCTCGGCAATGCCCTCGATGTAGGACTTCTTGCCATGCTGATACTCTTTCAGCCCGAGATACGACGAGCTCTGGAGCAGTTCGGACAGACTAAATTCGGCATTAACCTCATCGGTATAGGAAACTCCTCAAACGATATAAAACACCGCTGGAACACCGCCATAGACGCTATATGCGATTCCTGCGTGGAGCTTTCCGCAAGCTGTACAGGAGCACTCATTGTCATCGAGAGAAAAACCCGTCTGGGCGAACAGATTGAAACAGGTACAGTTATGAATGCCATACCAAGCAAGGAGGTATTCGGGAATATATTCTATCCCAAAACACCCCTCCACGACGGCGCAGTTATTATGCGCGACGGTCTGATTCTTGCCGCCGCCTGCTTTCTGCCCCGCCCGAAAAGCGATGTTGCAATTGCGAAAAATCTCGGTTCAAGACATCGTGCGGCTATCGGTATGAGCGAAAATTCCGACGCGGTTGTAATTGTGGTATCTGAGGAAACAGGACAGATATCAATAGCCATGAACGGCGTACTGACCCGTGATTATACCCGTACAAAGCTGAAATACTTTCTTGAAAAGGAAATATTCAACGAAACTCCCGACGATGACAAGGCAAATAAAACAGTTATCTCCTCTATACTTGGAAGGAGGAAGAAAAAGTGAGCTATTTCAAAAAATTAAGAGAAAAATATATGTCAAGCAACTTTTTTCTTGGAATACTTGCAGTAATAATTGCAGTAATTCTGTGGCTTGTCATATCTCTTACACAGTATCCCTCAGTGCAGAAAACAGTTGAGAATATCCCCGTAAATATCGATATATCGGGCTCTGTAGCCAGCCAGAACGGTCTCAGTGTTATCTCCTGCGATGTAACAGAGGTGAAAGTTGAACTGCTTGGAAGCCGTACACAGATAGGATATCTCAATAACGAAAGCCTTACAGCCTATTTTGACGCGGATTCCGTAAGCAATACGGGCACAAAGAAGCTTTCTCTGAAAATAAAGAGCAGTAACGGCGTGAATTATGAGGTAAAATCCATACATCCCTCAAAGGCAACAGTAGTTTTCGACAAAATGGATACCCGTGATTTCGACGTTGTACCTCTTACCCCTAATGTTGACATTGTCGAGGGCAAGGCGAAAAATCCTGATGAATATATGTGTATACCCTCTGAAATCCGCATTACAGGCCCTTCAACGAAGCTTGACAGTATAGACAAGTGCTATGCTGTTTCCAACAAGGAAATGAGCCTTGACACATCATACGTTTTAAGCGGCGCAGAGCTGCAGCTGTATACCAAGGATAACGTCCTGATTGACCAGTCCACGCTGACGAGCAGTAATACAAGCTTTGATATCAATATAGCCGTCCGTACACAGAAAAAGGTCAAGCTTTCAGCGGCTATAGCCAGTGCCCCCGCAAATTTCAATCCTGAGACGATAAAGTTTAAATTTTCATCGGATTCCGTGACACTTGCCTGCAACAACAGTCAGGTAGAGATACCGGCTTCCATAGATTTAGGACTTATACCTCTGTATGAGCTGAAACCCGGATTTTCACGTACTTTCCCAATCAGTACGCGTCTTGAGGGCACAGAGCTTATAAATGTCTCAGACCTTGAATCAGTCGTTGTTACAATTGATGATAAGAACCTTAAAGAAAAGCCCATGACCATTTACAGCGACCATATCCAGATAAGCAACCCTCCTGATAACACCTATGATTATTCAATCCTTACGCAGCAGCTTGATGTAACGGTTGTAGGCCCCGAGGAAGCCCTTGCAGAGATTACTGCAGAGGATATAATCGGAGAGGTAAATCTGCTGAATACCACCATTGCAGAGGACCAGTTCAGCCAGAGCGTAATATTCTCATGTCCGTCATTTGATAACGTATGGATTGCCACAAATGCAAAGGTAGCAATTCAGCGAACAAAGGCAGACAAGAATAAATCAGCAGCAACCAAGGTTCAGGAGAAATATGAATAAATAGTGAATAAATGCCGTACAAAGCTTGATTTTGTGCGGTATTTTGCTGTTTTTAGACTATGCCGTATGAAACTGAATGCAGTATTGTTATTTTTTTGTATGATTTTACAAAATGCATGGGTTTATATTGCAATTCAGCGAAAAAAGGTGTATAATAAAGATATATACTTTGTATAATTTATTTTGTTTTGAGGGAGTTATTATGAACACAAAAAAATTTATCTCCGCCGTATTAGCCTCAGCAATCTGCTTTACATATGCCGCATCACCAATGGGTAATTCATTTGCCGTAGAAACAGAGAATATAGGCGGTATTCCTGTTGTTGCGGATAAGGCTGCAGGACTTGGAGACGTTGACAGCAGCAGTATAGTAGATGCAGCAGACGCTTCCGTAGTTCTCGGAGAATATTCAATTCTGTCCACAGGCGGTACATCAAAATTCACCGCTGCACAGAAGAAAAGCGCAGATGTAAACAAGGACGGCGCTATTGATTCTTCCGATGCCTCATATATCCTTGCATATTATGCATATCTTTCTACCGGCGGAAGCAAAACCATGGAGGAATACATGGGATATGCACAGCCTGTTACAACAACTACTACTGCAAAAGTTACTACAACCAAGAAAAAGACTACTAC
The DNA here is from genome assembly GCA_937902395.1 of uncultured Ruminococcus sp. Taxonomy (GTDB): domain Bacteria; phylum Bacillota; class Clostridia; order Oscillospirales; family Ruminococcaceae; genus Ruminococcus. The sequence goes on from CALGTV010000102.1 coordinate 15,138, forward strand.
AACTACAGCAAAGAAAACAACTGTAATTACAGACCCTGCAACCACAACAAAGAAGCCTTCAACAACACAGACAACAACTACAACAACAATGATAACAACAACCACTACAGTAACAAATGCAAAGGTTTCTTCAATCCGTGTAACAAGAAATGAAATGATTGTCAACGTAGGCGAGGGCGATTTGTCCGCATATGTTACAATGCTTCCTGCAAACGCTCTCAACAAGAGTGAAATATGGTCAAGCTCCGATGAATCCATTGCCGTTGTTGATAACGAAGGCTGGGTAATCGGTGTAGGCGAGGGTGAATGTGTTGTCACTGTAAAGAGTGCAGATAATCCTGAAGTATTCGCAGAAATCAAGGTTACAGTAAAGGATACAAGAAGCGTCCGTGATATAAGACTTTCAAGAGACTCTATGACGCTTAAAGTCGGCACAGGGGATTTAGCTGCAAGAGTAACAATGCTTCCCGATACCGCTGTAAATAAAAAAGAGATATGGACAAGCTCACAGCCCGATGTTGCAACAGTAGACAATGAGGGCTGGGTAATAGGTCACAAGGCAGGCAATACAATCATCACTGTAAAGAGCGAGGAGAATCCTGCTGTATTTGGTGTAATTCTTGTAACAGTTACAGATGATACTGTATCAACAGTTACTACTTCAACAACCACCTCAACAACTACAACTACATCAACTGCAACAGTGCCTCCTGCAACAACAACTACCACAACCACAGCTCCAATTGCTGTTGAGGAAATCAAATTCGGTAATTCCGAAGTTACACTTGAAGCCGGCACAAGCTATGTTCCAATTCTTGCAATCTCTCCTTTAAATGTAACAGATGTAAAGCTCGTGTGGGCAAGTTCAAACAACTCAGTGGCTACTGTAAGTGAAAAAGGCGTAATTACAGCTGTTGGCGAGGGTATCTGCTACGTTACAGTTTCAAGCGCTGCAAATCCTGCTGTAATGGCAGTTGCAATCATAAACGTTACAAAAAGCGAAAGCACTGTTACAGAAATCAAGCTTAGCAAGTATGAAATGAAGATATCTGTTGGTTCATCTGATATCTCAATGGTAACAATGCTTCCTGCTGACGCTCCAAATAAGAAGGAATTCTGGACATCATCTGACCCCTCTGTTGCTACAGTTGATGAATTCGGCTGGGTATACGGTGTAGGTAAGGGTGAGTGTATAGTAACTGTATACAGCGATGATAACCACAATGTTAAGGCAGAAATCAAGGTAACAGTAACAGATGAGGCAGTTGAGCCGCCTGTATACACATTCAGCCAGATAGCTCCCGGAAAGTCCACAGCAAAGGAAATCGCATTCCTTACACCATTCCCTGCAAATGCTGACGGATTGTTTATTTTCGATTATTTCATTACAGATGCAAACGGTAATAAGAAATTGGTTAGCACATATGTTATGGATTCTGCTGATACAAAAAATGTTATAACAATGCTGACAGCAGGAACAAATCACTTTACAGCTGAAATGTATGTTACAAATCTCAATACATCAAAGAGAGCAAAAATAGGCGAATATAATTTTGTAATTAATCCCAGAAATGCACAGACTGTAGAAGAAGCGATAGAATACGCATTTGCAGCAGTAGGCGGACTTAAATAATTAAACATTCATAAAATAAAGCAAGGGCGGTCAATTCAAAATGACCGCCCGAATTTTGTAACAAATTTAGTTCCGAAATTGCGGGCGGATAATATCCGCCCCTACACGAAACAATGCAGAATAGCCAATTTATAGGGACAGGTTGTGCCGTGTCCGTTATAAAATATGCCTTTTTTCTACAGACTGAATCCCCCACAATTCGTGGGGGATAATTTTATACCATTAGTTTTGTCTGCTGTTGTTTTTGGGATTGGTATTAGATGCTCAACGCATAGTAAAACTCTTGTATTGAATAAAAGCAATGTATTATGTCAAGTAATATCGCAATAGAAAACAGAACAGAATACAGTTTCATTTTGTTTTTTAATGCAAGAACAAAACCTGTTGTTTCGATGATAATGCGGATGAACGGAAGAAAATAAAAGCACATAATAGCAAAATAGCTGAATTGGTTTTCTGAAACCCAACCGCCAATAACAGCATCATAATTAAGAGTTGTAAACCACAATAGACATTCCGTTATCTCCAAAATAACAGGCGTGAGCAAAAGAATACATAAACTATATTTTTTATGACTTGATTTCATATCTATATCCTCCACAACCTCAGCGTTTTCTGTATTATATCTTTAATTTTGCTGATTAATGCTTATCATTGGCGGAAAATCTGTAACATTCAGGATAGTGTGTTTGACGAATTAATATCTGTGCTTTACTCATATACACATCTTTCAGAATGACATAAGGCAATGAATTTATACTTTTCAGCAGTTCACTTGCTGACACAGATAAACTGAACACTTTTTTCGTTTCCACTAAAAATTTTAGTTTATCAGAGGGGAGATTAATAATTTCAACTACTCCAATATCAGCTGTGCCGTTTTCTCTTTCTATAATTTCACATCCGTTTTTCAGCCATGATGCAAAGTCAAACCATTCATCGGGTTCAGCAGTTCCTATTGCACCTGCATCAAGAAAACCACACATAGTTGTATTTTTTTCAGATTTAATAATCAATTCACGACCGCCATTGTCATTTCCGATACTTAAATAGTTCGGAGCATATTTCGCGAACTCATGTACATTGTACATCTCAACAATACAGTCTGTATCATATAGCACACAGGTATCCAAATCCATTCCGTTTGTTTCTCTCAAAAATTCTTTGTATATCTCAGGAATGTTTTGCCCGATGCTATTCTCACAAAGCTTAATATCTTTTTCTTCTGTCGGTGAATTCTTTTTAAATGATAATGCTTTACCGAAATCCATATATATTTCTCCTTGAAAGTCCAATTTATCCGCCGCAGCGTTTTCTATATTATATCATATTTTCTCCGATATTTCAATATAAAAGCCCGAAAAATCGGGCTTGGAGGTTGTAAGAAATCTGAAATTTATTCCGAAATTGCGATGAGAGCAAACCTAACCGGTTCCCGTCCCCTCTGTCCTACGGACATCTCCCCACACTATGGGGAGTCACCCCGTTTTTACAGCGCCATTTCTATTTGTACAAATATTTGTTATTTCATTGCAGGCAGCCTATACGAATTGTTTTCATCTGTTATAAAGCTTGTTCAGCTTCTTGATCTTCTTTGCAAGCTCCGGAGTAAGCTGCTCCGATTTCGTCCTGAACTGCCAGTTACAGCCTAAAGTGGAGGGCGTATTCATACGCGCCTCTTTAGGACTGTCAAGGAAATCCTGCATCTGCGCCGCCGCAACCTCTGCAACGCTTCCCCATGCGGCACGTATCACAGCCATGGGAATTTCGCTTTTTCTCTTTACATTGAGATATTTTTTAGCGAATTTCAGGGTATTCTTATCCATAGCCGCAACCCAGCCGTTGAGAGTTTCATTGTCGTGAGTACCCGTATAAGCAAAGCAATTTGTAGTCGTGAAATTATGGGGCAGATGTTCGTTATCTCCGCCGCTGAATCCGAACTGCAACACTTTCATGCCGGGATAGCCGCATAAATCCAGCATTTCTCGAACTTCAGGAGTGATAAAGCCTAAATCCTCAGCAATAATATTCAGCCTGCCAAGCTTTTCCTCTGCGGCATAAAACAGCGGACAATTGGGTCCCTTTTTCCATTCGCCCACCGTTGCGTCCTCGTTGCCGTAGGGGATAGTGTAATAACTTTCAAATCCGCGGAAATGGTCGATACGCACAATATCATAAAGCTTTGTAGCGGCAGATATGCGGTCAATCCACCATTTATAGCCTGTTTTAGCGTGATAGTCCCAGTCGTATACGGGATTTCCCCAAAGCTGTCCCGTAGGTGAAAATTCATCGGGAGGACAGCCGGCAACGCATACGGGACGGCGTTTGCGGTCGAACTGAAACAGCTTGTGGTCAGCCCAAGCCTCAACGCTGTCCAAAGCACAGTAAATCGGGATATCTCCTACAATTTCAATGCCTTTGTCGTTGGCATATTTTTTCAATTCAGTCCACTGTCTGCTGAACTGAAACTGCAAAAATTTATAGAATCCGATATCTTTTTTCAAGTCCTTTTTGCAGGCGGATACAGCCTTAGGACGATGCATTGATATATCAGCTTCCCACTCATACCAAGGCTTGCCGTTGTTCTTGAATTTCAGCGCCATAAACAAAGCGTATTCATCAAGCCATGATTTATTATCCTCGCAGAATTGCTTATATGCAGGGAATTTTGAGGGCTTAAAGCGAGAATAAGCAACGCGTAAAACGTCGAAACATTTGTCGTATATTATACTATAGTCGACTTTATCGGGAGTACTTTCCCAGATTATGTCCTTGTATTCCGCAGATTCAAGAAGTCCGTCACCCTCTAAAATTTCAAAGTCGATGAAGTAGGGATTCCCTGCATTGACAGAAAAGGACTGATAAGGGGAATCGCCGTAGCTTGTGGGGGAGAGTGGGAGAATCTGCCAGCATTTAACGCCTGATTTCACAAGGAAATCCACGAACTCAAAAGCGTGTCTGCCCATTTTGCCGATGCCGTATTCAGAGGGCAGGCTTGAAATATGAAAAATTATGCAGCTTTTACGCATATGTCACAACTCCATTCCTGTATATTTTTATATCTTCGTACCATAATAAATATGAGGTGATGAAGATGAAATTTTATCAGTATATTTTTACATTTCTCATGGGATATTTCCTGTATGCCTTTGTAGAGGTGGCAGGCAGGGGATATACTCACTGGACAATGTGCCTTACAGGCGGCATAGTTCTTACGGTTATCTACATTATAAGCAGCCGACCTGCAATGACTCTGATTCGCTGCTGTGTCACAGGTGCGGCAATAATAACCGTAATAGAATTTGCTGTAGGGATATTTGACAATATAATAATGGGCTGGCATGTCTGGGATTATTCAGACAGACCGTTCAACATAATGGGGCAGATATGCCCTCTTTTCAGCATTTTATGGGGCATACTCTGCATACCAGCCTTTTATTTGTGCCGTATTATCAGACAAAGATTTGACAATTCTCTGAATTGCAGCCGTTAGCTTTCAGCTTTTGAACTATTAAAAGCTAACAGTTTTTTTTATTTCGCATTACGCATTACGAATTACGCATTAATCAGAACCCCTGATTTTTCAAATCTGCCACAAGTCCTGCATAGAACTCTCTTACGTCGTAACCCTCAATATTTTCACGGAAAAGGTCGATAGTATCACCGTGGCTGATGCCGCGTACACCGCTTGCCGTTATCATGCGGAATTCTCCGTGTTCAGCGGCTTTCTCCCACACAAGACCGTCACTTCTGCCGTTGAGCTTTTTTATAAGCAGATAGCCGATATTCAGCGGAATACCTGCGGAAAACACATTTTTCATCACCGACATACAGCTTCTGTAGGAGACATCGGGGCAGTCCTCCATAGCAGGTGCAAGCTCTTTCAGGCGAGCAGGGCTAAGGTCTTTCACACCTGCAAGGAAATCCGGCTCTTTATCGCCTAATTTGCGGAAAATGGAGTTGTATTTATCAGCAATCCATTTAACCATGCCGTCGGGGATTTTTTCAAGCAGATAGTCAACCATATCACAGCCCATGTGTGGCGTATTTATGGTTGTAAGCGTTGCCACGCGTCCGCCCAGACCGAGAGAGCTTATGGCATAGCGGCTGTCAAGGCCGCCTTTTGAGTGAGCAATGATATTGACTTTTTCCGCCCCTGTTTCCGCAAGAACGGCTTCAATTTGTTTTTTCACCTCTGCGGCGCTTTCGGGGATAGATTTTGCAGATTGCTGATTCCCGTAGTATACCTTAGCACCATTGCGTATAAGCGTAGCAGGAACGCGCCCCCAGTAGTTCATATACTGCCAATCGCGGAAGAAAATGCCGTGAACCATAACAATGGGATATTTCGTTTTGCATATTTCATTTTCGGCTCGTGCGGATTCAAGTTCAGCTTTTGAAAGCTCAAAGAAATATTCACGTTTTGCGATTTTATAGAATCTGCGGATAAGCACAACATTCACAACAGGAATCCACCAGAAAATCAGCAATAGGATATAGTTTGATGCCTTAATCTGCTTTGAGCCTACAGCAGTGCGGATAAAGCCGTCCAGAAAGGTGATTCCCACAGCAAGCAGTGGCATAACAATTGAAAATATCCGCGGCATAACACCTGCGTCGGATTTTATAAAATACAAGACTATTATGATTATTTCGGGAATTATCGCCATTCCCGACAGCCACAGCAGTGTTGTCCCACGTTTAAGCGAGCTGAGGCGGCGGCTGTTTACAGATGATTTCTCACCGCGTATGAGGACACAGAGAAAAGCAACAGATAGCACGATAGTGGCGATTATCTTTACAGCTGTAGGGAAAGTCGTTTCAGTCCAAAGGGGGACAATATTACAAAAAACGATTAGTAAAATTAATTCAAATATTTTCATATAGTATACTTCTTTTTAAAAACAAAACAAGAGCGACAAACGCCGCCCTTGTTTTTAAAGATTAATAATTCTTATTGGAATCAGCGTTGAAGAACTGATTGCTGCTTTCTGTGTAGTAATCGTTGGGTTCAAGAGACATGAAGTCGTCGTCTTCCATTTCGGGAAGTCTTGCACCGCAGCGGCCACAGAACTGGAAACGCTCATTTACTTCAGCGTCACACTTGGGGCAAATCTTATAGCCTCTGATACCGTTGAGCTCAAATCTCATTTTCTTGATACGTCTGCGGCGAGTATCGATATCATCGCAGAGAACCTTGAGATTTGCGGGATCCTCATTGGGATTCTTGTAATACTTCTTACCGAGATCGGTGAAGATTTCAATAATTCTTTCCTCTTCGTAAAGGATTTTTCTTTTGAGGTTATTAGCCTCGGACATACTCTTGGTTTTGTCGGAAACGCCCTTGGAGACATCGCCGATTTTATCGAGAATACCCATTCCTATCAACTCCATTTTCATATTGCGTATTGCAGTAAAGTTTCATCATCCCAAAATGACACACTTCCCCTGCAACCATTATACAGTACTTATATTATACAATTTTTTGTACAATTTGTCAAGTGAATTTGAAAATAATACAAAAAATTACTTTTTAGCCTTTGGCAATGCTTTGCTGTGTAAATCAAGCTTTTAGCTATTAGCCATTAGCTGTTAGCTTCTCACGACATTCTGTCATAGGGACTGCCAAGACAGCCCCTACACAAATTAGCATTACCCGATAAAATTGCCGTTCCAAAAAGCTAACAGCTCTTTAAATAATTACGCATTACGAATTACGCATTACGCATTATTCAGAAAGGTCCTGCTCCGTAAGCTGAATAATACCGCCCTTTGTAAGTGCATCAGATGCGTGTTTTATATCGTCCACACGGATAACAAATGAAACAGACCTGTCGGAAGCTCCTGTAAATGCGTAGAGGTATTCCAGATTTACATTTTCAGCGCCGAGGATATCAAGAACTCGGCTGAGCTGTCCTGGTGAATCGGGGATTGTGATTGCAACAATTTCCGTTACAGTAACGGCATATGAAGCATTTTTCAGCACCTTTTCAGCCTTATCCGTATCATTTACAACCATACGGAGAATACCGAAATCTGAAGTATCAGCAAGGCTGAGAGCGCGTACATTGATATTGCTTTCTTTAAGCAGAGCCATAACGCCTGTAAGCTGATTGGGCTTGTTGTCAACGAATACTGAAATCTGTTTTGCGTTTGCCATAGTTCTTTCCTCCTTTTAATCGTGAAGCTTTCTTCTGTCGATAACTCGTACAGCCTTGCCCTCGCTTCTTGTAATAGATTTGGGACTTACAAGGTGTACCTTGGGATTAATTCCCAGCATTGTCTTTATAGCAAGTGCCAGAGCCTTTTCCTGCTCCTGCATTACTTTCATCTTATCTGAGAACTGGTCGGGATTCATCTCAACGCTGATATCAAGAGTATCTGTATTGTTTACACGGTCAACCTCAATGAGATAGTTTGGTGAATATCCCTGCTCGATAAGCACAGTTTCAATCTGTGAGGGGAATACGTTTACGCCGCGGATAATAAGCATATCGTCGCTTCTTCCCATGGGCTTTCTCATCTTAATGAGAGTACGACCGCAGGAGCACTTTTTGCGGCTGAGAACGCATAAATCTCTTGTTCTGTAACGGAGCAGGGGGAATGCCTCCTTAGTGATACTTGTGAATACAAGCTCGCCCACTTCGCCCTCAGGGAGAACTTCTCCTGTATCGGGATTTATAATCTCAGGAATAAAGTGATCCTCATTGATGTGCATACCTGTCTGCTCGCAGCATTCAAAAGCAACACCGGGGCCGCTTGTTTCTGTAAGACCATAGATATCATAAGCCTTGATACCGAGAGAAGCTTCAATGGACTTTCTCATTTCCTCAGTCCATGGCTCAGCGCCGAAAATACCTGCTTTAAGGCTGATATCATCGGGAGTAAGTCCCATTTCGTGAAGTGTCTCGCCGATATATGCGGCATATGAGGGAGTACAGCAGATAATAGTTGAGCCAAGGTCACGCATAAATTCAATCTGACGGTCTGTATTTCCGCTTGACATGGGAAGTGTAAGACATCCAACTTTGTGTGAACCGCCGTTGAGACCTGCACCGCCTGTGAAAAGTCCGAAGCCGTAAGCTACCTGACATACATCGTCCTTTGTGCCGCCAGCCGCAACAATAGCTCTTGCACAGCAGTCTTCCCAGAGGTCGATATCATTCTGTGTATAAAATGCAACTACACGCTTGCCTGTAGTGCCGCTTGTGGAATGAATACGGACACATTCATTGAGGGGCTTTGCAAGAAGTCCATAGGGGTATGCATCACGGAGGTCAGCCTTAGAGAGAAATGGGAGCTTGTGAAGGTCGTCAACAGACTGAATATCTTCGGGCTTTACTCCCTTTTCGTCCATGAGGTTACGATAATATTCAACATTTTCGTAAACGTGCTTCACCTGAGAAACAAGTCGCTCACTCTGAAGCTTTTTCATATCCTCATAGGACATACATTCAATTTCCTGATTCCAATAATTTGCCATTGGCTTTATCTCCTTATTTATAAATTATTGACATTAGTCAATTTTAGTCGTTGTTTTCCGTCAGCGTATATTCAATAATATTGCTTACACGGATATAGGTGCCGTTTATATAAGCCACAAGATATATAGTATACTTTGCAGGGGAATCGCTAACCCAGTTATGAGTATCGAGAACGAGTTCGTTTTCTGCATTTCTATGGAGAACCTGTTCATCGTTCACCAATATCATCCAGCCACGATTTTCAAATCCCTCGTGGTCGTCACGGGTAATAGTGTAATCATCATTAAGAGTAAGGGTGAAGGTTTCAACGATTTCAACCTCAGCCTCACGCTTCTGACGGTATGAAAGATACTCAAAAGGTTCACCGTTTACAGTAACATCAGCAGAACAGTTCTTGAAATTTATATCAGTCTCTCTGCCGACTATAGCTGCATAGTCATCATCTCCGCCGTGAACAACACCCTGTACATGAACATTTTCCCATGTACCGGACATATACAGTTCACCGCCTACAATACCTGTGCAGTGAGTAGCGGAAACATAAGCGTCCTCGAAATTGATATTTTTAACAGAAACGCCAAGTCCATATCCGATGAAGCCTGATTGGAGATAATCCTCCATAATAGTCATACCGTAGATAGTATGTCCCTGACCGTCCACAGTTCCCGAGAATCCGCCGCCCATGCCTTTTCCCCAGCCCATAGGCTTCCAATCGTAGTCGGAAAGGTCAATATCCTTTTCAAGAGTTACATCTGCATTACCGTCTATACCGTTGACGTACCAGACAACAGAAGCAAGCTGTTCCGCGTTAGATACATGGAAATCGGGAGCATTTTCCATAGCCCATTGCTTATTTGCAAGAGCCATAATGCTTCCTGTATCTTCCTCGCGCTCCCAGTCTGTCTTGTATTGGGTTAAATCTCTTTCATAGGCGTATTCAGATACATCAATGCCCCAGCAATCGTACCACTGATAAGCGTCAGCAAGAAGATATACTCCCTGCTCCTCAATATCAGCAGATACGGTGCAATTATCCGTATCAAGCTTGAAATTCTCAACTGTATTATAAAAAGCATCTTGCACGGAATAATGAAGCATTATGAGATTTTTTTCGGGAATACCTCTCAGCTCAGATGTATCATAAGTAAAAGTCAGACGAGGATTTTTTACTTCTTCATCGTATTCCAGTTCAACGGGAATACCCACAAGTCCCACAACTCCGCTATGGAGTATATCAATATTATACAAATCCTCAACTTTAGCGTGTCTGCGGATATCATCAGAGCAGACACCCTCAAAGGATATTTTCACGACTTCGGGCTTTTCCTCATTATGTATGGTTTTGTGACATTCCTGACGGGTAGGGTCAGCTTCGGTAAGCTTTTCCGTTTCCGCTTCCGTAGAAATTGAAGCGTCAGAAGTCGGAGCGTCAGTACCTGATATTTCAGATAATTCCACATCTGCTTCGTAGGTTGAATACAAACCGCAGGAAGTGCAGGAAATTGCCATGGATAAAAGGGTAAGCGCCGCTAAAAGCTTTTTCAAAGTTATCCCTCCCGTTCAAAAATGTAATCTGTTTTTACTTTACAGCAGCGTTTCTGCCAAGTTCAAATGCCTTTTTGTTAAGTTCAAGGAATTTTGGAGGTACGCACTGTTCAAGAGCGTTCTGCCAGAGCTCCTCAGGGAAATCTGTTTTTGCGGAGAGTACGCCCATAAGAACAACGTTTGAAGCTTTGGCTGTACCTGCCTCTTCTGCAAGAGAAAGAGCGTCAACAGCTGTAATATCAGCACCTGCCTCAGCAAGCTTGCTTACGAGGTCAGCAGGATATTCCATAGCACCTGTAATAACAGGCATGGGGTCAATCTGCTGTGTTGAAGTGATAAGCGTACCGCCCTTTTTCAGATATGGCAGACAGCGAGCCGCTTCGAGAAGCTCAAAGGAAATTACAGCGTCAGCCTCACCCTTTTCAACAACAGGGGAGTATACCTTATCGCCGTATTTTACGTATGTAACAACAGAACCGCCGCGCTGGCTCATTCCGTGAACTTCGCTTACTTTTACATCATATCCCTGTGCAAGAAGCACATTTCCCAGAAGTCTTGAAGCAAGCAGAGAACCCTGTCCGCCGACACCGACTATCATAATTGATTTAGTTTCCATATTTAAATTTTCTCCTTAATTATTTTCATTTGACGTATATTTCTGCTCCAAGGCATCTTGTGCAGTTTTCTTTACCGAGATTTTTTCGACAAAGGCTTCGATAATGCCGAATACAGCTACTACCACAGCTATAACGCCTATTTTTCCCCATAAACCGAATTCAAACCTTTCGCTTATATTGAACGCCACAAAAAATCTGAATACTTCATATAAAAAACTCAAAATTTTTGATTTCATTATTATTCCCCTTGATTATCAGACGGTTCATTTTCTGACAAATCCGAATCAATGTTGAAAAAACGCTGAACGTATTCTTCTGTTTCATCAAATATGAGAAGCAACAAAAGAAGTATACCGAATTTTGCCCAGAAATTCATTTCAAGTCTGTCTGTAATAAATATAATGGTGAAAAGCTGAATTAATCTGTATATAAAATATAATATTTTTAGCTTCATAAGAATCACCGTTTTTATTTGCGAATAATCTCCACATCACCGTCAACAAATCCGATGCCCACAGGCTTTGAATTGAGTATATCAGCATATTTACCGTTTCCGAGATATTCCTCAACCCAGCTTGTTATAAGCTTCTGTGCGGCTTTCCAGTCCTTTTCGGCTTCGTCGGAAAGCTCCACGCAGAATATATCTTCTTCCGATGACCAACATTCTTCGCAAGCCCAGTCGGGGTCATTTTCATCAAACACCTCACAAGCTACAAGTTGTACTGCATAAACACAGTCCTCAATAGATTCTTCATAAAGATTGAAGCAGAAAGAAACTGTTTCATCGGGCATATCGTTATTTTCAAGAATATTGTCAAGCCAATTGACAAACGCCTCATATAATTGTAACTGCATCATAATTTTCCCCTCTTGCTTTTCTTGTATCTGAAAAGTTCAAGCTTTCCGCATTTTGGACATTCATAAATACTTACTGTCATTGAACCCGAAAGCAGATTGTCCCAATCGCCGAATATCCAGCCTGTACGTCCCAGCTGTATTCTTTCAGTACCCGTATATTCCATTAAAATATTGCAGTACGGACATATTAACTTTCTAATTTTCATAAAAACTCCATTTAAAAGGACATCAGATTATTGCACCAATCTTGCACTGCTCCTTGCAGATACCGCAGCCTACGCACTGTGTATGGTCGATAACAGCCTTACCGTCCTTCATTGAAATTGCAGGACAGCCAAGCTTCATACACATCTTACAGCCTACGCACTTATCAGCCTCAACCTTGAAAGGAGCGTTGTGCTTAACATATTTAAGAAGCGCACAAGGTCTGCGAGAGATGATAACAGATGCCTCATCAGCGGCTAATTCTTCCTTGATTACTGCCTCAGTTTCAGCAAGCTTGTATGGGTCAACAACGCGCACACGCTTGATTCCGATAGCCTTGCAGAGTTCTTCAAGATTAACAGCGGCAGCAGGATCGCCCTTGAGATTCTTTCCTGTTGTGGGATTCTGCTGATGTCCTGTCATACCTGTGATAGAGTTATCAACGATGATAACAGTTGAATTTGAATTATTGTAAGCGATATTTACAAGACCTGTCATACCGCTGTGCATGAATGTAGAATCTCCGATAACAGCAACGCTCTTGTGCTCGCTTTCAGCGCCTCTTGCCTTGTTGAAGCCGTGGAGCGCGGAAATTGAAGCGCCCATACAGATTGTAGTATCCATAGCATTAAGGGGAGCAGCCGCACCGAGAGTATAACAGCCGATATCGCCCGAAACTGTAACGCCAAGTTTTTTCAGGTTGTAGAAAAGTCCGCGGTGAGGACAGCCTGCACACATAACGGGAGGACGAACAGGGATTGCATCTTCAAGAGCTGCAAACTCCTTTTTCTCGCCCAGAAGCTTTTCAGCAATTGCGGACTGGTTGATTTCGCCGATACAGCCGAAAATCTCCTTGCCCTCAACATTTGTAACACCGATATTGCGGCAGTGTGATTCGATAATACCGTCAAGCTCTTCTACAACAACAATACGGTCATACTTTGCCGCAAAGTCGCGGATAAGCTGTACAGGCATAGGATTAACCATACCAAGCTTTAATACGGAAGCCTTTTCGCCGAGAGCCTCCTTGACGTACTGATAAGCAGCACCGTTTGTGATAACGCCGAATTCAGCCTTGTCGGAAATCTCAACGCGGTTAAGGGGAGAAGTTTCAGCATATTCTGTAAGCTTTGCTGTACGTTCCTCAACAAATACGTGTCTGCCTCTTGCAAATGCAGGCATCATAACGTATTTCTGGGGATTCTTTGTATATTCCTTTAATTCAAGTTCCTGTCTGTCAAATGTTTCAACAATGCTCTGAGAATGAGCAACACGAGTTGACATTCTTACAATAACGGGAGTGTCAAAATCTTCTGAAATTTCGTAAGCAAGCTTTACGAAATCGCGGCATTCTGTAGAATCAGAGGGTTCAAGCATAGGCACCTTAGACGCAATAGCGTGGTGACGGCTGTCCTGCTCATTCTGTGAGGAGTGCATACCCTGGTCATCAGCAACAGCGATAACAAGTCCGCCGTTTACGCCTGTGTAAGCCGCAGTATAAAGAGGGTCAGCGGCAACATTGAGTCCAACGTGCTTCATTCCGCAGAATGCTCTTGCACCTGCAATAGAAGCTCCGAGAGCTGCCTCCATAGCAACCTTTTCATTTGGAGCCCATTCAGCGTAGATTTCCGTATACTTTGCGACTTCCTCTGTAATTTCAGTTGAAGGAGTACCGGGGTAGCTTGAAACCACCTTACAGCCTGCTTCGTAAAGACCTCTTGCGAAAGCCTCGTTTCCTAACATAAGTTTCTTCATTTTTTTTACATTTCCTTTCTATATTATATAAGAGTTTGTGAAAACATCTAAATTAAGCGATATTAAAATTTTTCAAAATAATTTTGAAAGATATTCAGCAACGCCGTTTTCATCATTTGTGCCGATTATCATATCAGCCTTATTTTTCAGCTCATCTTTTGCATTGCTCACGGCAATTTTAACATCGGCTTCCTTGAACATACTCAAATCGTTGAGATTATCCCCGAAAGCAACAATTTTGTCGAACCCGTACTCCTGACGGAGAAATTTCAACCCGTTAGCCTTTGAGGCATTTTCCGAGAAAATTTCAAGATAATACTTTCCCGTATATGTATCCTCATAGAAAACGTGGTCAAGACCTTTCACAGAAGCGGCAATTCTCTCAATTGGGAGAAGCTTTTCATAATCCCCCGTTGAAGTGAGATACACCACATTTCCGTCATTTTCGCTGTGCAAATCAGCACATTTCCATAAGGGCTGATCTGTTTTGCTTCGAGTTCTGACATACTCCTGCATAAGTTCATTGAGATTGTTGCTGTAGCAAGTCCCGAACTTTTCACCCCTGAACTTGAACATAAACAATCCCACGTTATTTTCCACAAATGCGTCGATTATCCTTGCGGCGGCATCAATGGGAATATCGGATTTTCGGACATATTTGCCGCTTTTCCTGTCATATATCTCCGCCCCGTTATTGACAATGCAAGGGACGTTGATATTCAGCCTTTCCGTGATACTTCCTGCGGAATATTCGGTTCTTGCGGTAGCATAGGTGAAATACATACCCTTTTCAATGAGGGAATTTATAGTATTCACCGTATAATCTGACAACTCCGCCTGCGAATTCAGCAGAGTTCCGTCAAGGTCGGTAATAAACAAGGTTTTGCCCAATTACTTCACTCCAAATGATAAATATAGGGAACCTCTATACTCTATTGCTTTATAGTACAAAAGAGGTTACTTATAATTATAACATAAAATCTTAAAAAAGTGAAGAATTTAATTACTATTTATAAAATTTTGTGAACAGCTACAAAATATATATGCTGTTGATGTACAAATTGACTAAATAAAATTAATTGACGAGCAAGGAAATTATTTCCGCCATTTCAATAAAATAATGTTGAAAACTCTGTGGAATATGTGGAAAAGTTATAAACTTGATTTCACGCTTTAAAATGCTATTGACATATCCACATCATAGATATATAATAATTATGGCAGAGAAATCTGCACAATACGATTTTGAAGAGTAAAAATGTGTTCGTGATGCCGATATAGCGTTATATACGGTATCGAGTGCCTGTGGGACGGGGAGTTGTCCATGGGACGAAAGACATTGTCTGCGGTTCACATTTTGCATCCCGCTTCATAAGACATATAATGGAGAATAGCCTCTTTTTTCGTGTCCTATGATGTGGAAAAGGAGGATTTTTTATGATTACAAGCAAAACAGCAAACACACCCACTGAAAACTTAAAGCTTTTCGGCAACACAAGAGTTATGATTATTTCAGCTCTTTTCGTGGCTATGAGCTTCACACTGGGAAAATTCCTGCAAATACCCATTGGCGATAGTATACGCATAAGCCTTGAGAATCTTACAATTCTTATGGCGGGTATTTTCTTCGGTCCATTCGTAGGCGGCGCGGTTGCAGTTGTGGCTGACCTTGTGGGCTGTTTGTTAAAGGGATATGCAATAAATCCGATTATCACAATTGGCGCGGCAAGTATCGGTATTCTTTCGGGAGTTATTTCAACATATCTCAGAAACAAGAATATGACGCTGAACATTGCAGTTTCTATTGCAGTTGCGCATATTGTCGGCTCAATTCTTATCAAATCCATTGGACTTTATATCTATTTCGGCACTCCGCTGGAAGTTCTTGCATTCCGTATTCCCACATATATCGCAACAGGAGCAATTGAATTCGTAATAATCACTCTCCTGTTGAAAAACAAAGCATTTTCCACACAACTCAGCAAAATATGCAGTAATCGGTGATATTATGAATGGTTTCGAGTATATAAAAATTGCCGCTGAACGCGGCAGTAAGCTTGGTTTAGAGCGTATAACAGAGCTTTGCAAAAGGCTTGATAATCCACAGAATAAGACGCATATAATCCATATTGCAGGCACAAACGGCAAAGGCTCTTTTGGTGCGATGCTTTCGGCAATTTTAGGGGATTCGGGCTATACAGTGGGAAGCTTTTCTTCACCTGCTCTCACAGATTTAACTGACAGTTTTCGTATAAACGGCGAAAATATATCTGTTGACGATTTTAACGAAGTCATGGCTGATATTATCCCCATTTGCGAGGATATGGCGGATAAGCCCACGGAATTTGAAGTCCTTACAGCCGCCGCATATGAGCTTTTCAGTCAAAAAAAATGCGATATATCGTTGATTGAGTGCGGAATGGGCGGCGAAACGGATTCCACAAATGTGGTAGAATATCCCGTGCTTTCGGTTATAACGAATATCGCTCTTGACCATACGGCTTTTTTAGGCGATACAATTGAGGAAATTGCAAAGTGCAAGGCAGGCATAATCAAAAGGACAAGACCTGTTCTCTACGGCGGAAACGATGACGAAGCACTTGGAATAATCCGCAGTATATCGCAGAAAAACGGCTCACAGCTCACCCTTGCGGATAAAGACCGTGTAACCGTTCTTGAAAGTGATATTAATGGTGTAATTTACAGCGATAAGGCTTTTGGCAGGCTGAAATCACGGCTTATCGGCTCATATCAGAAATATAATCTTGCAAATGTGCTGACAGCTGTTGAAATATTGCGCAACGAGGGTATGAATATTCCTGAAAATGCCGTAAAATCGGGAATTGAAAAGGCTGTGTGGCACGGCAGATTTGAGGTCGTAAGCCGAAATCCCCTTATAATTTACGACGGGGCGCACAATCCTGACGGAATAATTCAGGCTGCTGAAAGTATCAGCACATATATCAGCGGAAAAATAGCCCTGCTAATCGGAGTTATGGCAGATAAGGAATACGGACTTTATCCCGAAATACTGGGGAAATTCATTGATAAGGCATTTACAGTTATTCCCGACAATCCGCGCTCTCTTGACAGCGATACCCTTGCCGCCGCCTTTGAGGAAAAGGGAATAGAAGCTGTTTCCTGCGGCTCGGTAGAAAACGGATTTGCACAGGCGCTTGAATACGCGAAAAGCCGCAATATACCGTTGATTGTGCTGGGTTCCCTTTATATGTATGGTGAGTTCCGTCAGGAAATTAAGAATTATGAATTAAGAATTATGAATTAAAAAATTTTTTGGGCGGTGAAATAAACCGCCCTTAATTTTTCGTCATATTCTCAAATTTGTTGAAAAAAGCCTCTGAAATTTGTTTGTATTCATCATCTGTGCAGACTTTTCTGCATATTTCCCTGTATTCCTCAGAGCGACGGAGCATATCATTTATTGTACCACAGGGGAAATTTACGCATTGACTGCATTTTTCAACATTATGCGCCTTTGTGCACTCCACAAGTCCATAAGTACATTTTTTATCAGCGGAACAGCCGTTACAGCGTATTTCATCAACAGAAACCACGGTATTTCGCCAACCTATCCTGTACCACAATTCAGCCACGGCTTTCAGTTCAGCCTCAGTTTGTGCAAGGTATCGGGGACATTTACTGCAATCATCTCCGCATAAAGTTATCATATTTTTCATAAATTTACTCCAAACACCTCTATAATAATCAAAATTCTTAATTCTTAATTCTTAATTCTTAATTTGAAAACATTTCCTCATAATCTTCCCGTATAAAACGATGATACATAGCATGACAACCGCCGCTTATACAGGGCTCTGCGGCAAGGCAGTAGTAGTATTCGTCGGGGGATTTATCGGGGAAATATGCAAGCAGGTCAAACTCCTCGCTATTGCTTTCCTCGATTACAACATTATCGGAATATTTGTAGAAAACAGCGGTTACTTCCTCGAGAGGAGCGTGACTGCTGACTTTTTTTACAAGTTCAGCAATAAAATCATATCCTGTAAGGCTGTTGACATATGCTGTACCCTCAGCAGATACTGTGATACAGATTCCGCCCTTTATCCTGTGAAAAGCAAGCGCACCGAGCCTTGACGAAGCAAAGTCAGAAAATTCCGATAATAAGTCATCTGTAACCTCTGCGCCGAGAAGATTTTTCAGCGAGGAATTCATATAATTCAAGCTCATAGGGCGGTTATCGAAGCCTAATTTCAGTTGAGCCTCTTTTATATTGTCAATGAGATTTTTTTCAAGACGTTCAAAATTCATAATTTCCTCCAAAAAAGTAATATATAATATTATATCATTTCACGCCATTAATTTCAAGCCGAAAATTCTAAAATTATGTTTACAAAAGTCGAAAAATATGATATAATGTATACATCATTACAACGGAGGACATAAAATGAAACTGAACAAAGCAAATTTTTTTAAAGCAATTTCCATTTTAGAGGGATTTGTTATCGTGGGGCTTGCAGTCAGCACGGGAATTTTCGCCTCTAAGTACAATAAAACCGTTCCCGCAAATGCAGATTCGGATATCAGAATACGTCCGTATATTGACAAAGAAGAGACATTTTACCAGCTCAACGGCGAAAAGATACTCGTCCACAACGACACAATGGGGGAGACTTTCATACCCGTTTTTGCGGATGTTCCCAAAAGTCCCATTGAGCCATCTGAGATAGTCAAGGACGGCAGCGGATTTGTTAAATACGTGGGAAATGACGGACTTGAATCGAAAATCGGCGTTGATGTATCCGAATATCAGGGAGTTATTGACTGGGAAAAGGTAAAGGGCGCAGGTGTGGAATTTGCCATAATTCGCGCAGGCTATCGCACATACGGCGGCGGAGTAATAACATTGGATAACAGCCTTATCACCAATATAGACGGCGCAAATGCCGCAGGAATTGATGTTGGAGTATACTTCTTCTCACAAGCAATTACAACAGAGGAAGCTATCGAGGAAGCAGACGCTATTCTCAACGCCGTTGCAGGAAGAAAGATTACATATCCCATTGTATTTGACTGGGAGATAATATACGACGATACAGCGCGTACTGATAAAATGACAGTTGAGGGGCTTGCTGATTGCTGTGTAGCATTCTGCGAGCGTGTAAAATCCGCAGGGTATACGCCAATGGTATATCAGAACGCTTCAACTTCGACTCACAAGCTTGACTTGCCGCGAATCAAGGACTATGATTTCTGGCTTGCGGAGTATACGGATTTCCCCACATTTTATTATGAATATGATATGTGGCAGTACACCTCCGAGGGAAAAGTTCCGGGAATCGAGGGCAACGTGGATATGAACATCAGCTTCAAGGACTTTGGAGCAGAAAATAATTCGTAATTTTTTTTTCAAGCTATAATTCAAATAATTGCAAAAATCCGCAGATTGACCTCTGCGGATTTGTTGTTATTAAGACATTTTGCGGACTGCCAAAGGCAGCCCCCTACTACCTTGCAACAACTAAAACTTTATATTTAATAGAAACAGCAATTTATAGATAGAAGAAATGAATAAACAACATTTGAAAAGACCACTTGACACGCATGAAAAGACTTGCCTTTTTCTTATACAACAAATCCCCGAGTTCAAAAGTCGGCAAAGGGAGGAAAAAAGGGGAAAGGGAAAGGAGAGTCCAGAGAGGAAAACCGTAGGGGAAAAAGGGAGGGAAATGCCGACTTTTGTACCAGTTTTGTTTTTCCCTCCCTTTTGCCCCGTAGGTGTTCCTCTTTGGTGATAAATTACCCTTTTGTGTTTATATAAATAGAAAAAGTAAAGATTAAGGTATTACAACGTACTACATAGTTACGATTAACCGTAAAAAAGTACAACTTCTATAAAAGCTAATAGCTAATAGCTAAAAGCTCACAGCTAAAGGCTGCAGCGTAAAGCGCTGCTTAATTACGCATCAACCTTTGTCACACGGCAGATTTCAACACGGTGGTGGTAAATTTTCAGCACTTCGATATGAAGTCCGTCGCAGTCAAGCTCAGCAGTAAGGCCGTCTTTGGGGATTTCACCTAGACCTGCAATAACATAGCCGCCGAAGGTATCGTAATCATCGGTGGGCAGTTCGATATCCAGTTTCTCGTTTACCTCGCCTAAATCGGTTATGCCTGGGATTATCCAGCAGTTATCGCCAATCTGCTTCAATACAGGCTCAGGAGTATTCAGTTCATCGTCGTCGAATTCTCCCACAAGTTCTTCAACAAGGTCAGTAACAGTGATAATACCGGTCATACCGCCGTATTCGTCAACAACAACGGCAAAATGGTGAGCGCCTCGCTTTTTCATCTGAGCAAAAAGCACATCGGCTTTCATATTTTCGTGAACGAAATAAGGCTCACGGACAGCATTTTTCATGATATTCTCACGGCTTTTGTCAGCAAGACGGAAATAATCCTTTGCATTGAGAATACCGATGATATTATCAACACTTTCACCGCAAATGGGGAAAAGTGAGTGACGGGTGCGGTGGATTGTCTTTTCCCATGTTTCCACGGAATCCTCAGCCCAGAGCATTTCCACATCAGTACGGTGAGTGCAGACCTGCTCGGCTGTCAAATCGTCAAACTCAAAGATATTCTTGATAATTCTGCTGTCGTCCTCGTCGATAGTACCCTTTTCAGCACCTGCGTCAGACATCATAATAATTTCTTCCTCGGTAACGGTTTCTTCCTCGTCCTCGGGATTTATCCCCATAAGCTTCAGAACGCCATTTGTGGAGATATTGAGCATCCACACAAGAGGAGCAAAAATTTTCTGAACAGCTGAAATTCCCCCAGCCATAGAAAGAGCCAGTTTTTCGGGATTTTTCATAGCCGCACGCTTAGGAACAAGCTCACCGAAAACAAGAGTGATATATGAAAGAATAAGAGTTACGACAACAACAGCCACAGGGCGCAGTATATCGGAATAATCTGCAAGACCTGTATTCTTTGTAAGATTGATAAGTCTGTCTGCGAAGTTATCGGCAGCAAAAGCGGCACCGATGAAGCCTGAAAGAGTAATAGCAACCTGAATTGTAGCTAAGAAACGCGCAGGCTCATCTGTAAGTTTTTGAAGCTTGCAGGCTTTTTTGTCTCCGTCCTCAGCCATTTTGTCAATTTTGGCGGGATTCGCGGAAATCACAGCAATTTCCGCACAGGCGAAAACCGCGTTTAATGCAATAAGTACAATTTGCAGAATAATCTGCCCTAACATAAAAAATACCTCACTTTAATATTTTTGATGAAATTTTTTTCGATATACGCACTAAAAGGCATAACCTGTACTAACACAAAAAATAGTACAGACCATGCCCTGAAAAGCGATATTCTATTTTGTTAATATGACACCCGTCGGGGCAACTGTCCATTTAAAATTTCACCCTTTTCAAATTTAACTGATACACTATATTATATCTTATTAATATGCGTTTGTCAAGGCTTTTTTGTCATAGAATAAACAAAAAATATATTTACAAAGTGCGCGGATTAATTTACTTAAATTATCAAAAGTCGTTCGTGAATATCGCACAAAAATAAATGTTTGTGATTGTGCATGTATCCAAACTTTAAAATTATTTTTCAATATGCAACATTTTTCCGTTGCAAAAGTGCCCATTTCAGCCCTTATATGGAAGGGGTTGTAAAATAATTTCCGCAGAATCACTCATAAATACTGCCTGCGTAAAGCAGAGTTGCAATGAAATCCCAGTTAATATTTTCGGGCATTTGTTCTCCACTATTTTTATAGTAACCGTCCATATCCTCAGCCCATGCAGCAACGGCTTCCAGATAGTAGTTAATTGAAGAATCTTCGACAGTAGAAATAAACAGCTGCATAAAGTCCAAGAAATCTTCTTTGCATTTTATATTGCCCAGCATTTTAATGTGGTTATCCATAGATTACCTCAACTTTCTCCAACCAAAGCTTTTGTGAACGGCTTCAATTTCACTCATCAAATCAGCACCGAAAACCCAGATTTCTTGTCTCCATGGGTGACCTAAATAGCCGAAGCTGAAATCCTCAGCGATAAAGAAATAATAATCTCCGTCGGGGTAGAATGAAGGAAAATCGGCAAGATATTCACCGTTGTTATATCCTTCGTCGTGTATTATCAGGCTTTTCTGTTCGGAAATATTTCTCGGATCGTAAAGGAAAGCAGAATGATGCCAGTCAAGAGCATAAATTTTCTGACCTTCCTTTGTAATGTCAATGAAAATTTGCCTCATGGTATCATTAATCAAATCAATTTGTTCATCAGTCATATCGTCAATGGCGTATACCGAATAATCAACGCTGATTTGAAAGGGCAAATGAACATTAAAGGAATGACCTCTGTACTCGTATGAGGGCGCGAATTTAAGTAAATCATAAACCTTGTCCCATATCTCATTATATTTTTCTGTTTCATTTATAAGCATATCGCATATCACCTCAGTAACAAGATTATAGCACATATAAATTTAGTTGTCAACAGATTTACAAAAGGCATTAAAATTGCCGCAGAATCACTTCCGCGGCAACTAAGATTATTCAGTTTTACTGTTATCTTCAACAGAAGTTTCCTGTACTGTATCAGCAGGAGGAGTATTATTTACAGGAATAGCAGGAGGCTTTGGCTTAGCTGTCAGCTGTTTAAGTGAATTTCCCTGATTGTTTTCATTGACGGAACTCCATATAAACAAAGCACCGACAATAAACAAAATAATAGCCAGATACAGCGGAAATCCGAAGCTGATATCCATTCCGTTTTTCTCCCATTCTTTCAGAGATTCACCGCCGATTTTATAGTAGCTTTTAGCAGAGAATCTGAAAATAAGCAGAAGTATTGCAGATAATCCTGATAACTTAAAGGATATGCCGCTCTTCTTTATGGCAACTGCGGCAATACCTGAGACTGCGGATAAAAGTATGAAAATATTGAATAATCCTGAGCTTTCGCCTGCCTGAGCTTCAACTTCCTGTGAAACTGATTTATCGCCGAAAATCATATCAGTACCCGAGATTTCTCGTGTCTGACCCGAGCATGATACAGACATAAACGTAAAGAAAAAGCATATCAGCGCAATAAGCACCGCAATTTTACCTATGAGAGCAGCTGAGTGAGCCGAACCTGATTTTTCATTCTGAGCAACAGTAATTGTCGGTTTGCTGTTTTCCTCAGTTGGAGCACCGCATTTGGAACAGAATTTAGTGCCGTCGCTGATTTCGCTTCCGCATTTTTTACAAAACATAATTTTCTCCTTTCATATAAACCAAATATAAAGCTTATGACATAATTATATCATACAAATCTCAACTTGTCAATGAGTTTGTCGAATTACCGCTGAATCCGCCCGAATCCTCAATATTTTTCTTGACTTTGAACAGGAAATGATATATAATTAATGTGTATACTCATTTTCAGATTGGTTATAATAATAAAAATTAAAGGATTACCCGAAAGGAATTATTATTATGGCTGATGAAAAAAATGAGATAGCGGATAACGGCATATCAAAGCCAAACAATTGCAAGCATATTATACACTGCCTTAATATTATAGGGCAGATAGAGGGACATTATATCCTCAGCGAGCAGAACAAAACGACGAAATACGAGCATATTATTCCCGCTCTTGTGGCAATAGAGCAGGATAGAAGCGTAGAGGGGCTTATAATAATCCTCAATACTATAGGCGGAGATGTGGAAGCAGGACTTGCCATTGCGGAGTTAATCGCAGGCATGAAAACGCCTACAGTTTCCCTTGTAGTAGGAGGCGGACATTCTATCGGTGTACCTCTTGCGGTATCAGCGAAAAAGTCCTTTATTGTGCCCTCAGCGTCCATGACAATACATCCCGTCCGCATGAACGGCACAGTTCTGGGAGTACCGCAGACGCTTGCCTATTTTGATAAAATGCAGGATAGAATAATTGATTTTGTCACAAAAAACAGCCGCATAAAAGAGGATGTATTCCGCAATATGATGATGAATACACAGGAGCTTGTACTTGATGTAGGCTCAGTGGCGGACGGCGAAAAGGCGGGAGAGCTTGGACTTATCGACCACCTTGGAAGTCTTTCGGATGCAGTTGAATGTCTTTATGACATGATAGAAAATACAAAAATCAGATACGATTGATACAGATTGCTGAAAATGCGGCGTAGGGGACGATGCCCACATCGCCCCTGCGTGAATTATTGCAAAATAGCCAATTTGTAGGGGCTGCCTTTGGCAGTCCGCAAGAAACATTTTTTTGCAAACCTATTCAATTGTAAATGATAAAGAAAATCGGAGGCAATTATGGCAGGTAAAAGAAAAAAATTTCTTTTAGGAGCTGACTTTATAGACGAAAATCTTACCCGCGACGGCAAGCCGAAAGAAAAAGGCGCATCCGACGACGCGGATAACACACAGGAGCTTGACGTAATGAGCGCAAAGGCAATGCCCGACGAAGAAAAAGAAAAGCTCATGGAAAGAATTGAAAATGCTGAAAACAATACAGCTGCCAAAAAAAGTGTTAAATATGTAAAAGCTCAGGACGAGAAGCCCTATGCAAATACTCAGAGAACATCTTCTGCCAAGCAAACCGATGATTCAAACAAATTGGGAGAAGACGAAATCTTTACCGATGACCAGGCAAGAATTATCTCAATAGTAACTTTTGCAATAGGCATACTTCTTGGCATGGCAGTACTGTTCAAGGGAACTGACGGTTGGCAGAGCTTCCATAATTACATATTAGGCGGATTCGGAATTGTTTCTCTTGCAGTGCCTGTAGGAGTTGTATATTCCTCCTATCTGATAGGAAAGCGTGACGACAAAGCCGCAGGAAAAATTGCGTCAATGTTTTTCTGGACTGTAATTGCCTGCTCCGCCGTTCAGGTATTTTTCGGCAGATTTATGCCTGAAAACGGACTTGGTGAATTTATTGGCAAAGCATTCAAGACAGGCGCTGATTACAGCGGCGGCGGAATACTTGGTTCCTTTATCTCCTACTTTCTTTTAAACCTCCTCGGCAGAGGCGGAGCGGTTATTGTGATGATACTTACAATATTTGTAATGCTTCTCATAACCACTGGAAAAAATGTGGAGGATTTCTTCAAGATGCTGGCAATGCCCTTTAAATCTTTTGGAAAATGGGTAGAGGGAGTACGAAATCTCTTTGACGGCGAATATGACTATTACGATGATGACGAAGATTTCGAGGAAGATACAGCAGGACAGAACAGCGGTATATCCATAGCTATGGATGATATCCAGCAGGTAAGCAGAAAGCTTCCCAGACTTGAAAAAGTTCCTGCAAGTCCTCAGGAGCAGAAAGAACTTGACGAGTTCAGCCGTGAGTTTGATATTCCGATTCATGAAGGCGGAGTAAATATAAATAATGCGGATGATATAGCAGATTTAACTGATACTGCGGAAGATATCGCTGAGGAATCCGTTGATGAATTACCGGAAACAGAGGATTCATCGCAGACAGAAACTGAAAATAACGAAGATTCTCAGGCAAATCTGGATAAGTTAATCTCAAAGGCAGTTGAAAACAAAGAGCGTCTTGACAGAATAGCCGCAGGGGAGGTTGAAGAAGCCCCGAAACCTGAACAGCAGATGCCTTTATACATACTTCCCGGACTTGATTTGCTTTCACTTCCCACAACAAGAAAAACAAGTACTGAGGCAGTAGCTGAAATGAACGAAAAGGCGGCAAAGATTGTAAATACATTCAAGAGCTTTGGCGTTGAGGTTACTATCAAGGATATTTACAGAGGCCCGTCTATTACTCGTTATGAGATACAGCCCGGAGCAGGCGTAAAAGTATCGAAAATACGCGGACTTGAGGACGATATTGCCCTTAGTCTTGCGGCTCAGGGTGTACGTCTTGAAGCTCCCGTTCCCGGCAAGGCGGCAGTTGGTATTGAGGTACCTAATATCAACAAGGATGTTGTAACTCTCCGCGAAATTCTTTCATCTGCTGAGTTCAGAAATGCCGACAGCAAGCTTGCCTTTGCAGTGGGAAAGGATATTACAGGAAATGCCATTGTAGGCGATATTACGAAGATGCCCCATGTTATTATTGCAGGTACGACAGGTTCAGGTAAATCCGTATGTACACGTTCCATAATCATGAGCATACTCTATAAGGCAAAGCCTGACGAAGTAAAAATAATTCTTATCGACCCAAAAGTTGTTGAATTCAAGGTGTTTGACGGTATACCGCATCTGCTTATTCCAATTGTCACCGAGGCTAAAAAAGCGGCAGGTGCGCTGAACTGGGCTGTAAATGAGATGATGCGCCGATACAATACCTTTGCGGATATTGGTGCAAATGATATAAAATCCTACAACGAAATAGCCGATGATGATGACGAAATAGAGCGTATGCCCCAAATTGTCATATTTATTGACGAGCTTGCGGATATGATGCTTGTGGCAGGAAAAGAAGTTGAAGATTCCATATGCCGCCTTGCACAAATGGGACGTGCGGCAGGTATGCATCTTGTTGTAGCAACTCAGCGACCGACTACAGACGTTATCACAGGACTTATCAAGGCTAATATCCCAAGCCGTATTGCGCTTTCAGTTATGTCGCAGGTGGATTCCAGAACAATTATTGATATGGCAGGCGCGGATAAGCTCCTTGGCAACGGCGATATGCTGTATATGCCCATTGGTACAAGCAAGCCTATACGTATACAGGGATGTTTTGCATCTTCAAAGGATATTAACGAAACATTGAATTTCATACGCGCACAGGCAACAGGGGAATACGACAAGCAGATTGTTGAAGCTGTTGAAAACTTTGTACCACAAACCAAGGGCGACCATGGCGGCAGTTCCGACAGTGGCTTTGAATCGGGTTCTGACGAGGATTTAATCATCAGAGCGGCAGAGGTTGCAGTGAATAACGGGCAGATATCCACAACAATGCTTCAAAGGAAGCTGAAACTGGGATATGCAAGGGCTTCACGTATCATGGACGAGCTGGAGGAACGCGGCATAGTCAGCGAAGCAGAGGGTTCAAAACCCCGAAAGGTGCTCATGTCAAAAATGCAGTTTGACGAATGGAAGCTGCGTAAACTGGAAGAATAGCAGGCAGTGCCTGCACCCGTCTGTTCTTTTCAAGAATTAATTGATTGGTGAGATAATTATATGTATGACAAGTTTATACCATTAACAAGAAAAGAAATGGAAGAAAACGGCATTGAGCAGTTTGATTTCATTTACATAACAGGAGATGCCTACGTTGACCACCCAAGCTTTGGTGCGGCAATCGTTACCCGTCTTATTGAAGCTATGGGATATACAGTGGGAATTATCTCTCAGCCGGACTGGCACAGCGACAGGGATTTTCGCAAATTCGGCTGTCCGAAATATGCCTTTCTGGTAACATCGGGAAATATAGATTCCATGGTTGCACATTATACAGCGGCAAAGCGCAAGCGCTCCGACGATGCCTATACCGCAGGAGGAATTGCAGGAAAACGCCCTGACAGAGCTGTTATTGTGTACTGTCAGAAGCTCCGCGAGTATTTCGGGGATATCCCAATAGCTATAGGCGGACTTGAAGCCTCTCTCCGACGTTTCGCCCATTATGATTACTGGGACGATGCTGTCCGTCCCTCAGTTCTTGCAGACAGCGGCGCAGATTTGCTTATGTTCGGCATGGGCGAGCATCAGATACAGGAGCTTTGCACGCGCCTTGCAAATGGCGAAAACATAAAGGATATCCACGATATACGCGGTACCTGCTACATGACAGAGCCTGTAAATACGCCTTTAGGTGCGGCACAATGCCCATCTTTTGAACAGGTACGTGACAATAAGAGGGAATACGCAAAGGCTACGAAAATCCAGTACGACTGGCAGGACGAGGTATACGGCAAGACGGTCATACAGCGCCACGGGAATATGATGCTTGTGCAGAATCCTCCTGCAAAGAGCCTTACAACAGAGGAGCTGGATTACATATACAGTTTGCCTTATACACGGCGGTATCACCCGTCATATGAGGCTTTGGGCGGTGTTCCGGGAATTGAGGAAGTACGTTTTTCAATCACTCATAACCGCGGCTGTTTCGGATACTGTAATTTCTGCTCAATTGCGCTTCATCAGGGGCGAAAAATCACCGTAAGAAGTGAGGAATCTGTTCTTGCGGAGGCGGAGAGAATTACAAAAATGCCCGATTTCAAGGGGTATATCCACGATGTAGGCGGTCCAACGGCAAATTTCCGTCATACTTCCTGTGAAAAGCAGATTGAAAAGGGGCTTTGCATGGGTAAAAAATGCCTTGCTCCCACACCATGTCCTGCATTAAAGGCAGACCACAGCGAATATCTGGCTATGCTGCGTAAAATCAGGGCAATCAAGGGCATCAAAAAGGTGTTTATCCGTTCAGGAATCCGCTATGATTATCTTATGGAGGATAAAAACGACGAATTTATCCGTGAGTTGATAAAACATCACGTAAGCGGACAGCTGAAAGTTGCTCCCGAGCATTGTTCAGCTGTTGTTCTGGATAAAATGGGCAAGCCTCATATTGAAGCATACAAGGCATTTCAGAAGCGATTTTACGAGATAACAAAGGGAATCGGCAAGGAACAGTATCTTGTGCCATATCTCATGTCCTCCCACCCCGGAAGTACGCTGAATGAGGCTATAGACCTTGCGCTTTTCCTCCGTGACAACAAAATCCGTCCTGAGCAGGTGCAGGATTTCTACCCAACACCGGGAACGATTTCAACTTGTATGTTTTACACGGAGCTTGACCCTTACACCATGGAAAAGGTGTATGTCCCGAAAACTCCAAAGGAAAAGGCAATGCAGAGGGCACTGTTACAGTATTTCCGCCCTCAGAATAAAGAAATCGTCCTTGAAGCGCTGAAAAAAGCAGGACGTTATGATCTCATAGGCAGTTCGCCAAATTGTCTTGTTGAGGACGACAAGCCGAAATCACGCAGTAAGGGCGGTGAAAAACAATGGCAAGACGGCAGAAATCAGAAAAAACGAGGTTCAGGACATCAACCAAAGTCTCAGCACCGAAAAGATATAAAATCAAAAGGCAGAGCAACAGGAAAGAAACAGAGCGGAAAACCCAGAGTTTAGGCGGAATCGGCACAGTAATACTCAGTATTTTCCTGCTGATAGCGATAATTGTATGGAACAGCGTAAGAGGCAGTATTCACAAGCCTGCTGACGACAATCTCAGAGTTCATTTCATCGATGTAGGGCAGGGGGACTGCATTTACATCAGCTGCGGCGGCGAAAATATGCTCATAGACTGCGGTGAACATTCTGAGGCTGATAAGGTTATCGGCTATCTCTACCGAGAGGGCGTTGAAACTCTCGATTATGTCATTGCGACTCATCCTCACTCCGACCATATGGGCGGAATGAGCGAGATAATCAGCTGTTTTGACGTTGGAGAGGTAATAATTCCACCGCTTACAACAGAGGCGATTCCCGTTTCCGTATATTTTGAAAAATTTCTCGACGCTGTGGAGGATACCGAAACAGACCTTGTAAAATCGGAAGTGGGAATGAAAAAGCAAATGGGCGACGCGGAATTCCGTATAATCTCTCCGTGGCAGTGCGACAGTGAAAATCTCAATAACTGCTCTGTGGGAGTAATATTGAAACACGGCAAGAATAATTTCTGCTTTACAGGAGATTCCGAGGCAGAGGCTGAGGAAAAAATGGTTCTTTCGGGAGTAACCGAAAATGTAGACGTATACAAGGCGGCACACCACGGAAGCGATACATCAAATACGGATTTGTTTCTCACAGCGCTTTCGCCTGAAATTGTTGTGGTGTCCTGCGGTGCAGGGAACAGCTACGGTCATCCTGTAGATTCCATAATGAAGCGCTTTGATAAATTTGCCGACCAGATATACCGCACAGACCTTGACGGAACTGTTGTTATATCCTCCGACGGAAAAGAACTTGAAGTGTCAACGGAAAGGAAAAATTCATGGTAATCGACCGCATAGAAAATGGCTATGCCGTAATTGAAAATGAGGGAATAATGCTTGATATCCCCCTTTCACAGCTTCCCGACGGCGTAAAGGAGGGCGATGTGCTCACCTTTGAAAACGGAATATATTTCAGAGATGAACTCGCCGCCGCAGAACACAGGGAAAAAATATCGGCAAGGCTTGAAAACTTATTTAAAAGGAAATAAAAATGACAGATACTATTATAATTGGCGGCGGCGCGGCAGGATGTGTTGCGGCTATATATGCGGCGCGCTGGGGAAAGAGCGTTATGCTCTTTGAAAAAAATGAGCGTATCGGCAGAAAACTGCGCATAACAGGAAAGGGGCGGTGCAACGTCACCAACAATTCTCCGACCCGTGAGCATATGGAGAATATCCCTGTAAACAGCCGATTTATGTACAGTTCTTTTGCAATGTACGGCGCAGAGGAAACAATGGCTTTCTTTGAGGAGCTTGGAGTGCCTCTGAAAACCGAAAGGGGTAACAGAGTTTTCCCAGTAAGCGACAATGCGGAGGATATTGTAAATGCCCTTGACCGCGAGTTGAAAAATCTCGGGGTAAAAATCGTGAGAAAAGCGGTAAAATCCCTGATTATCGTTGACGGCGCATGCAGGGGTGTAATTGCCGACGGCAAGGAATATCGCAGTCAGAGCGTTCTTGTTGCCTGCGGCGGAAAATCCTATCCTGCAACAGGCTCAACAGGTGACGGCTATATTTTCGCGGAGCAGGCAGGTCATACCGTAACAGAGCTGAAACCCAGCCTTGTGCCGCTTACCTCTCCCGATAAATTCTGCGCGGAGCTTATGGGACTTTCCCTCCGCAATGTCACATTGAAGCTTATGGAGGGCGAAAAGACGGTATACAGCGAAATGGGAGAAATGCTGTTCACTCATTTCGGCATGAGCGGTCCTCTTGTGCTTTCTGCAAGCAGTCATATCAAAGAGATGAAACCAAATCGCTTCAAGGCTGTTATCGACCTGAAACCTGCCCTTACTGCTGAACAGCTTGATGCG
Source organism: uncultured Ruminococcus sp. (assembly GCA_937902395.1). Lineage (GTDB taxonomy): Bacteria > Bacillota > Clostridia > Oscillospirales > Ruminococcaceae > Ruminococcus. The sequence goes on from CALGTV010000102.1 coordinate 46,248, forward strand.
CGTATTCAGCGTGATTTCGCGGAAAATCTAAACCGCGATTTCCAGAACGGCATACGCAAACTTCTTCCTGCAAAGCTTATCCCCGTAATAGTGAAGCTTTCGGGAATCGCTCCCGAAAGGAAGATTAACAGCATTACCAAAGAGGAACGGCGGAAATTCGGGGAATTAATAAAGGCTTTCCCCGTGAGAATTTCGGGATTCCGCCCCATTGACGAGGCGATAATCACCAGCGGCGGAGTAAGCGTAAAGGAAATAGACCCGAAAACTATGGAATCCAAGCTTGTAAGCGGACTTTTCTTTGCAGGAGAGGTTATAGACGTTGACGCATACACAGGAGGATTTAATTTGCAGATTGCATTCTCTACCGCGTATTCAGCGGCTTTATACTTATAAGGAGTGACAGATATGGGATGTATTGGTAATATTTTATGGGTTATTTTCGGCGGTTTATTCAGTGCATTATGCTGGATAATCGTGGGAGTTTTGTGGTGCATAACCATTGTGGGAATTCCTGTGGGTGTGCAATGCTTCAAGTTTGCAGGGCTTTCCTTTATGCCCTTTGGCAAGGAAGTTGAATACAAGGGCGGTGCAGTTTCCACATTAATAAACATTTTATGGCTGATTTTCGGCGGTCTTGAAATGGCGGCTGCCTTTTGTTTATGGGGAATTTGCCTGTGCATTACAATAATCGGCATACCTTTCGGACTGCAATTCTTCAAGCTTGCTAAGCTTGCACTTTTACCCTTTGGTGCGGAGATACGCAGTTGATTATGGAGAACTTTTTCAGAAACTTTTTCCGATATTCATTTGAGTTTATGCTTGCAGGCTTCGTGGGCTGGCTTTACGAGGTCGCGGTTGTGTGGATAATGTACGGGTATGTCTACAACAGAGGTATGCTTCATATGCCAATTGTGCCGATATATGCCGTGGGAGCGTTTATTCTCCTTGCTTTTCTCGGCAGAAAAAAGCACAGTCCTTTATTCGTTTTTACTGTTTCGGCGGTAATCACAACGGTTTTTGAACTTGGCGCGTCATATCTGCTTGATTTTATATTCGGCAGACACTTCTGGACATATGAGGACTGGTATTTTTCAATACTTGACCGCGCAAGCCTGATTTCAAGCGTAATATTCGGCTTATTCGCCCTGCTGTATCTCTTTGTGGTTCATCCGCTTTCGGGAAAACTCAGCGAAAAGCTTCCGAAGTGGGTATGTATAGGATTTGCAGTTCTTACAGCGGCGGCTGTTGCTGTGGACGCAGTAATTTCATTTACAGAATGGAGATAAATTATGAAAACAATAAATATAGCTATTGACGGCCCTGCAGGTGCAGGAAAAAGTACCATTGCGAAAATGGTTTCCGCGGATATGGGGTATATCTATGTGGACACAGGCGCAATGTATCGCGCTGTAGCCCTTTATCTCACAGAGAACAATATACCCGACGAGGATATTGAAAAGGTTCTGGGAGATGTTGACGTATCCCTTAAATTCATTGACGGCGCACAGCGTGTATATCTGGGAGACAGAGACGTATCTGAACTTATCCGCACTCCCGAAATATCCATGGCGGCTTCGAGAACTTCCGCAATTCCTGCGGTGAGAGCAAGACTTTTTGATTTACAGCAGAAGCTTGCCCGTGAAAATAATATAATTATGGACGGCAGGGATATTGGAACAGTTGTGCTTCCAAATGCCGACGTTAAGATATTTCTCACAGCCTCAGCAGAGGAACGAGCAAACCGCCGATACAAAGAACTTTCAGAAAAGCCTGATTGCCCGACCTATGAGGAGATACTCAAGGATATCGTACAGCGCGATTATAACGATATGAACCGCGAAACAGCTCCGCTGAAACAGGCAGAGGACGCTGTTCTTGTAGATACAACAGAGCTTACTCTGGAGCAGTCTGCGGCAAAAATTGCTGAAATAATCAAGGAGAGGGTGTAGTATGTTTTATATTTGTAAATGGCTTGTATGGATAGCTATGAACATAGCATTCAGCGTAAAGCTGGAGGGCAAAGAAAATATTCCAAAGGATACAAATGTGATTTTCGCTTCAAATCACCGCACAAATGCGGATCCGCCCCTTGTAAGCTGCGGCATAAAGGGTAAGCACTCCTTTATGGCTAAGGAGGAACTGTTCAAAAACAAGATTTTCGGCTGGCTTATTAGAAATCTGGGTGCATTTCCCGTATCTCGCGGCAAAGGCGATACAGGAGTTCTTGACACAGCCGTTGAAAGACTTCAAAGCGGACAGAATCTTGTAATTTTCCCTGAAGGTACACGCTCCAAGGATGGTAAGGTGCACCGCGGACATTCAGGCGCGGCAGTAATAGCAGTACGTGCAAATAAGCCCATAGTTCCAATAGGACTAATTTTCGGCGAAAAGCTGAAATTCCGTACAAAAATTACAATAAAGTACGGTGCGCCCATTGATCCTGCGGAATATGTGGAAATCTGCGATACACCAAATCCCAGACAGCTTGTAAAGCTGAAAAATCGCTATATGGCAGATATAAAGCTGCTTGTGGAGGGTGAGCCTGAGCCCGAAAAGCTTACTGATAACACCGAAAAGGAGCAGGCAGATGAATAAAGTTACTGTGGCAAAATCAGCGGGTTTCTGTTTCGGGGTTGACAGAGCCGTAAAAATGGTGTATAATGAATTGGAAAGCAACACGAAGGTGGCTACTCTTGGACCTATAATTCATAATCAGGACGTTGTGAACGATATGAATGCAAAGGGCGCAAGAGTGGTAAATTCCGTTGACGAGCTTCTTCCCGATGAGACAGTTGTTATCCGTTCCCACGGTGTAGGACGAGATGTGTACGATAAAATCAGGGAAAAAGGCTGTCGTATGCTCGACGCTACGTGTCCTTTTGTCGCGAAAATTCACAAGATAGTTGCGGAAAAATCAAAAGAGGGATACATGATTCTCATTGCAGGTGATGTAAATCATCCTGAGATACAGGGAATTATTGGTCATTGTGAACAAAAATACTGCGTTTTTAAGGATAATGTTGAGCTAAAACACGTTTTTGAAAAAAACGAGAATTTTTTGCAAAAAAAGCTTGCTTTTGTCGCACAAACAACGTATAATATAATAGAATGGGAAGAATGTTTAAAGGTGATTCCTAAAGATAATCCCGATATTGTTATATTCGATACAATATGCAGTGCTACAGATACGAGACAGTCAGATGCAGCTGAGCTTGCAAAAAGTTCTGACGTTATGCTCGTTGTGGGCGGTAAACACAGCTCAAACACCGTGAAACTCTACGAGGTGTGCAGCCGTTATTGTAAAACGTATCACATAGAAAATTCGGACGAGCTTTCATCTTTGATGCTGCCCTGTGCCGGCAAAATCGGCATAACAGCCGGGGCATCCACGCCGGCATATATAATCGAGGAGGTACAAACAACCATGACAGAGAATGTAAATCTCAATGCAATTGATGAGGAGATCGATTTTGCGGAAGCTCTCGATCAGTCTTTCAAGAAAATACATACAGGAGAGAAGGTAGAGGGTTACGTAGTTAGCGTTGATAACGCTGAGATTACTGTAGACCTCGGTACAAAGCACACAGGCTATGTTAAGCTTGAGGATCTTACTGATGATTCCACAAAGAAGCCTGAGGATATCGTTTCTGTTGGCGATAAGATTGAGCTTATCGTTATTAAGGTAAACGACAGCGAGGGTACTGTTGCTCTTTCCAAGAGAAAGGTTGACGAGCAGGCTGGCTATGACACTGTTGTTAAGGCTAAGGAAGAGGGCACTGTTCTTGAGGGTACTGTAAGCCGTATCGTAAACAAGGGCGTTACACTCAGCTATATGGGCGTAAGAATCTTTATTCCTGCTTCACAGACAGGTCTCCCCAGAGGAGCAGAGCTTGACCAGCTCAACAAGCAGAAGGTTCAGTTCAAGATTATCGAGGTAGACGAGGGCGGCAAGAAGAGAGCTGTTGGTTCTATCAAGGCTGTTGATTCCGCTAAGAAGGAAGAAGCAAAGGCTGCATTCTGGGCTGATGCTGAAATCGGCAAGACATACGTAGGTAAGGTTAAGTCCCTTACAAGCTTCGGCGCATTCGTTGATCTCGGCGGTATCGACGGTATGGTTCATATTTCTGAGCTCTCATGGAAGCGCATCAAGCACCCCAGCGAAGTTGTATCTGTTGGTGATACTCTTGAAGTATACATCAAGGATCTCAACGCTGAGGAGAACAGAATTTCTCTCGGCTTCAAGAAGGCTGAGGACAATCCTTGGGAAATCTTCAAGTCACAGTACGCTATCGACGATGTTGTTAAGGCTACAATCGTTTCTACAACAAGCTTCGGTGCATTTGCACAGATTATTGACGGTGTAGACGGTCTTATCCACATTTCACAGCTTGCTGACAAGAAGGTTGAGAATGTTAAGGATATCGTTTCTGTTGGCGATGTTGTTGATGTTAAGATTATCGATATCGACGACGAGTCCAAGAGAATCAGCATTTCTATGCGCGCTCTTCTTGAGGATGCAGACGACGCTGAAGACGAGGATTACGAGGACGAGGAATAATCCCGTAAATTGAGATTTAAAAGGCTGTACCGTAAGGTATGGCCTTTTTTGTAAAGGTGGCGATTATATGAAAGATGAATATTGCGGATACGATACAGAAGATATTCATAGCGAACAGGAATTGGACGAGGTTATGTGCGAAGTCTGCGGAACCATACAGCCTGCGACTAATAAATTCTGTACTCACTGCGGCGAGGACTTTAAAAAGGGAATAATAAAAGATAAGAATAAAGTCAACGGAAAAAATTCAAATAATCTTTTGGTATTTATTATACTGGTCATTATTATTACGGTAATTATGGTGATTTTCTCTGTTTTGCACAATATATTAGACGAAAATGAGAGAAGAAATAAAGAGCAAATTTCTATAGAAATCCCCGAAATCAGTATGCCTGAGATAAGTATTCCCGATATTGAGATACCTGATATAGAGATACCTGAAATTGAAGTACCTGAAATTGATTTTTCTGAAAATCCTGTGGAAGATGATGAAAACGTGGGAGTGTACCCAAGAGGAGAATACGTTGTAGGCGAGGATATTCCTGCCGGAGAATATCTTCTTTACTCCGATGATTTAGGCAGTAATGTGCCTGAGGGGTTCGATGAGGCTTATGCTTCACTTTCGGATGATGAAGAAGAAATTTTCGGTTCGTGGTTTGAATATTCCCGTTATGCAAAACTTGAGGACGGACAATATCTTGATTTAGCGTGGTGCAGTGCCTATGATACTTCAATGCATACAATAGAGAATAATCCCTTTGAACATTCGGGTATGTTTAAAGTAGGAGTTGATGTCGAAGCCGGCACTTATAAGGTTAAAACCATTGATGATAGTGACATGTATTTCTATTATGTACATGACAGTCTTGAAGATTTCGACGATGACGCAATGTATGAATTCTTCCGTGAGAATTACACAGAAGAAAAAATAGTTACTCTTGAGGACGGGCAGTATCTTGAACTGTTTCATTGCGTACTCGAAAAATAAGGCTGAGAATGTGTCTGTATTGTGGAAATACTGAAAATGTCGTTCGGACAGCGAAAGATTACTATACAGAGAAATATAGCAGGGTGATTGAATATGATTAAAATTGTCAGACAGGATAAAAGGTCGGTTTATATGACTTTTGACAGAGTTGGAAATGATAAATTAATATCCGCTTTTGAAGCTGTTCTGAATGGGCAGTCACAAGAATTAGATATTTCATTTGATTTATCTGTTATAAATATGAAAAAGGATAATTTACAGTTAAAATCAGTTACAATAATAATTGACAACAGTATAAAAAGCTCTGTGTTTTATAAATCAGATGACGGAATTATATGGGCGATAGACGAAGAAGATGCTGATTATGCGTTGTTTGCATTTACTGATTGCAAAGAAAATGAGTGCTTTTTTCCTGCCGAATTTATCAGACTGCAAATGGCTAAAAATAAAAATGTTGACGATATGTACTGCGAGTTGGTTGATTCTGCTTCTGATGCGGAATAATACCAATGAAAAAATATCAATAGCTTTCTGAATGATGATTTTTCTGTGCAAATTGCTGAAAATAAAATCTTTGTATTGTTAAAACAGCTTAAAAACGCCTTAAACCTTGACAAAAGTTCGAAAATGGTGTATATTTAATGTGTAATGGTATGCTGGAAAGTATATCAAAAAAACGAGAGGGGTAGTTAATAATGAATTTTAAGAAAATCACAGCGGCTCTTTCTGCTATGGCAGTTTCCGCAGGTATGCTGTCAGCGCTTCCGTTGGCGCAGTCCTCGGCGGCAGTTGATGTCAACTATGCAGAAGCACTCCAGAAATCCTTGTTCTTCTACGAGGTACAGCAGTCAGGTATTCTTCCTGAGTGGAACTGTGTTCCGTGGAGAGCAGACTCAATGATTAACGAGGAGGGTGTTGAAACTGACATCATCCCCGGCGGTTGGTTCGATGCAGGTGACCACTTCAAGTTCACTTTGACAAATGCATATTCCGCATCTGTTCTTGCTTGGGGCTATATCCAGTACAAGGACGCTGTAGATAAGGCAGGTCTTGGCGAAATGTACCGCAACAACGTACAGTGGGGACTTGACTATGTTATGCAGGCAGACAGAGACGGCAAGGTTATCGGTACAATCGGTGACTTCACAGGCGGCTCTACCGACCATAACATCTGGTGCAGTGCTGAGGTATATCTCAGAAAGCATCACCTCAATAACGGCGATTGGGAGCGTCCTTACGACGAAATTGCTGACTCCTGTACAATTGCACTCTGCGCAGCTGCTCTTGCACAGGGATATATTATCTTCAAGGACGACCAGCCCGATAAGGCTGCTGCTTATCTTGCACAGGCTGAAAAATATTTCAAGACAGCTGATTCGATCAGAGATAACGAAAACGGTGCTATGGGCAGTATGTACAAGCCAAGTTCATGGGTAGACGATTGTATGTATGCTGCAAACTGGCTCTATATGGCTACAGGCGACAAGAGCTATCTTGATAAGATTGAATCCGATTATATCCCTCAGTTCCCAACTGAGAGCCAGTCTACAGACTGGAAGTATACATGGGGCTTCTGCTGGGATGATACAACACAGGCTGCTGCTCTCCTTTATGCTATGAATACGGGCAAGCAGGAGTGGATTGACCACATCGCTCACCACCTTGATTACTGGGATGAGGGATACGGCGGAAAGAGAGTAACATATACTCCCGACGGACTTGCTTGGCTTATGAACTGGGGCGCAAACCGTCACTCTGCAAATACTGTATGGATTGCGAAGCTTGCAGCTGATACTATTTTCAAGGATAATGCCGCACTTGCTGATAAGTACAATAACTGGGCACAGGGTCAGCTTGACTATATGTTCGGTGATAACGACCTTGGTCTTTGCTATGTTCTCGGTATGGGTGACAAGAATCCTACAGCTATCCACCACAGAACAACATCAGGTGTTCACGATGACCACTGGAATGATCTTGGTCAGGAGGGAAGCAATGAGGGCTGGCAGACAGAGTATGCTCATACTCTTTACGGTGCTCTTGTAGGAGGACCTAACAGCTCAGGCGAGTACACAAACAGCGTTGCTCAGTATGAGTATTCAGAAGTTGCTATCGACTATAACGCAGGCTTTACAGCTGCAATGTGCGCTATGGTTGCTGATAAGGGCGGCGAAAAGCTTGCAAACTTCCCACCTGTTGAAACTCCTAAGTGGGACGAGTGGAAAGTTGGTGCAGTTCTTAATGGAAGCGGCGACAGCTACACTGAAATCAAGGCTTGGGCTATGAACCACACAGCATGGCCTGCAAGAGTTCAGAAAGATATCTCCTACCGCTACTATTTCGACGTTTCTGAGCTCCTCGAAGCAGGATATTCTGTTGATATAGTTAATGTTGAGGGTAAGGCTCAGCAGTATAAGGAGGGCGAACAGGGATACGGTACTGTTTCAGGTCCTTATAAGTACGAGGGCGATCCCACAGGCAACACATATTACGCAGAGGTTAAGTTCGAGGACGGCAGAGCTATTCAGCCTACAGGACAGAGCGAGCACAGAGATGAAGTTCAGTTCAGAGTTTCAATTCCTGACGCTATTGACGGTACTCCTACAAAGGGTGCATGGGATCCTGCAAATGACTGGTCATTCGAGGGTGTAACAGCTACAGACAGCCTTAAAGACCCTGCTTCTTATAATAAGCATATTCCTATGTATGTAAATGGTGCGCTTGTATGGGGTGAAGAACCCGACGGCACAAAGGCTGTTCCCGGTGCTGATATTGGCGCTACTGAGCCTCCTGTTGTTACTCCGACAGAACCTATTGTAAAGCCTACAGATCCTGTGGTTGACCCAACAGATAAGCCTGATGAGCCTACAGAGCCTGTTGGTGATGTTCTTTACGGTGATGCAAACTGCGACGGTAAGGTTACAGTTGCCGATTCTACAGCGATTTTACAGGCTCTTGGAAATGCCGATAAATATGGACTTTCCGAAGAGGGTTCTGTAAATGCTGATGTAAATGGTGTTGCAGGAATTACAGCTGATGACGCTATTACAATTCTCAAAGTGGATGCTAAACTTATAGATATAAAGGATCTTCCACTTTCAAAATAACTTATTCATAATTAAGACACAAAGAGAGCCTGTGCTCTCTTTGTTTTTTGCTATCAATTGTAAAAAATACACAAAAAATAGGGGGCGATATTATAGAAATAAACGAAATTTCAAAAAGCTATTTACTTTTTTGAAGAGATATACTATAATTAGGATAACGGGTAGGGACAGGTGCAAGTTATATCCATGCGGATTAACTGTCCTCGTTGAATCATACTTATAATCGCAGTGTATGCACTGATACTGCGTTATAGAAAAATATTTTTAATTCTTTTGGGAGGGTATAAAAATGCACAAGAAAATTAAAAGCGCAATCGTTGCAAGCCTTATGGCTGCTACTATGATTGCACCAACAGTTGCTAATGTTGCAACAATGAGTGCTTCTGCTGGTCAGGTTCTCGGTGAGACATCATTTGACTACAAGGCACTTCCTTGGCACACTTGCGAAACAAGCCCCGCTAAGCAGGACTTCGCAATCGAGGACGGAGCTTTCCACATCAAAGTTGACGTTGCTCAGGGTGGCGCTAAAGAGAAGTGGGATCTTCAGTTCAGACACAGAAATCTTAACTTCAAGGCAGGTCATACATACAAGGTAAGCTTCAAAGCTAAGTCTAATAGAGCAGGTATGCAGCTTTGCTCAAAGATCGGTAACATCAAGGGTGATGAAGAGTATTTCTCTCTTTATGGTACTGAAATGACAATGGGCTACCATATGGGCGGCCAGTGGGGTAAGGCAGCAACTCTGTCTACTTCCTACCAGACTTTTGAGGGTACATTTACACCTACCAAGGATCTCGAAGGCGTAGAGTGGGCATTCCACTATGCTAAGGGTACTCAGTATGAAGGTAACGCTAAGGACGGCGATGAGCTCTGGTTCGACGATATGTCAATCATTTGTACAACATGTCCCGATGAATATGCACCTGATACATGTAACGCAGATCCTTCTAACTCCTACGGTGCTGTAAACCGTGATTATGCTTCCAAGCAGAATCCCGACATCCTTATGGACGGCGATACAATTCTTAACTATATCTCTGTAAACCAGATTGGTTACTATTCTAACCTCAAGAAGGTTGCTACATTCTCTGATAACAATGGTGATATTCTTTACGGTTCATCCAAGCTCGATCTGAGCAGCAATACATATGATTTCGAGCTCGTTGATTCTGCATCCGGTAAGGTTGTTTACACAGGTACATCAGAGCCTAAGCAGTACGATGCTGATTCTGACGATAACGTTTGCAAGCTCGATTTCTCCGAGTACACAACTCCCGGTAGATACTTCCTTCGTATCGCAGGTGAGAAGTGGAGATCTTTCGACTTCAACATCGGCGACAACATCTACTACGATGAGAGCCACAACATGCTCACAAACGCTATGAACTACTTCTATCAGAACCGTTCCGGTATTGATATTGAAGGTTCATACATCACATCAGGTGATACATCTACACTCGCTCATAAGGGCGGTCATAAGACAGATACAGCTGCAGTTCAGAAAGTCTGGATGAATGAGTACTCAAGCAGGGAAGAGGCTACAGGTACATATGCGTCATCCAAGATTACTGCTAACGGCGGTTGGTACGATGCCGGTGACCACGGTAAGTACGTTGTAAACGGCGGTATCTCTATCTGGACACTCCAGAACATGTATGAGAGATCTGCTCTTTATGGTAAGGATAAGAAGAAGTTTGCTGATAACTCAGGCGTTGTTGTTATTCCTGAGGCTGGAAACAAGATTCCTGACGTTCTTGACGAAGCTGCTGTAGAGCTTGACTGGATCGCAGACATGAAGGTTGAAGATTCTGAGCCTACATGGGGCAAGGTTGCTGGTGGTCTCTACTACCACAAGCTCCACGACCACAAGTGGACAGGACTTGCTACAAGACCTTACGACTACGAGACAGAGTGGGAGACAACACGTATCGTTAAGCCTCCTACGTTCGCTGCTACACTGAACTACGCTGCTTGTGCTGCTCAGGCTGCAAGACTTTGGGCTGATTATGACGCTGATAAGGCTGCAACATACCTTGAGTCAGCTAAGGAAGCTTTCGCTGCTTACGAAGAGCACTGGTATGCATATGATTCTACAGAAACTCAGCATCCTACACTTAAATGTGAGTGTCCTAAGGAAGAAATCAGAGAGGATTCACTCTATGCTCCTATGTGGCAGGCAAAGGGCGGCGGACCTTACGGTGATAACAACGTTCTTGATGACGCTTACTGGGCAGCTTGTGAAATCTTCATTTCTGCTTCAAGAATGGGCGATGCAGACGCTGCAACATTCAAGAAGGTTATTGATGAGTCCGATTACGCTTACAAGGTAGAGACAAGAATGGTTGGTGGTGAGAACAAGGACGGTTCATTCACATCATTCAACTGGGGTAATACAGCTTCTGCTGGTTCACTCGCACTCGCTCTCCACAGCGATCTCCTTTCTGATAGTGAAGTTTCTACACTTAAGTCTTCTATCCTCACGGCTGCTGATACATACATTGATATGGAAGACAGCCAGGGTTATGGAATTCCTTACACATATGACGGACCTGGATACAACGATCCTAACAACCTCAAGCCTGAGATTATCATCAAGGGTTATGAGTGGGGTTCAAACTCCATGGTTATCAATAACTGTATCGTAATGGCTTACGCTTACGATATTACAGACGATATCAAGTACATGAATGGTGTATCTACAGCTCTTGACTACCTCTTCGGTAACAACCCGCTGTCATTCTCATTCGTAACCGGTTACGGTTCATACAAGGAAAAGAATCCTCACCACAGATATTGGTCTTACGAGCTTGATAAGACTCTGCCTCTTGCTCCTGACGGAGTTCTCTCAGGCGGTCCTAACGCAGGTCTCCAGGATCCATACGTTCGTGCTCTCGGATTCGTTCCCGGTAAGGAGGGCAACCCCTCACAGAGATGTTTCGTTGACTCTATCGAAGCTTGGTCTACAAACGAGGTAACAATCAACTGGAACTCACCTCTTGCTTGGATTGCTTCCTTCATGCAGGATGAGGCTCACCTTGCTGACGCTACAGCTGGCACACCTAACATTCCTATGGGTGAAGGCGCTGGTACTCCTGATGTTGGTGGTCCTGGTGAGTATGATAAGACAGAACCTCCAACAGGTGATGTTCTCTGGGGTGACGCTAACTGTGACGGCAAGGTAACAATTGCTGACTCTACAGCTATCCTCCAGGCTCTTGGTAACCCTGATAAGTACGGTCTTACAGCTCAGGGTCAGATCAACGGTGACGTTATCGATAATGGTGGCGGTATCACAACTGCTGACTCTATCGCTATCAAGGGTGTTGATGCTGGTCTCGTAAAGGCTTCACAGTTCCCAATGACTGCTGATGAGTACGATGCAGCTGCTAAGTAATTAAATTATTACTGATTATAGTTTTAAAGGGACGCTTCGGCGTCCCTTTTTTATTTGAATATTGCTTAAATTATGAGACGCTTTGACATTCCTTTTTGTGCGATTTGTTTTTCATTAAGCCCTTGCATTTTGATGTAAAACGTGGTATAATAAAATAGTGTAGTTATGCGCAAATTTGTGCGATACGTATTATTTTTAATGAAAGAGGGCGATTCGGTGATTAAAAGCATGACAGGCTATGGCAGGTCGCAAATGATTCTAAACGGCAGGGATATTCTTGTTGAAATCCGTTCTGTTAATCATAGATATTATGAGTATAATTCACGTATTCCAAGGTCATATAATTATATTGACGAAAAGCTTAAAGTACTGCTGAAATCAAAAATATCCCGCGGAAAAGTCGATGTTTCTGTTTCTATTAACAACATCGAGGGCAGAGATACTGAAGTTGCTATTAATAAGGGTGTTGCTGAGGGATATATAAATGCGCTCAGAGGTGCAGCTGATGAGCTTTGTGTTGCCGATGATCTTACGCTGTCAAATCTTATCAGACTTCCCGATGTTTTCATCGTTCAGAAAGCTGTTGATGATGAGGACGAGGTATGGGGCGATGTTGCTAAGGTTGCTGATGAGGCTTTGGAACGATTTGTGGCTATGCGCGAAACTGAGGGCGAAAAAATGCGCAATGACGTTTTGCAGAAATCCGATTTTATACTCGATATGGTTGCAAAAGTAGAGGAATTATCACCTCAGACTGTTGAAAATTACCGTGAGCGTCTTTATAGAAAGCTTAGTGAAGTGCTGGAGGGCAAAGATATTGACCAGCAGAGAATCATCACAGAAGCTGCTATATTCTCTGAGAAAATTGCTGTTGACGAGGAAACTGTTCGTCTCAGAAGCCATATCTCACAGTTCCGTGAGCTTGTGAATTCCGATGAAAGTATAGGCAGAAAGCTTGATTTCATTGTACAGGAGATGAACCGCGAGGTAAATACAATCGGTTCAAAGGCTCAGGATTTGAATATCACCAGACTTGTTGTAGATATGAAAGCAGAACTGGAAAAAATCCGCGAACAGATTCAGAATATAGAGTAAGCTATGAGAATGATAAATATTGGTTACGGAAATATGATTTCCGCAGAGAGAATTGTTTCTGTCATAAGCCCCGATTCCGCTCCTATAAAGCGTCTCATTCAGGAGGCTAAGGACGACGGCAGGGCGATTGACGCTACATATGGAAGAAAAACAAGAGCAGTTATTGTAATGGACAGCGGACATATTGTTCTTTCGTCCCTTATTACAGACACTCTTGCTTCAAGAATAAACGAAAACGGAGGTTTAGAGGCAGATGAATAAAGGCAGACTTATTGTATTTTCAGCTCCCTCAGGCTGCGGAAAAGGCACAATGCTTGCCGAAATCTTAAAGGATAATAGCTTCCGCTGCTCAGTTTCCACAACTACAAGGCAGCCCAGAGAGGGAGAAATCGACGGTGTGAATTACTTCTTTATCTCAAAAGAGGAATTTGAACAGAAGATTTCAAATGATGAATTTCTGGAGCATGCTGAATATTGTGAGAACTTTTACGGAACTCTTAAAACAGAGGTTGACAGCTATCTTGAAAAAGGAGTTAATGTTATCCTTGAAATTGAGGTGCAGGGCGCTATGAAAGTTCGTGAGCTTCGTCCTGATGCTCTGTTTGTGTTTATCGCTCCACCCTCTGTAAATGAGCTTCGTCGCCGCCTTAATAAGAGGGGCACGGAAACTCAGGAGGTTATTGAAAAGCGTGTTGCTGCGGCGGTTACAGAATTGCCGTATATGGATAAATATGATTACATTATTGTTAATGATGCTCTGGAAGATGCTGTAAGCGATTTCTTTGCGGTTATCCGCTCCGAAAAGCTTAAAACATCTGCACAGGCTGAATTTATAGAGGAGGTTATCAAAAATGCTTAGACCTGCAGTAAACCAGATAATTTCAAAGAATGAGAGCTGTTATTCTCTTGTTATCGGCGTTGCAAAGCGCGCAAGAGAAATCTCCGAGGAGCTGTACAAGAATGGCGATACTCTCGAAGAAAAGCCCGTTAAGACTGCTGTTGAGGAGCTTGCAAGCGGCAAGTGCAAAATCGTAAGCACTCTCGGCGAGGAATAATTTCTTGATAGCGGAAGTCGCTGTCAGTGGCACTGCCTATTCCTTTGATACGCTTTTCAGCTATCGCGTTCCTGCGGAAATGAGGCTGAAAAGAGGCTGCCGCGTTCTTGCTCCTTTTGGCAGAGGTAATCGTCGGAGAATCGGAATCGTAATGGGACTTTCTGAGGGTGATAAATCTTCTCTGAAACCCCTTGCGGCTCAGATTGATTCCGAGCCTGTGCTTAATGAGGAATTGCTTAAACTGGCGGAATATCTTCACAGCCACACTTTTTGTACATGGTACGACGGGATAAAAGCTATGCTTCCCCCTGCTATGAGCATAAGGGCTGATGAAAGCTTTCGACTTGTGAAAGGCTTTGCGGATAAAGCGTCACTTTCGAAGCAGGCGAAAGAGCTTCTCGATGTTCTTGATTCTCTTGAAGATAAAAGCATTATTACTGAACTGCTGAAAAATTATATCACAGATAACGGCAGGCTGTATATTGACGAATTGCTTGAAGCTGGGGCGCTTTGCTCCGAAAATTCTTTCAAGCAGACCGTGGGGGATTCTACGGTGAGAATGATTCGTCTCAGCTACGATTTTCTGTGTAATCCTACGGCGTTCAGGCTCACTCCTAAACAGGAGCGAGCTGCGGATTTTCTTCTGGAATGGGGAACGGCTTCGGTGAAAGAAGCGGCATATATGTGCGGATTTACCGAATCTGTTTTCAAGCGGCTTGTGGCTAACGGAGCTGCTGAGGAATACGATATGGAGCTTCTGCGTTCTGTGGAGGATGGTGCGGAAGAATCGGTCGATCCCAATTCTACGGTGCTTTCAGAGGAACAGCAGGCTGTTCACGATGAAGTGATTTCTCGGATTACCGAAAGAAAACCGTCTGTATTTTTGCTTCACGGTGTTACGGGAAGCGGTAAGACATCGGTTTTTGAAAAGCTTATCCAGAATACTGTCAATCTCGGACGATGTGCTATACTCCTTATCCCCGAAATCGGACTTACTCCGCAGGTCCTGAAACGGTTCAGAGCTCTTTTCGGAGACAGGGTTGCTGTTATTCACAGCGGTCTTTCACTCGGTCAGAGACTTGACGAATACAAAAGAATAAAACGGGGCGATGCGGACATCATAATCGGTACACGGAGTGCCGTTTTTGCCCCTGCTAAAAATATAGGACTTATTATAATTGACGAAGAAGGCGAGAGGTCGTATAAGTCTGACAGCTCTCCCCGATACCATGCTCACGATATCGCCAAGCAAAGATGCGCATACCACGGCGCAACCCTGCTTTTAGCTTCCGCAACTCCCTCTGTTGAGAGTTACTACCTTGCGGAAAGGGGAGTATACAAGCTCCTTGAAATGAAAAAGCGATATAACGCGTCGGCTTTGCCTGATGTGGAAATTGTGGACATGAACGAGGAGCGAATGTCGGGAAATCCCTCTGAATTCAGCCAGCGGCTTGTGGACGAGGTTAATACAAATCTCAGAAACGGGGAGCAGAGTATTCTTCTGCTGAACCGCCGCGGATTCCATACAATCATAAGCTGTGTGGACTGCTATCAGCCAATTTACTGCCCAAATTGTTCCGTGCCGCTGACTTTTCACAAGAAAAATGGCAAGCTTATGTGTCACTATTGCGGATTTGCTCAGGAGCCTGTGAAAAAATGCCCCGTGTGCAACTCCGAAAGGCTGAAAAGTATGGGATTCGGTACTCAGCGGCTGGAGGAAGAACTGAAAATGTTTTTCCCCTCGGCACGTATTCTGCGAATGGACGCAGATACCACTTTTTCGCGATATTCATACGAAAAAGGTTTTGCTGAATTCAAAAACGGCGAATATGACATAATGGTGGGAACTCAGATGATTGGCAAGGGGCTTGATTTCCCCAATGTAACCCTTGTTGGCGTGCTTTCCATTGATAAAGCGCTTTATGCAGGTGATTTCCGAAGCTATGAGCGTACCTTTTCCCTCATAACTCAGGTTGTGGGGCGCGGTGGTCGTGGAAACCGCAAGGGCAGAGCGATTTTGCAGACTTTTATGCCCGACCACTACATTATGAATTTAGCGGCGGCTCAGGATTACAAAAGCTTCTATAATGAGGAAATTTCTATTCGCCGCACACTTATATTTCCGCCATTGTGCGATATGTGTATTTTCTGCTTTGCAGGAGATGACGAGGAAAATGTCAGACTTGGAACAGAGGCAATAATCAAGCTGATGAATGAACGTCTCAGCCAATTGCAGCCAAAAACCCCTGTCCGTGTCCTTGGTCCTGTTCGTGCATCTTATGGCAGACTTAACGGAAAATTCCGTTGGCGGATTATCATGAAATTCAAAAATACCGCGGAAATGCGCGGATTTATCAGCAGAATCCTTACTGAAGGAGCAAAGCTGAAGGAAATGAAAAAAATTGCCTTTTACGCCGATATAAACGGCGATGTAGGCGTGTAAAGAGGAAAAATAATGGCATACAGAAAAATTTTAACAGATAAAGACGAAGCACTTCACAGAGTTTGCAGACCTGTGGAAAAATTTGACGAAAAGCTTGCTATACTCCTTGACGATATGCAGGAAACTCTCGAAAAGGCTCAGGGAGTCGGTCTTGCAGGTCCGCAGGTTGGTATTTGCAGACGTTTATTTATTATGCATCTTGAAGATGAGAAAATCGAGGCTATAAATCCAGAAATAATCTCCAGAAGCGGCAAACAGCGCGTACAGGAGGGCTGTCTTTCATGCCCTAATGTGTGGGGATATGTTACCCGTCCCGAAAAAGTTGTTCTGAAAGCACAGGACAGAAACGGAAACTGGTATACCCGCGAATTTACGGGACTTGGCGCACAGTGCGTCTGCCACGAAAGTGACCACCTGGACGGTCATGTATTTACTGAAATCGTTGAGGAATTTTTTGTACCCGAGGAGGACTAACCTTGAAAATAGTATTTATGGGAACTCCGGATTTTGCTGTGCCATGTCTAAGAGTGCTAGCAGAATCAGAACACGAGATTGCGGCAGTTTTTACTCAGCCCGACAAGCCAAAGGGCAGAGGCTATAAAATGATTCCAACTCCCGTAAAAGCGGCAGCAGAGGAATACAATATCCCTGTTTATCAGCCATTGTCACTGAGAAAGGGTGAGGACGCTGAAAGTACAATGAGGATTTTGAACGATATTGCTCCCGACCTTATTGTTGTTACAGCTTACGGACAGATTCTCCCGAAAGAGATTCTGGAACTGCCAAAATATGGCTGTATTAATATTCATGCTTCACTTTTGCCGAAGTACCGCGGTGCAGCTCCTATCAACTGGGTACTGCTCAACGGCGAAAAGACAACGGGTGTCACTTCCATGCAGATGAGCGAGGGGCTTGACACAGGAGATATGCTGATTAAGAAATCTACAGAAATAGGCGAAAATGAGACTTATTCCGAGCTTTACAGCCGACTTGCTGTTATGGGCGGAGAGGTGCTTTCCGAGACTGTTGCAGCAATTGAAAAGGGTGAGCTTTCTCCTGAAAAGCAGGACGATTCTCTCAGTTGTTACTCTCCCATGATTAAAAAGGAAATGAGTAACCTTGATTTCACAAAATCAGCGCAGGAGATACACAATACAATCAGAGGCGTTACAGGATTCACTATGATGAACGGTAAGCGTCTTAAAGTGTTTGCATCTGAGATTTCGCACAATATTGCTCAGGGTGAGGCGGGTACTATTGTGGATGCTGATAAGTTTGCTGTCAGCTGCAGTGACGGAGTTGTACTGTTTACTGAAATTCAGCTGGAGGGTGCAAAACGTATGAAAACTGCGGATTTTCTCCGCGGAAGAAAGCTTGAAAAGGGCGCAAAGCTTGGCTAAATAAGGAGTATTATAATGACAGATATTTTTCTTTTGCTTGCAATGCTTATACTTCCAATTATTGCGCAGATTGGCGTTACAAGCACTTTCAACAAATACAGTGCCGTTCACACATCCCGTGGAATGACTGCGGCACAGGTTGCAAGAAAGATTCTTGACAGCAATGGATTATATAATATAAGAATTGAGCGCGTTTCGGGACATCTCAGCGACCATTTTTCCCCTAAGGAAAATGTGGTGAGACTTTCTGATTCCGTTTACAGCAGTACTTCTGTTGCGGCAATCGGTGTTGCGGCTCATGAGTGCGGTCATGCCTGTCAGCATGCTGAACAGTATGCGCCCATCGTTATCCGTTCCGCTATTGTTCCTGCGGTGAATATATGCTCACAGTTCTGGTATCTTGTTTTTGTTCTTGGTATCGTGCTTTTTCAAAGTCCTGCATTGATGTATGTGGGAATTGCTATGTTCGGCGCTGTTGTTTTATTCCAGCTCGTAACGCTTCCTACAGAACTTGATGCAAGCCATAGGGCGCTTAAAACCCTTGAAAGCCAGTATCTCCTTGAAGCTGATGAAATACCAAAGGCAAGAAAGGTTCTTACTGCTGCGGCTATGACTTATGTAACTGCTCTTGTTACTTCAATTATGCAGCTGCTCCGACTTGTACTGAGAGTGAGAAGTGACGACTAATGGCAGATGCAAGATATACAGCGGCAAAGCTGCTTGACAAAACACTGAAAAATGAAAGTTATTCAAATATACAGCTGAACAGCGGACTTGAACGTTCTGACCTTGACGCTCATGGTAAGAGACTGTGCACTGCTATTTACTACGGTGTAATTCAGCGGAAGATAACTCTCGATTATATTTTAGCACAATATTGCTCTCGTCCGCTTGGTAAAATGGACAGCATAGTTGTAACTATATTGCGGTGCGGTATCTATCAGATACTATATATGGACAGCATCCCAGACAATGCGGCGGTTAATGAAAGCGTCCGACTTGCAAAGCAGTTCGGCAAAACAAGTGCGTCGGGAATGGTAAATGCCGTGCTGAGAAATTTTATACGGGGCGGAAAAAAGATTTTTTCCAAGCCTGTAAACAACAAAATTAAGGAATTTTCTGTAATGTACTCCATTTCCGAGGAATTGTCGGAAAGTCTTATCCGTGACTACGGGGAGGAAGTTGCACGTCGTTTTGCGGAGTTTTCCGCAGAGGGTGAAAAGCGGACTTATATCCGCAGAAATCCTCTGAAATGTACTCCTGAGGAGCTTTTAAAGGCTTTGAATGGGGTGGAAATCTTCACCGAAGATAAGCTTTGCTATTGGCTTGAAGGTGGTGCAGTTATAAGCACAGATGCTTTTAAATCTGGATATTTTCACGTTCAGGATATTTCTTCGCAGCTTTGTTGTATGGCGCTTGCTCCTACGGAAAATGACATTGTTCTCGATATATGTGCTGCTCCCGGCGGCAAGACTTTCACCATGGCGGAGATGATGAATGGCAAGGGTGAAATTCATGCCTTTGATCTCCATGAAAAGCGTGTGAAGCTTATCCGCGAGGGTGCGGAGCGACTTGGGCTTGCCAATATAACTGCAAAAGCAGGAGATGCTTCGGTGTACAACGGGGATATTCCAAAATGCACAAAGATACTCTGCGATGTACCATGTTCGGGTTTTGGAGTTATTTCCCACAAGCCCGAAATTAAGTACAAGAGCTTGTCGGAATTTGAACGGCTTCCCGAAATCCAGTACAATATTGCGGAGAATGCGTTGAACTATCTTGCTGTAGGCGGAGAAATGGTGTATTCCACCTGTACCGTCAGAAAAGCGGAGAATGAAGCTGTTGTTGAAAGACTTCTGAAAAATCATCCTGAAATAGAACTGGCGGAGATGCCTGAATTTTATGGCAGAAAATTTGGAAATCCCGTAACATTTTTCCCCGACGATTTCAGCGGCGACGGATTCTTTGTGGCAAAATTAAAAAAAATCAAGTGATGTGAGTAGGTGAACCATTGGAAAAAATTGATATTCTGAGCCTTGATTTAAAGGAGCTTGAAGCTGCTCTTGTTGAAATGGGCGAGAAAAAATTCAGAGCAAAACAGATTTTTCAATGGCTTCACGTAAAAAAAGTTCTCGATTTCGACAAAATGACTGACATTTCTGTCCAATTGAGAGGGCTTTTGAAAGAAAAATTTTGTATAAATGGACTATTTGTGCAGAAAAGACTTGAATCTTGTATAGATAATACGGTAAAATATCTATATAGGCTTTCTGACGGCAATTTTGTGGAGACTGTTCTCATGGAATACAGCTACGGTTACAGCCTTTGTATTTCCACTCAGGTGGGATGCAAAATGGGGTGCCGTTTCTGTGCGTCGGCTATTGCTGGATTCGTCCGCAACCTCACTCCCTCGGAAATGCTTATGCAGATATATGAGACAGAAATTAATTCAGGAGTTAAGATATCGGGGCTTGTGCTCATGGGTATCGGTGAGCCGCTGGATAACTACGACAATGTGCTGAAATTTCTGGAACTTCTTTCTCACAAGGACGGCAATAATTTCAGTCTCCGTCACGTTTCACTGTCAACATGTGGAATTGTGCCGAAAATATATGATCTTGCTGAACTGAAACTGGGGCTTACACTATGTATTTCCCTGCATAGCTCGGAAAATTCTGCAAGAAGTGAAATAATGCCTGTCAATCGGGCATATAATATACAGGAGCTTCTTGAAGCCTGTAAACACTATATTTCCGCGACGGGCAGACGGATTACTTTTGAATATGCGGTTATCGACAATGTCAATTCCTCCGATAAGGACGCGGACAGGCTGGCGGAACTGCTTCGGGGCATTAACTGCCATGTGAATCTTATCCCCGTCAATAAAGTTAAAGAGAGAAAATATTCAACCGCAAGAACAGCTGTAGCGGATTTCGCAAAACGGTTGGAGAAGCGCGGTATAAACGCTACCGTCAGACGTACTCTCGGCAGCGATATAGAAGCGGCCTGCGGTCAGCTTAGGCGTGATGCCGGCAGGCAGTCGGAAGATATTTCCTGATAAACAGGATATATCACCGAAAAGGAGGTGCATACGAATGAGATTCAGATTCGGCACGGATATCGGTCTGCGGCGCGATGAAAATCAGGACGCTGTAAGATGCGAATATTTCGGGCATAACGTTCTTGCCGTGGTCTGCGACGGCATGGGCGGTGAAAGAGCAGGAAAAGAGGCAAGCAGTATTGCTATCAATGAATTTTTTCAGCGGTTTTCCGACGGATACAGCGAAAGTCTCACTGAGGACGATATAAGAAAGCTTCTCATTTCTTCGATGTCAGCTGCAAATTCCGTTATATATACAAGAGCACGTATGGATTTCAAAAATTTTGGAATGGGTACAACTTGTGTGGCGGCTTTTGTGACAGATGATACCGCATATATCGCCAATGTAGGCGACAGCCGTGCGTATCTCATAGCTGATAACGGACTTTATTGTATCACTACAGACCATAACGTTGCTTCTCTGCTTTATGAGCAGGGGAAGATTACAGAGGAGGAAATGGCTGTTCACCCTCAGAAGCATATGCTCACAAGGGCTGTTGGTGTGGAAAAAACAGTCCTTACCGATACATTTTTATTGACTTATGAGGATAAAATCAGTCTGCTGCTATGCTCCGACGGTTTGTCGGGATATTGCAGCGACGATGAAATATATGACGTATTATCTCAGACAGATTTTGATTCTGCGGCAACTTCTCTTATTGAGCTTGCATTAAATAAAGGCGGCAGAGATAATGTGACAGTAGCGGTTGTAAACAGTTAAGTAATAATATTTCAATATAATCAGATCTGGCGAGGACAATTGCAGATCGGAAAAGGAAGGGTAAGGCAATGGATAAGTACATTGGCAAAAAGCTCGACGGCAGATATGAAATTACCGAACTTATCGGCGTCGGCGGCATGGCTGAGGTTTATAAAGGTGTTGATGTTATCGACAATAAGCCTGTAGCTATCAAGATACTCAAAAAAGAGTATGCGGAAAATGAGGAGTTTCTCCGTCGTTTCCGAAACGAATCAAAGGCTATCGCAGTTCTTTCTCATCCCAACATCGTTAAAATTTACGACGTTGGTTTTTCTGAGAAGCTCCAGTATATCGTTATGGAGTATATCGACGGTATTACATTAAAGGAGTATATCGAGGATGAAAAGGTGCTTACATGGAAGGATACAGTTCATTTTGTTATCCAGATTCTCAGAGCTTTACAGCATGCTCATGACAAGGGAATCGTTCACCGTGACATAAAGCCCCAGAATATTATGATGTTCAGTGACGGCACTATCAAGGTCATGGATTTCGGTATTGCCAAGTTTGCTCGCGAGGAGGGCAAGACAGCTACCGACCAGGCTATAGGAAGCGTACATTACATCAGTCCTGAGCAGGCAAGCGGTGCTGTAACTGATGCTAAGAGTGATATCTATTCAGTAGGTGCAATGATGTATGAGATGCTCTCAGGCAGAAAGCCCTTTGATAGTGACAATCCTGTGGCAATTGCTGTTATGCATATGCAGGATATTCCCGAGCGTCCAAGAGCTATTAATCCAGCTATTCCCGACGGTCTGGAGGAAATTGTACTCAAGGCTATGGAAAAGACTCCAGAGGACAGATACCGCAATACAGGCGAAATGATTGCAGATATTGAGAAATTCAAGTCAAATCCTGCTATGACTTTCGGTTACTATCGCGAGGAAACTGTTGATGATAACGCAGAAACGCAACACTATGCAGGAAGCATTGAACTTCCTCCTGCTGATGATGCGCCTGTAGGACACCAGCCTGCATATGCAGGTGCAGCTGTTGCGGCAGGCGGCGGAAGATATCCTCAGAGAAATCAGCCATATGGTAATATTAATGACTACTATGACGATTATGACGACGAGGAAGACGAAGAAGAGGAGCGTTCATCACTTGTTGTTCCTGTACTTACAGCTATAATTGTAGCAGTTATTATCGTGGGTGTTATTATCATATCATCACTTTTCATTGATATGCTCAAGGATTCAAAAAAGACAAATGACTGGACAATGCCTGACTTTGTTGGTATGGACTTTAACGATGCAGTTAGTATGTATGGTAATAATATTCAGTTCCAGCAGGAAGGACAGGAATTCAACGAGGCTGAAGTCGGTGTTATTATTTCGCAGTCTATTGAAGTCGGAAGCGAATTCAAGAAGGGTGATATCCTCAAGGTTACAATCAGTAAGGGTATGGAGACCGAGGAAGTTCCCGATGTAACAGATAAAAACGCACAGCTTGCTGAGGATATACTCGACCAGGCAGGATTTGTGCCTGAAATACGCAATTCTTCAAGTACTGATATAAAGAAGGGTAATGTTATCAAGACAGAGCCCTCCGCAGGTCAGATGGCTCACAAGGGTTCAACTATTATCATTTATGTAAGTCTTGGTGAAGAAGCAGGACAGATAAAGATTGACAACTGGGTTGGTAAAACAGTTGACGAAGCTTCAATGCTTGCAGACCACAAGGGACTTAAAGTAAAGACTAAGGGTGAAGCTTCATATGAGCCTGAGGGACAGGTAATCAAGCAGTCCATTGAAGAGGGCGAAAAGGTTGAAAAGGGAACTGAAATCACACTTACTTTCAGTAATGGTAAAAAGCCTGACGGTGAAGTTACAATCGGATATGACCTTCCAGCTGAAGCAAATGGACGTTTTGTAATTGGCTTTATTGTTCAGAAGGAAGATGGCACTCGTGACGTTCAGGAAACAGGTACTATTTACTGTCCTGAATTTGCATCAGCTTCATATCCTGTTATCGGTTCAGGCGAAAATGTAAGTGTTACAGCTACAATCACAAATCAGGATAACAACAAGAGAGCTACAATCGGAACATATACTTTCAACTTTGCAGAGGGCACATACACTTGTCTTTCAGGCGGTGATATTTACAGTGCATTTGAGGCAATCGGAGCATTCCCAGAGCCTGAAACAGAAGCACCTCCTGTTGTAGAAGATCCTCCACAGAGCGAATATGGTCCTGAACCTGAGCAGCCTCCAACGACTCCAAGCGAGCAGATTGCAGGTGTTAATGGTGACTGGGTAGACGGTGCTTGGAAGTGGTATGAGCAGGGAAGAAATGGCGACTACAGAAATGGCACATGGACATGGTACCTTCCTGATTTTAATGGTGAGTGGGTTGATGACTCAACATTCAGATGGTATGAAGAAGGTGTCAACGGAGAATGGGTACAGTTAGAAGATGGTACCTATGATTTCCAGTGGAAGTGGTAAACACATCATCTTTCAGCGGAATTATATTGAAATGCTTAGGGGGACTCTATACAGTAGAGTCCCCTGACGGCATATTCGAGTGTAAAGCAAGAGGCATATTCCGCAGTAAAGGGATAAGTCCCTCTGTTGGTGACAGGGTTACTGTCAGCGGCGGAGTAATCTCCGAAATAGGAGAGAGGAAAAATTATCTCATCAGACCCCCTCTTGCTAATTTAGACCAGCTTATATTTATAGTATCAACGGTCAGTCCCAGTCCGAATTATCTTATACTCGATAAGTTCATAGCAATCGCAGAGTACAAGGGCATTGAGCCTGTTGTAGTCATTACAAAAACAGATTTGGGTGATAGCAGCGATTTGCAGGCGGTTTACGGCGCTATAGGCATTAAGATAATGGAAGTTGACTATTCTGATGAAAGCACCATAGATGCCGTCAGAGAGCTTCTAAGCGGAAAAATAAGCGCATTTACCGGAAACTCAGGGGCAGGAAAATCAACGCTTCTAAATGCGGTGGATTCAACTCTGAATATCCCCACAGGAGAAATCAGCAAAAAGCTTGGCAGAGGTCGTCATACTACCCGTCATGCGGAGCTGTATAAGCTTAATGGTGGCGGATATATTGCTGATACCCCAGGATTTTCCACCTTTGAAACGGCTCGCTATGACATAATCCGCAAGGAGGAACTGGCAGGCTGTTTCCGTGAATTTGAGGGTATAACAGACAATTGCCGATTCCGTGACTGTTCTCATACC
Source organism: uncultured Ruminococcus sp. (assembly GCA_937902395.1). Taxonomy (GTDB): domain Bacteria; phylum Bacillota; class Clostridia; order Oscillospirales; family Ruminococcaceae; genus Ruminococcus. The sequence goes on from CALGTV010000102.1 coordinate 71,347, forward strand.
TGTGAAAAGGGCTGTGCAGTCCTTGAAGCTGTAAAAAATGGTGATATCCCGAAGATACGGCATGAGAGCTACTGCGCCATGTACGACGAGGCAAAACAGCTTAAGGAGTGGGAGCTGAAATGAGTATCTGTACAATTTTTGCAGGTGGCAAAATCAGCGGCACGGATTTTATAAATCCCCATGAAATTCGTGAAAAAAGCGGACTGATAATCTGTGCTGACAGCGGACTTCGCATAGCTGAAAAAGTCGGTATAACTCCCGATTTAATAGTAGGAGATTTTGATTCCTACACAGGCATTCTGCCCGAGGGTATTGAGATATACCGAAGTGTACCCGAAAAGGACGATACTGATACGCTTATGGCGGTGAGAATCGCCATTGACCGCGGATATGACGAAATAAGGCTCTATGGCGGACTTGGTGCAAGATTCGACCATAGTTTTGCCAATATCCAGACGCTGATTTTCGCCTATGAAAACGGCTGTGAAATGACAATCTGTGACGCTGACAATATACTGACAATCCGTGGTGTAGGGGAGTATGAGTTTTCCCGTAAAAATGACTGGTATTTCTCCCTGTTTGCCCTGACTGAAAAGGCTGAAATCGGGGAGCTGAAAGGGGTTAAATATCCCCTTGAAAATTATGAAATGAGTATAGCCTATCCTATCGGTGTAAGCAACGAAATAATGGCAGATAAAGCGTATCTGCGGATTAATTCGGGAATTGTGCTTGTAATTGAATCAAAAAAATGACGAGTGGCGGTTAAGGTAATGATTGTATAGAAATATGATAAAGCCGTTTTTGATGTTTAGTCAAAAGCGGCTTTGCATTGTTTATAATGATATCTTAATTGATTGATAAATAGAATTTGGAGAAATAGAAAAATTGTATCGTGAGGGAGAACTATGCTTAATATAAGACCATATCGAAGAAACGATAGTAAAAAAATAGCAAATTGGTGTAAGGAAAAGATAGCATTTTATAAATGGAGTGAGGGACGGTTAGGAGAATTTCCAGTTTCGCCTGATCGAATTGAACAAGCTGTTTCTGGAAGAATAGATAATGAACGATATTTTCCATTTACAGCATTCGATGAAACTGGTGTTGTAGGATTTTTTACTCTTCGTCAACCGTATGATAAGGTCGATGAATTAAGCTTCGGTTATGTAATTCTTAGTCCTCATGCAAGGGGAAAAGGTTATGGAAAGCAAATGGTGAAGTTAGGCATATAATTTGCATTTGAATTATATGGGGCTTCAAAAGTCCTATTAGAAGTTTTTGAAAACAATCAAAACGCTTATTATTGTTATAAATCAATTGGATTCAAAGAAAACGGTAATACTACCATTTATAATTTGTGTGGCGAAAAATGGAAAAGCATAGAGATGGAGATAAATCGCTAATTTCCAATTTATCGATGCGAACATAAATAAAATCCAGAGGAGACATATATCTTCTCTGGATTTTATTTTTATAGCTATTGCACTTTTGCTGCTTGTTTATTTTTATGAGATCTTCTTCATCCCAGTAAGAAAACACAACAGCGGAATCCTCAAACTTATCTCACAGCAAACAAAAGTTGCTGGGTATGCAAGAAGCAATGTACCAATGAATAAAACAGCCGTGTTATTTCCAACGAAATTATACAGCAGATATTGAATGAGAACTACCCATAAAAAGTGATAAATGTAAAAGAGAAATGACCTTGATTTCAGATAGTGGGAAAATTTCCCATTGAAGTTGAAATATTTTTTGGCAAACACTGTCAACGAAATTAACATAAACCATTCAGAAATGTATTTTGCAATGGTATTGAGCGTGTTAAAATTTTCATTAGACCATATAAAAAGATATACATTGAGAAGTGATGCCCCTAACCCTGCACATAGCAGAATGGGGCAGTATTTTTGTGCGGAATCTGTCACTTTTTCATCGGTGAATACAAAATATCCCACCAAAAATATGTACAGAAATTCCGCAAGACTTTTTCCGCCTATGGAGAGAATTTCGCTTAAAATCGGCAGAGGAAGCCCAAGAAACAGCACAACGAGAAATGAAACAGGCTTTTTTATGGGAAATTTTTCGGCAATTATCAATATGCACACAGCTGCAAGGGAAATAATCAGCAGATACAGCAAAAACCAAAACTGCCCAAATGAAAATCCGCCGTCAGCACCTGTCAGATCCGTATATTTCGTGAAAAATACGGCATAATGAGAGAGAAATCCACCCTTGTAACCGTAGTTGAACTTATCGCCAAAATAGCACAAAATCGGCATAAGAACAGCCGTTCCGAACAAAAGAGGTATGAGCAGCTTATTTACCCTTTCTGCAAGATATTGCTTGAAATTACGCTTTTGCAGAGCATATTTCGTGCTTATTCCTGCCAAGAGAAAAAGCAGGGGCATAAAATAGGGACTGAGAGAAACGACAATACTGCTTATGAGTTTATTTTTCTCAAAGAAGATATAATTTGGTTCCCCCCACACATTCCAAGCCATTGCCGTGTGGTAGGGTATGAGCCACAAAAGCGACATCCATCGCAAATTGTCTATGTAATATTTCCGCATATCAACCCTTATTATTATAATCATCAAGGAAATTATGAGTTCCCGAACCGTCCTTATAGGCGATAATCGTGTTGAGATTGACATTTTCAACACTTCTGAAAATATTTTTTTCAACCTGCGGATTGATCTTTTTCAGCTCGGCAATAAGGGATTTAACCTCCATTCGCTTGGATGCTGAACTGCCGTCCTCATGAATTGTTGAGCAGGTTTCGGTGAATTTGCAGGCACATTGTATAAATTCCAGTTCATTATACGTACACCAATGCTTAATATCAGCCTCACGGACGAGATACATAGGGCGGATAAGCTCCATTCCCTCAAAGTTGGTGCTGTGAAGCTTAGGCATCATGGTCTGCACCTGACCGCCGTAGAGCATACCCATAAGGATAGTTTCGATTACATCGTCGAAATGATGTCCTAAAGCGATTTTATTGCAGCCTAACTCTTTAGCCTTGCTGTAGAGATAGCCTCTCCTCATTCTTGCGCAGATATAGCATGGATTCTTTTCAATATGTACAACAGAGCCGAAAATATCTGATTCGAATATGGTTACAGGAACTGAAAGCTTTGCGGCGTTTTCCTCTATTTTAAGACGATTTTTTTCATTATAGCCTGGGTCCATTACAAGAAATACCACTTCAAAGGGGAATTTATCATGACGTTTTAGTTCCTGAAAAAGCTTTGCCATAAGCATGGAATCCTTGCCGCCGGAAATACAGACGGCAATTTTATCGTTGGGCTGAACAAGGTCGTATTCGTTTATACTTTTGGTGAACTTGCACCATATACTCTTTTTGAATTTTTTCCGCAGGCTCAGTTCAGCCTTTTCAGTTGTTGCTTTAATCTCGTCTATGGATATATTCACGTTATCACTCCGTTGTATGTACCCCTTTGATAAGGGGAGTAGAATTACTTGTTAAGCTCTGCCATAGGGTCAATATAATTGCCGTTGTGGAGCATTTCAATATGAAGATGAGGTGCAAGAGCGGATTCAATATCTGCTGTATCGCCTACAGTACCGATTAAATCGCCGCTTACAAGCATATCGCCCTGCTGTACAGAAAGTCCGTTAGAAAGTCCGCAGTAGCGTGTGACATAGCCGTTATGATGGTCAATTACTACGGTTACGCCCCAGATTGAATCGTTTTCAACTTTTGTAACTTCGCCATTGGAGACAGCATAAACCTCTGTGCCCACTTCTGCGGCGATATCGGAGCCGTTATGTGTCTGCCATGAGCCAGTAGTAGGATTCTTTACAAGCTCACCGCCGCTGAAAATTCCGATAACATCGCCCATTTCCGCAAGAGGAGCTTTGAGATTTTCAAGCTTTGCTGCTGCTACTGGTGCAGAATCCTCTGGTATTTCCTCAACAACAGGCTCAGCAGGGTCGATGATTATTGCCTCGGCGGGCAGTGTTGCCACAGGTGGTGCAGTAGCAACAGGCTTTGCAGTTGTGTTGGGAGTAGTCAATCTGTAGGCAGGTGATGTTCCCTTGGGAAGATTGTTTACTCTCTTGTCAACAGCTTTTTCTGCTTCAGATTCGGTAATAATCTGTTTTGCGTTAAGGTCGTTTGTCATTTTTTCGCCCTGGTCGTATGCAAAATAGCAGGCAGAACCAATCATTACCGCGCTGATTCCGAGAGCAGCATAAAATCCTTTTGAGCCTTTTGGATTTTCTGAAAACTTTTTCACGTATAATACCTCCGTTAATAACAATTGTTAAAATAGTAAATTCCTGTGAACAATCATATTATTAACGGAAAAAATGGAATTATACGCATATTTTTCTTTTTTACGATTAAAAGTTTACAATATATTAAAGGGGACGCTCTCTCTTGCAGAGCGTCCCCTCTTTTAAAACAGTCCTTGGGACTGTTTTAAAATTCACCCCTTGCAGAGCGCTTAAACGCTACGCAGAGCTTCGCTCTGCGTGGGACGCTGTCCCACACTCTGCCAAAGGCTCTGCCTCTGGACTCCGCCAAAGGTTTCACCTTTGGAATCCGTTCTTATGCACTTTTATTGCTTTTTGCTAACGGCTAACAGCTAATAGCTGTAATTATAATACTGCCAGCTTTGCAAACTGTGCCTTTAATGCAGGATAAATCTCGCGGTAAAGCTGATAATATTTCTCATATCCCCCTACATTTGCCTCAACAGGTGCCTGTATCTTATCTGTCTTGACAATTGCTCCGCAAGCCTCAGGAACGCTGCTGTAAATTCCTGCACCAACTGCCGCAAGGATTCCTACACCAAGAGCAGGACCTTCCTTTGAAGCCGCTGTTTTAACATTGCTGTTGAACAAATCAGCAAGCATACTTCTCCAGAGAGGAGATGAACCGCCGCCGCCGCAAGCCATCATATCACTTACATTTACGCCCATTTCACGGAATACCTCAACGCAGTCACGGAGAGAATAGCTTACGCCCTCCATAACAGCACGGAGCATATCACGGCGTGTATGAATTGCGGAAAGTCCGAAGAATACGCCTCTTGCGTCGGGGTCGAGATGAGGTGTACGCTCGCCCATAAGATAGGGGAGATAAAGCAGACGGTTTGAACCGACAGGAACAGCCTCAGCCTGTTTATCCATAAGGTAGTATTCGTCTACTCCCATAAGCTTAGCTGTTTCCTTTTCGGTCATGCAGAAATTATCTCTGAACCATTTCAGAGAAAGACCTGCGCCTTGTGTTACGCCCATTACGTGCCATGTGTTCGGGACAGCGGCACAGCAGGTATGAACTCTGCCAAGCTTATCAATGGCGATATCAGATGTATGAGCAAATACAACTCCGGAAGTGCCGATTGTTGTAAATGCCTTACTGTCCTCAACTACGCCTGTACCAACGGCAGCAGCAGCATTATCGCCTGCACCGCCTACAACGATAGTTCCTTCGCAGAGACCAAGTTCATCAGCCATAGCCTTTGTGAGCGTGCCTGTAACCTCGCAGGATTCGTAAACCTTGCCAAGCCAGTTCTTATCAATTTCAAATGCTGTAAGCAGCTCATCAGACCACTTTCTGTTAGGAACGTCAAGAAGCTGCATACCGGAAGCGTCGGAAACCTCTGTTGCATACTCATTTGTAAGTACAAATCTGAGGTAATCCTTAGGCAGAAGTATATGAGCAACCTTGCTGTAAATTTCAGGTTCGTTATTCTTTACCCAGAGAATTTTTGCAGCTGTCCAGCCTGTAAGGGCAGGGTTTGCTGTGATTTCAACGAGTTTTTCTCTGCCGACGATACGGTTCATTTCCTCAACCTCTGCGGCTGTACGCTGGTCGCACCAAATAATAGACTTTCTAAGGACGTTGTTGTCTTTATCAAGCATAACAAGGCCATGCATCTGACCTGAAATACCGATTCCCTTAACATCCTCTTTTTTCACACCACTCTGAGCCATTACAGCCTTGATAGTGTTAATCATAGCGGCGGACCAATCAGCAGGCTCCTGTTCTGCGTAGCCGTTTTTAGGCTGATACATGGGATATTCGATAGTTTTTGAAGCTATAACGCTTCCTGCTTCATCGAAAAGCACTGTTTTTGTACCGCTTGTACCGCAGTCAACTCCAATTACATAAGACATAATTTTTTCTCCATTCGTATTGAATTTTAACTCCGATAATTAAAAATCCCAAAGCAATACTGCTGATATGAGGGTGCAATATTGCGATATAATTAATGGGAAAGCATTATATCTGTATACTCTCCCATTATATTCTTAGTTTAATAAGTCAATTGAAAATGTTCTTTTTTCTGTGTTGAAGTAGTCTTCAAGTTCAGCTACATAGTAACGGAAACAGGTTTTTCCGTTGAATTTAAGCACATCACCCTCGTCAGAAACACCTAAATCTTTGAGCTGTTCATCTGTGAGTTCTGTAAGAGCTATAGTGTTATCTTTTCCGAGGTCATACAGTGTATATCCAAATTCATCAAGGTGAGATTCGCTGAAAGCCTTATAACCCTTGCTGTCAAGTTCAGAAAGGTATATTTTCTCGCCCCGCATACGTTCGATTGCCGCATAAAACTCTGCTGTGGGTTCAAGGACGTAGTATCTGCCTGAAGAATCCTTGCCAATATCAAAAGCGGCAAGCTGTGTTTCGTCAAGGTCATCAAGTTTAAGTGGGTCAACATCGGAAGCAGATTTGCCGATTTCTATAAGCTTGTAGAGGTTGATTCCCGATATCTGAAGTCTGTGGTCCATGGAAATACCATACTTATCGAATTCTTCATCGGTAAGAGTAACAGATATATTATCAGAAATGCCGTTGAGCTCATTGGTTATATCTGCTCTTGAGCTTGTAGACCATTCAAGGTCGACATTTTCAAGCATGGGGCGTTCCTGATAGCAAACACGCTTCATATTTTTAAGTGTAAAAGTAACAAAGGGATAAACCACATCAGCATAATTGGGCTCAATTACGATTGAAGTACTTCCTCCGGAGGTATCCTCTGTATTTATAAGCTCATAGCGATAACGTCCTGAGGGGGATTCGCCGCTTTTGAGAACTTCTGTTTTAGCATGGGTAACGAAGAATGAGGAGAACAGGAAATATCCCAGTGCACCGAATATATACATAAGGAGTATAAGTGTACCCAACAGGGTTTTCTTACCCTCGCCTGCACCTGAGAAAAGGAGTATAATAACTCCCACTGCAACAATGGGTATCAGCAGGGCTTTTTCGCCGAAGTACATCAGTACAACGGGAATCATAGCTGTCAGTATGACAAAGCTTGATATTTTGGTAAGAAGCTGATTTCTTGTATAAAGCATAAGTATCAGGGCGATTACGGATACCGCAGACACAATTATGCATACCGAGGATTGCGATTGAATATGGATATCGTAGAATATGGAATAATAGGACAGGAAACATACCGCAACGGTATAGAATACAGCGATAATTGAAACAAAACGTTTTGTCCACACGTTTGAGAAAAAAGCTTTCATTTATAACCTCCGAAATGTCATATCTTTAAAGAAATATATTCTATTTACATATATATAATATTATAGCATTTTTTGAATGAAGTTACAAGTCCTTTTTTCAATTATTTATTACTAATTGGTTACAATTTCCAAACACTTTACAAGTCATACAAAATATGGTATAATAAAAACAGTTTTGATAGGAGATTTTAAACAATGTCAGAAAATAAAATTTCGAAAAGCAGAATAGTATTCGCCCTGTTGACTGCGGCTGTTATGGTATGTATCTTTCTTTTTTCCTGTGAAAACGCAGATGAATCTTCGGATACAAGCGGCATAATTGTAAATCTTATTCTGAATGTATTCTACAGGGATTTTGACAGCATGACATTGGCAGAGCAGGCTGAAACGATGTCACAGATAAGTCATATTATCCGTAAAACAGCGCATTTCACAATATATGCTGCTTGGGGATTTTTTTCTTCGCTGACAGCAGGTAGAAGAAAAATTTTTAGTAAAAGTTCTCTTGGAATTGTGCTGTTCTGTTTTGCTTATGCTGTTTCCGATGAGATACATCAGTATTTTGTACCGGGCAGAGCTTGTATGTTCACAGATATGCTTATAGATACCGGCGGCGGAATCGCGGGAATGGGATTATCATTTGCTGCAATGAAAATATTTCGCAGATGGAAGTAACAAAATAGTTTTTTCGGAATATAATAGGATATGAAAAGGAGGGTTACATATGAAAATTATTGTAATCAAAAGTCCAAAAATTCTTTCAGGATTCCTGAGGGTTATATTCCGAATTAAAAAAGAAGATGAAGTGATGTAAAAAAAAGGGACTGTAAAAAAACTCCCAAAAACATAATATCTTTTAAAAATAGCCACACAGAAACAACTGTTCTACGTTGTTCTCCTGTGCGGCTATTTCTATTATACCGAGTTTTTTACAGCGCCTTTTGCTTACTGTGCCACAACTGTAACAGTCGTGGTGCTGTTGGTATTTGTCGTACTTGTGCCTGTTCCGGTAGATGTGGTAGTTACTGTAGTGGTCTTTGCTGTTGTTCCGCCTCTTACTTCCGGAGGAAGCTCAACGGGCTTTTTATCCTTGCCGAAACCGAAACATTCTTCATATGCGTTGATTATACCATTTACCATATACTTTGAATACTCACCGCCCTCGATAACGCCTGCAAAGGCAATTTGTGGGTCGTGGGCAGGAGCAAAACCAATAAATACGGAGTTCTGCTTGCTCAGGTCGTTCATATCCGTCTGAGGAGTACCTGTTTTGATAGCCACATCGAATCCGAATCCCGACAAGCTATATGGAGAGGGAACATTTCTTGAAGCGTCAATCATACCGCCTATGATATAATCGTATACATAATCATAATTCAGGTCGATTTTCTCAGCTACAGTTGGCTTTGTCTTTGATGTTATTTCTTTTGTGCCGTAGTTATAAAGGCTGTCAACAAGATACGGCTTATAGCGCACGCCTCTGTTGCCAATAGTGCTTGCTACAGTTGCAAGCTGTAACGGAGTGAATCCGCAGTCCTGGTTTCCGATACCTGCCTGTATTACATAACCGATATACCATGGCTGACCTCTTTCCTCAAAGGTTTCGGGATTACAGAGGAATCCAGCCGCATCTCCCGTTTCAAGTCCAAGAGAAGAACCAAGACCGTACAATTCAGCATATTTCGTAATATTGTCAATACCGAGCAGGCGTGATACCTCATAGAAGTAAACGTTGCATGATACCTCTATAGCATGGCGTACTGATATATAGGTATGATAGCCTGTACACTGGAATTTTCCGCCGTAGAACATATAGTTTGTACGGCAGTCAAAGGATGTATAACCGTCAACAATGCCCTCATTAAGACCTGCTGTAGCCGTAATAGTCTTAAATGTAGAGCCGGGGAGATATTGTCCCCATGTGCAGCGGTTGAACATGGGAGAATTGGGTTCTTTCAGCAGTTTATCATAGTTTTCCTCAAAATCTTTCAGATTATAGGTCGGAGCCGTTGCCATTGCAAGAACAGCGCCTGTTTTAGCGTCAAGAACTGTTACTGCACCCTTTTCAACCTTTTGGCCATTATAGTATCCGAAACGGCTGAGAAAATTATCAAGAACGTTCTGAACTTTTATCTGGAAAGAGCCGTCAATGGTAAGCTTTACTGTCTGTCCTGGAACAGTTTCTTCAAGAGTGCGGATATCAGCAATAGCACCATTGAGGATTGTGACTTCCTCCAGTCCGTTCTGACCTCTCAGTTCAGTTTCCATGGCGTACTCAATACCGCTTTTTCCTACTATATCGTTCATGGCATAGCCTTTTTCTTTCAGCTCATCGTATTCCTCAGCATAAATTGGACCTACTACACCGATTTCATGGGGGAGGATATCGCCCCTCATGATTTGTCTGTCAGCAGATTCAACGGCATTTATGCCCTTGAGAACGCTGCTTAGTTCCTTTAGTTTGATTATAGTTGACCTTTTTACGTCCTTTGCAAGAACAAGATCGTTGTTATATGAAAAATCCTTGGCAAGCATAGCATAGCGCAGACCTGCGATAATACGCTTTTCCTCTGCGGAATATTCCTCAGAAATTTCATAGTCGGAAATAAGCTTGTCAATGCAATTTTCAGCCGTAGCATATACATTGAGATTCAGCTTTTCCGTTACCATATCAGTATTTTCTTCGGTATACTCATAAGGTTCAGTCATAGTAATGGGGAGTACTTCCTCAAAAATATGGTCTTTTGCGTAAAGCTCATTGTATACTCTCAGGAGGATTGCATTTCCCTCCTGATATTCCTTAGGGAATACCGCATATTGCAGTACTATATCAGTACGGGCAGTATTGCCGATAATGGTATTTCCGCGGTAGTCAAGAATCTCCCCTCGTGTAGGCGATACCTCACGCTTGAATGTTATAGCATCGCTGTCATATCTTGGAGCCGTTACCGCCTCATCTCCCTCAACAATCTGGAGCTTTATAAGCTTCATTGAAGAAAGTACGCCGAGGCATATGACCAAAAGAACGATAACAACAGATTTTATTGTATCTGAAACGGATTTCATTTTGCCTCCTAACATGTGCGGATAACTTCCTCAATTGTCAGATGCTCCTTAGGCATAAGGAAATTATTTATTATTTTAAATATTACATACAGAACAACAGAGGAAATAAGGGTATAAATCCATACTTTCATTGTAACGCCTGTGAATATTCTTTCAACATCGGCATATCCCCATATTTCGTAGAAAAATTTATAGTCCAGCCAGCATTGAAGAAAGGACATAACAGCAGTTGTTATCATATAGTTGAAGAATTTCTTACGCAGATACAGCTCGTATATAAGAGTGGTAGCAACGCAGAAAACCGTAAGCACAACCGCATTGAAGCCTAAAAGTCGTCCGCAGGCAATGTCAATTAGAAATCCGCAGAAAGCTCCCGTGTAAGCCGATACCATAAGGTCGTTGTTTACGGATATACACAGGGCAACAGGAACAAGAAGTATTGGTTTTGTCCATGAACCTGAGGTCATTATGATGAAACTGCCGAATATAATCAGAAAATAGAGTGCCCATCGCAGAGTTGTTTTAAAGTAGAGGATACGTTTTTCACGGGATGTTTTCAGCCTCATCGTTATCCTCCTTTTCTTCGCCGTCCTTTCCCTCAAAATCAGTTATAACGAATACGGAACGGAGACGGGAAATATCAGCGCATGGCTCGATTTCTGCATAAGCGGAAAGGCCGTTAGCCTCAATGCCAATTTCCTTAACAGTGCCGATAGCGTAATCTTTAGGGAAGAGTCCGCTGCTTCCCGATGTTATCATAAGGTCGCCCTCTTTGATTTTATGGTTTTTGTCGAGATGCGTAAGCTTTGTCTTTTCGTTTTCGGCGGTGAGAACAGAGCCCTCTATGATACCAAAATCCGTATTTGTTGATGAGCATATTGCTGCAATTGACAAATCGGGGGAAAGAAGTGTACGAACCGTTGAGCTGTGCTGGGATACCTCAATAACGATTCCCACAATTCCCTCAGGAGTTATAACAGGAGAATATGGCTCAATTCCGTCGGCATAGCCTCTGTCAATTGTAAAGCCTTTGAAAGGGTCATTGGCAATATATCCCATAACCTCGGCGGGCTGAGAGAAAATGCTGTCGGGGTGTTCCTCCTTGATGACAACAAGTTTACGGAGTTCTTCAACTTCTGCAACAAGGTCATCATAATTAGTGAGTTTTTTATTCAGTTCACCGATTTGTCTTTTCAGCTCCAGATTTTCCTCATAATATGCATCGGCATTATTTATGCTGTCGGCATTTTTTTCCAGCTTCATTGAAATGCTGTTTGAAACAAAGCGGAAAGGTTTTGTAATGGTGTTTATAAAGGAAGCCCCCGAAAGAGAGTAGCCGCCCTTTGTTACGGAGTATATCATAATACCCACGAGAAAAGCGAGAAAGGCAAGCAGGACTTTAAAACGTGTGCTTTTCAAAAATTCGCCCATTTAGTGCCTCCTTAATAATACTTGACATTTTCTGTAAGAGAATCCTGATAGTCATTGATATTTTCCAGTATTTTTCCCGTACCCTCGGCAACACAGTCAAGGGGATATTCTGCGATATATACAGGCATACCTGTTTCACGGGAAATAAGCTTGTCGAGACCTCTCAGCAGTGCACCGCCGCCAGTGAGGGTGATTCCGTGGTCGATAATATCAGCGGAAAGCTCAGGGGGAGTTTCCTCCAGAGTAGCCTTTACTGCGTCTATAACCTTTGCAAGAGGCTCAACAAGAGCGTCGCGTATCTCGGCGGAATTTACAGTTACATTTTCAGGGAGACCGTTAAGCAGGTTACGTCCCTTGATTTCCATTGTATCCTCTTTTTCGCCGGGGAATGCAGAGCCGATTTCAACCTTTATATTCTCAGCAGTTCTTTCACCGATAAGAAGATTGTACTTTTTCTTGATGTAGTTGATGATAGAAGCATCAAATTCATCTCCGGCGCATCTGAGGGAGCGTGAAGCAACAATTCCACCGAGAGAAATAACAGCAACCTCACTTGTACCGCCGCCGATATCCACAATCATACTGCCTGATGGAGTACGTGTAGGGAGACCTGCACCGATAGCGGCTGCCATGGGCTCTTCGACAATAAGGACGTTATTTGCACCTGCCTTTTTGCAAGCCTCGCGTACAGCACGTCTTTCAACTGCTGTAACGCCTGAGGGAATACATATAATAACGTTAGCCTTTGTGAGTATTGTACCCCTGAGAGCCTTTTTTATGAATTCCTGAAGCATAGTTGTAGCAATGTCAAAATCTGCTATAACACCGTCCTTCAGCGGACGTACAGCAACAATAGAACCTGGAGTTCTGCCGATTACTTCCTTAGCCTCCATACCCACATAGCGCGTTTTGTCTGTGCGCGTATTGACAGCAACAACAGAGGGTTCTCTAATGATTATTCCCTTGCCTCTGAGATATACAAGGGTATTTGCAGTACCTAAATCAATACCAATATCTTTTGTAAACATTTTCTTGCTCCTTAAATTTATTTTTTACACATTATTTTAAATTATTTAAAAATTTTGGGAGCTGTTTTGGTGTAGATTATTATGGCTGTTACAATAAGAAGTACTTGAGCGATATTCATTGTAAACATAAATCCAATAGTAAAATTTACTACTTCACCAAATGTAAATTTCATAGGTTCAAAGCCGAAAGCTCTGCCATAGCTGAGCCAGCTGAGACCTTCTGTACCGACAACTGCGTTTCCGAGATGATGCCCGAATATAAGTGCGGCACCAATCAGGAAAGCAACGTAAAGCTTTTTCATTTTTTATCTCCTTTTTTCATATTATATGTAGTTATGTTTAGAGGTTCCCTTCAGATACCCGAAGAGCCGAAGCCTTTTTCGCCTCGTTCTGTTTCTGTAAGGGTATCGCTTACTTCAATTTCGGGGAAAAGCACCTTTGTGGGAATCAGCTGAGCGATTCTCATACCGTCCTCAACAGTAAAAGGCTCTTTTCCGTGATTTATAAGGGGGATAAACCATGCGCCGCGGTAGTCGCTGTCAACAACTCCAACGCAGTTTGCAAGGGTTACACCGTATTTTGTAGAAAGTCCCGAACGGGGATATATGAGCAGAGCAACATCGTCGCAGTCGGTCATTGCGGTAAGTCCCGTAGGAATCATTTTTATCTCATTGGGAGCGAGAACAACAGGCTCATCAACTCGTGCGCATATATCAAGTCCTGCACTTGCGGCAGTTGCCCGAGAGGGAATTATAGCTTTTTCGTCAAGCTTTTTAAATGTGAGTTTCATATATTTTCGCATACTCCTCTGTAGTATAATCCCCGTGTTATGTTAAAATCGGGCTTTTTCCGCGATACTGCGGCAATTGTCTCCGCTTTGTCCTCATCGTGCAGAAGAACAGCGTAAAATGCAGTATTTTTCAGCTTGTCCATACGGTCGCCCATGTAGAGAATATCGGAGTTGAGAATCTCCACGTACTCTTTGGAGCAGGCAACAGGCAGTTTCCGTGCTGTTCGGTCAACGAGACAGCCTGTGCAGTTTTTACAGCCCTTTTCGTTCTGGATAGGGCAATTCCTCGTAAGCATAAGGGGTAGTCTGCCGTATATTATCGCTCCAAGGGGGAGATTCGTCCGCATATTTTCCAGCTGATTCAGCGTCATTTCAGGGGATATGATACAATCCTCAAAGCCCAGACGATGCAGATGTTCAGCGGAATATGAGTTGAACAGATTCATGGTAAAGCTGCCGTGGAGAGTGAATCCAAGAGATTTACCAATAGCCGCCGTATCAAGAGTATGGCAGAGAATATGGCTTAATCCCATGTTTTTCAGTTCAGCAAGGCGCAGGATTAACTTTTCCTCATCGACGATAAATCGCGGAGGGGAAATAATGAACTTTTCTTTGGAAATAGCCTCTGCAAGCTGTTGAGTAATTATATTTTCGGGAACAACCACATACTGAGAATAATCAGCGGCGGCAACAGCCTGTTCAGCAGTGCGGCAGAAAGTCCTTACAGGGTAATTATCCCCATGAGGCGGAATATTCTGCGGCTTTTCGGGAGTATAATCCGTGATTGTATACCGCGGTTTATTATACTCTATCAGTTTATTTGTTAATTTTTCAACAACAGCGCGGCGAAGTTCGTTTAATTTGCCTGCGGGGACAAAAAGACCGTCGTCAATATCTGCTGTGATATTTCCAAGAGCAAAAACAGTATCTCCAAGTTTGGAAAGCTGTTTTTCGAGGGATTCAGTTGTCGTCGGGGATTTCTGCGCAATATCAGGGATATCTCCCATAACCTCTGCGGAGAGATTTCCGCATACAGCCGTGATTTTCACAGGCTGTCCGTTTTTTATAATGCCGTGGAAATCCACAGTATGCACCTTGCGCTCGCTTCTGTAAAGCTCATGGAGAGTTGGAATAATCTCCTTTGCGGCAATGACATCATCTTTTTCGCGGATGCCAAACATATTTTGTCTGTTTCCCGAAAAATAGCCGTCGGTGAAGCCGCTTCGTGAGAATATACCGCGGAGCATTTTCATATCCGGAGCAGTTCCGTCAAGGGATTTTTTCAATTCCGAAACAGCGGCAGCAATATATTCGGGGCGCTTCATGCGTCCCTCGATTTTCAGCGAATCCACACCAATTTCCCGAAGTTTGTCCACATTTTCAAGAAGCGAAAGGTCTTTCAGGGACAAAGCGGCGGAATTTTTATTTCCGTCGGCGGAAAACGGCAATCGGCAAGCTTGTCCGCAACAGCCGCGATTTGCGGAGCGTGAGCCGATAACAGCGGACATATAGCATTGTCCCGAAACTGACATACACAGCGCGCCGTGTACAAAAACCTCAACCTCGATATCCTCTTTGCATATCTTTTCGAGGGTATCAGAGGAGAGCTCACGGGCAGGGACAACGCGAGAAAATCCCATGTCTTTGAGCAATCGCGCACCTGCGGCGGTATGTACTGAAAGCTGAGTTGAACCGTGAAGCACAGCGTCGGGAACTGCTGAGCGTATGATATCAACAGCGCCTGTATCCTGTACAATAAAGCCGTCAACGCCGTATTCTGCGGCTTTTTTTATGAATCTGCAAAATTCATGGGCTTCGTCGTCGGAAATAATTGTATTTACCGCGAGATAAAGCTTTGCGTTGTGAATATGGCAGAGCCTTGCAGCTTCGGCAATTTCGGAATCGTCAAAATTTGCAGCATTATTTCTTGCGGAAAATTTTTTTCCGCCGATGTATACCGCATCTGCGCCTGTACGGAGAGCCGCAGTCAGGGATTCAAGGCTTCCTGACGGTGCGAGTATCTCAGGGAGCTTCATTCAAGACTTTCCTTGAGCTGCTTGAGCTTTACCATATTTTCAAGCTGTACAATCTTAGCCTTGAGAGCCTCAATTTCCTTTTGTGCGGAATCGCGCTCAATACGGCTTTTTCCTGCCTCATCTACATATTCCTTAGTCTGAGTGCGGATATTATCAAGCTTGATATTGGCTTTGTTGAGGTCATCAAGAACGCTGAGAGCAACCATAATAGCGGCAGTATAGGGAGAAGTTCCGCTGCCTGAATTCATATGCTCATTGATTTTTGCTTCTAAGGCACGAGCAAGGGAATAAACGTAATTGGGAGATTCTGCGGTTCTCAGCTTATATTCCTTTCCGCAGATTACAACTTTTACATCGTTAAGCATTTTTTTGTTTCCTTTCTGTTTATGTCTGTTTTTTTAGGGGCGGATATTATCCGCCCGCAATTTCGGAACGAAATTTAATTTTCCGATAGTCTTATACGGATATTATCCGTTTTATTTCTCTGATAATTTATTTATAATCATCTTTGCAATTTTGTAAGCGTCACCACAGCCGAGAGTTATAACCAAATCCCCTGACTGAGCATTTTCGCAGACATAGTCGCATATCTGACCAAAGTTGAAATACTTTCTCTCGTCAGTCCATTCAGCATTTTCGTCCTGTGGGAACCATATGCAATCGGGAATCTGCTCTGCAAGGTGACGGGTAAAAATACCGTAGGTGTTTTTCTCACGGCTTCCCATGATATCCGTCAGCACTGTATAATCAGGTATCTGCAATACGCGGACAAAATCATCAAGGAGCAGTTTTGTACGGCTGAATGTGAAAGGCTGGAAAATCGCCCAAACCTTGCGAAAATTCATTTCCATAGCCGCTTTGAGAGTAGCTTCAAGCTCTGTGGGGTGGTGAGCGTAGTCGTCAACAATGGTAATTCCGTTGACTTCGCCAAGCTTATCGAAACGGCGTTTTGCACCGCGGAAATCTTCAAGACCTTTAGCAATGTGCTCAAACTCAACGCCGCAGTAACGAGCCGCCGCGACAGCCGCAAGGGAATTGAGTACGTTGTGGATTCCGGCAACGTGGAGCGTGATTTCTCCCAGTTTTTCGCCCTTGTACATAGCGTCATAGGTTGTAAGCAGACCGTTGTGAACGATATTTTCGGGATAGTAATCACAGCTGTTGTCACTGCCGAAAGTGATAATTTCCTTACCTGTGACACCCTCTAAGGATTTCATAGAATTTTCGTCAGAACCGTTGATTATAATACACTTTGTGGTATTATTGTTGAATTTACGGAATGATTCGATAATATTTTCAAGCGTGCCGAAATAATCCAAATGGTCAGCGTCAATATTGAGAACAACAGAAATATCGGGGAGGAATTTAAGGAAGTGGTCCTCAAATTCGCAGGATTCGCACACAAGGATATCGCTTGAACCAGCCTTGCCGCTTCCACCGATACAGGGGAGCTTTCCGCCGATATAAGCGGAGAGGTCAATACCTGCTGTGTACATTATCTGAGTAATCATGGAAGTTGTGGAAGTCTTGCCGTGAGTACCTGAAACGCAGATAGCTCTGTCATACCAGCCAGTGACGATACCAAGCAAATCCGCACGTTCAAGCACAGGAACTCCGCTTTCCTTAGCCGCGATAAGCTCAGGATTATCTGCCATAATAGCCGCTGTGTGAACGATAAGGTCAGCGCCCTCTATATTTTCCGCTTTCTGCCCGATGAATACAGGGATTCCCATATTTCTTACAGCATCAAGAGTTTCAGTTTCGTTATTGTCGGAGCCTGTGAGGTAATATCCCTGCCCGTGAAGAATCTGGGCGAGAGGGTACATACCGGAGCCGCCGATACCGATAAAATGAATATGTTTTTTTCCGTTGAGAATGTTTCTGTCCAAGTATATCACCTTTCTTGAGTTAGAATAAGGTACAATAAGCCATAGTAAACCTATTCTATTATTATACTATATTTTTTCGATTATTTCAATAGTTAAAGAGGAAAAATATGACGGAATTTAAAAATGTTTTCGTTCATTTCTTGTAAATAATTTTATCTTTTGCTTTTATGCAACTTGATTATTTGAAAAATAATGAATTTTTTGTAAAAATGTATTGCTTTTTTTAGAAATATCGGTTATAATATTAGTAAGACATATATGAACCTGTGGAAAGGTTCAAAGCGTATCAATAGGATATGCTTATTTTTTGGAGTATATTAAAATATATGTCAGTCATAAGGAGGTTTTTTAACAATGCAGATCACAGACGTAAAAATCAGAAAGCTGATGTCGAGTGGCAGACTTCGTGCTGTAGTATCAATCACAATTGATGATATGCTTGCAGTACACGACATCAAGGTAGTACAGGGCGATGAGAGATTATTCGTAGCAATGCCCAGCCGCAAGGACGAAAACGGAATTTTCCGTGATATCGTTCATCCCATTTCTCCCGATGCAAGACGTTCTATCGAGGAGAATATTCTTGAAGCATATGAGCGTCAGGCAGCTCTTATTGCAGCAGAGGAGGAAGCTGCAAACGCATTTGAAGCTGCTGTAGAGGCTACATATTCCGCAGCAGTTGAGGCTGTTGAGGAAACAGCTGAGGTTGCAGCTGAATAATATCATTATATGAAAGCAAAACCTGCCCGTTTATTCGGACAGGTTTTTTATTTGCAGAAAAACTTTCTGCGTAAATGTCCTTTAAACGATAGTACCTGTAATCACAAGAGTGCTTATACCTGGTTCAACAGCCCATACACCTGTTGTTTCGTCCTGAGTGAATGTTGCCGCAGGAACGGTAACACTGCCATTAACTGACGTAAATACGCCGGTCTGAGTGTCATAGGTGTAATCATCGCCTGCTGTCCATGGAGTTCCGTTGAATGTTACAGATGAGATATTCAGCACGGGGTCAAAGGTATCGGTGAAGATAACATCATCTGATAAATCTGTAGCAGTACTGCCGTAGTTTCTGATAGTAAAAGTATAGGTTATAGTGCCGTTTTCTGTAACCACAGTAGGCTCAAGAGATTTGCTTATAGTCAGTTCAGGCTCTGGGCTGTTGAAAATAGTCTCCTCAGCCGTTACGGGATTTATAAGCGAACTGCACGATATTGTGACAGTATTGGTTATGGATGCTCCATTTCCCAAAGGGGCATACTGATTGGGACGTGCTGTGTATATTATAGAAGCATTTCCACCAGCAGGAACACTGATTCCCGTAATTGTAAGGGGGTCGCTGTCGGTAACTGCGGGAGCTGCCTGCAATACACCGTTGACATAGTAGTTTATTGTTCCATTCAGATAATTGAGGGGAACGACTTCTGTTGTACCGTCGAAAAGGGTGTAACTGCCGAGAGTGTCAGTAAGCACAAGATTGGTAAATGCCGTATCACCGCTGTTGACTATACTAATCACATAGGTAACATCTCCTGTTGCCGTATAAGTGGGAACAAGAGCATTTTTGGTAGCGGACAGTGTTTCAATAATATTGCCCGTAATTATATTTGAACCTGCAACATTGCCGTTGTAGGAAAGGGTAGCCTGATTAAAAAAGGTTGCCATAAATTAATCCTCCTGTTAAATTACAGCGATATGCTGCTTTACATAATATGTATTGGGATTTTAATTTGTGAAAATTTGTAAAATCCCTTTTAAAACATGTAAATATATGGTATAATTATTTAGAGATTCACTTTTTCGGAGGTTTAAAATGGATAACGATATGCTCAGGCAAACTCAGTATACAAAAGAAAAATATATAACAGCTTTTCTCATGGGATTTCTTGTGCTTTTAGCCGCATTAGCGCCTATAATGCTTACAGAAAACGGATATTTCATATACTACGGCGACTACAACGCTCAGCAGATACCGTTCTATAATATGGTAAACGATGCTGTACGTAACGGTCAGTTCGGCTGGAACTGGTTCACGGATTTAGGCTCAGATTTGCTTACTTCCTACTCCTTTTATCTGATATCAAGCCCCTTTTTCTGGCTTACGACTATACTTCCGCGCAGTCTGGTGACATATTCGCTCCCTGTACTTCTGGCGCTGAAACATGGTATAGCCTCCCTTACAGCTTATATCTATATCCGTAGGTTTGTACGCTCAAAGGAAGCGGCACTGACAGGGGCACTTCTGTACTCCTATTCGGGATTTCAGGTTTTCAACATATTTTTCAATCATTTTCAGGATGTAACCGCATTTTTCCCTCTTATGCTCATTGCAATGGAGGAAAACATTTGCAACCGCCGCCGCGGATATTTTGCCGTAATTGTGGCATTTATGGCGGCTCTCAACTACTATTTCTTTACAGGACAGGTTGTATTCCTTATACTTTATTTCCTCATGCGTATGCCCTGCAAGGATTTCCCTGTCACATTCAGAAAATTCATGGGACTTTTCACAGAGGCTGTACTTGGCACAGCAATGGCGGCAGTTATCCTGCTTCCCTCAGCTCTTGCAATTATGGGGAATTATCGTGTAAGTCAGCATCTTAATGGTGAAAATAATATTATATACAGTGAGGGCTCACGTGTTATCCGCATAATACAGGCGTTTTTCATGCCCTCTGACGCTCCAGCATATCCCAATCTTTTCAAAAGCGACGGTGCAAAATGGTCATCGGTAGGTGGATATATGCCCCTTTTCTCCATGCTTGGAGTTATAACCTTTATGCGTACCCGAAAAAAACATTGGGCTGTACGGCTTTCGTGGATATGCATTTTATGCGCATTTATCCCCATTCTCAACAGTATGTTCTATATGTTCAATTTCGCATACTATGCCCGCTGGTTCTATATGCCAATACTCATATTTGCCATGATGACAGCTCAGACGCTGGACGACGAGGAAGCGGATTTTAAGCCTGCTATATTCATAAATGTCGGAATGCTGCTGTTTTTCGGTCTTGTTTCGCTTATCCCCGAAGAAAAGGACGGCAAGCTCAGCTGGTTTACATTCCCCGATGATTTCGGCTATTTCTGGCTTACTCTTGGAATTGCCGCAGTTATGCTTCTCCTTGCCGTGTATATAATTTCTCAGAAAAACAAGGGGTATTACTACGGCGGAATTATGGTTTATGCCACGGCATTTGCAAGCCTTGTATGTGTGCTGACTACTGTTATTTATGGGGCAGTAACCCCTGAATCAGCCGCGGAATATACAGAAAAGGCACTCAACGGCAAGGAACAGGTTTACGAGGAAGTTTCCGAGGATAATTTCTTCCGTATGGATATTTCTGAAAACAGCGACAACTACTCTATGTTGTGGGGAATCCCCAATATGCGCGCTTTCCAGAGCGTTGTAAGTACTTCCATTATGGAGTTTTACGATTCCGTAGGCATACAGCGCGATGTTGCCTCTCGTGCGGATATAACTCACTATACTCTCCGCGGACTTTTTTCCGTGAAATATTTTTACCGTGAGAAATCCGAGGGTTACAGCTATGCCGAGTTGAAAGCAGGAAAAATACCGAGCCAGAGCGATAAAAGCTCAGAAAATGATGAATTATCGGCTATTGAATCCGATATAACACAATATCTGCACGGATTTGAGTATATCGGCGAAAACGAATATTATGAAATATATGAAAATATGCTGTATATACCCATGGGCTTCGGCTATGACACCTATGTTTCCGAAAAAACTGCGGAAAACCGCGGTAAATCCACACGGGAAAAGCTTCTTATAAAATCCCTTGTTCTGAATGATGAGCAGATTGCGAAATATTCTGATATTCTTGAACTTGCCTCACCTGCTGTATATAATTTTGATGAGGAGGATTATGAAGCCGCCTGCCGCGAAAAACAGCAGAATTGCGCCCGTTCTTTTGCGTGGGATTCCAAGGGATTTGAGGCTGAAATTGCTCTTGACAAGCCCGAACTGGTATTTTTCAGCGTCCCCTACAGCGAGGGGTGGACCGCGGAGGTAAACGGCAAGCCTGCCGATGTGGAAAAGGTTTCCTACGGATTTATGGCGGTAAAGGCTGACAAGGGCGAAAATGTTATAACATTCCGCTATCGCACTCCCGGACTTTTTGAGGGAATGATAATTTCGATAGGCTCGGCTGTTCTGCTTATTGCTTTTGTTCTTATTTGCAGAAAAGTCGATAAGAAGCTGAAATTCTGTAAAATTTCCCACAGCTATGACTATAACTCATGCCAGAAAATAACAGCTGAGGAAATATACACAAGAAATTGTATAAAGAATAAATTTACAACGGAGGATTGAATTATGCATCTTGAAGAAAAAACAATCAAAAGTGAAACTGTATACGAGGGATTGATTTTCAACATTACCCACGATACCGTGCTTCTGGAGAACGAAAACACGGCTTTTCGCGATGTTCTCTGGCATAACGGCGGCGTCTGTGTAATTCCTGTAACTGATGACAACGAAATTTATCTTGTAAAGCAGTTCCGCTATCCCTTTGGCACGACCACAAGAGAAGTCCCCGCAGGCAAGCTTGAAAAGGGCGAATCCTCTGAAACATGCGGAAAACGTGAGCTTCTGGAAGAAACAGGTTTTACTTGCCGCGAATTTATTTATCTTGGTGAAATGCTCCCAACTCCAGCCTATAATTCGGAAATTACTCATATTTATCTTGCAAAGGGACTGGAATTCAAAAATCAGAGCCTTGACGACGATGAATTTCTTGATGTGGAGAAAATTCCACTTTCCGAAGCTGTTGAGCTTGTTATGAATGGCACTATCCGCGACGGAAAAACTCAGATTGCCATACTCAAAGCAGCAAGAATTCTGAAAATATGAATATATCGGGTGAATAATATATGCCCTCTACGAATACACCACATCACACAGCACAAAAAGTCGGGATTTTCTGCCGTTTCTGTGTTAGAATATAATTACCGCAAAGGAGAAAGGAAGTACATATATGAACAGCTGGACTGAGGGCATTCAAAACGCCATACAGTATATTGAGGACAACCTCACAGAAGAACTGGAAATTGTGGATATTGCGGCTAAGGCTTACGTGTCACCGTTCTATTTTCAGAAAATTTTCAATGTGCTGTGCGGCTTTACTGTGGGAGAATATATCCGCAGCAGACGGCTTACTCTTGCCGCTGAGGAGCTTTCAACCCTTGATGTCAAGGTGATTGATATTGCTTTGAAATACGGCTATGACTCACCCGACAGCTTCACTCGTGCATTTATGAAATTTCATGGAATTTCTCCCTCTGCGGCAAAGAAAAAAGGTGCGAACATCAAAAGCTTTGCACCGCTGAAAATAAAATTAACACTGGAGGGCGGTACTATGATTGAGTACAAAATTGTTGAAAAGGCAGCTTTCACCATTATGGGCAAATGCAAAAGATTCAGCGCGGATACTTCCTATACGGAAATTCCGAAATTCTGGGCGGAGCATTATGCAAACGGCGGCGGTGAAGTAATCAAAGGTATGTTCGGCGCCTGCGTTGACGGAAATGGCAAAGATTTCAATAACGGCAAGGAGTTCAATTATTTCATTGCTGATATATATTTTCCATGGAATGAAATTCCGGACGGCTGTACAACACACACGTTTTCCGCAGGATTATGGGCGGTTTTCCCTTATCACGGAGAATGTCCCAAGGCTTTGCAGGAGGTCAATACTAAAATCTGGACTGAATGGCTTCCCAACTGTAAGGAATATGTACTTGAAGGCAATTACAACCTTGAATTCTATATTGAAAAAGAGCATGGAGAAATCTGGGTGCCTGTAAGAAAAAAGTGATAAAATATCTTTTGTGGAAAAAGGGTTTTGATTAAAACTCCCTCCATATATAGTCTGAAATGAGGCATTTTCCAACGGAAAAACGTTGATTATTGAAAAATTTTTTAAAAGTTTGGATACATGCATAATTATCAACATCGGAATTTGTTGAAAATCACGTAAAAGTATGAATATTCGTTTAACTGGCTATATTTA
Organism: uncultured Ruminococcus sp.; assembly: GCA_937902395.1. GTDB lineage: Bacteria > Bacillota > Clostridia > Oscillospirales > Ruminococcaceae > Ruminococcus. The sequence goes on from CALGTV010000102.1 coordinate 95,137, forward strand.
TTATAATAATATTTTTTGAACAAAAAAGGAGACAATTAATGTCTCCTGAAAGTATTGAAAAAACTGTAATAATCTTTTAAGGGGACACTCTATCTTGCAGAGCGTCCCCTCTTTTCAATTCAATCGCAGTCAAATCCAAGTGCGATA
>CALGTV010000103.1 GCA_937902395.1 uncultured Ruminococcus sp.
CTTTTCGATTTCGTCAACGTTATGGCTTATGATAACGACGCTGACGAAAGCTCTCACTGCGATATGGAGTTTACGGAAACTTCTCTGAAATATTTCAATATTCAAAAGAAAATTCCGAAAGACAAGCTTGTTCTTGGTGTTCCTTTTTACGGCAGGGGGGATACCTCCGACGGTAAGCTTGATTGGAATTCCTATGTTCCTTTCTCGGAATTGATTGAACTGGACAAGGAAAACTACAACAAGGATTTGTACAAAGATATTGCCTACAATGGCGCGGAGACTATGGCTGAAAAGTGCGATATTTCCAAAAAATACGGCGGTATTATGATATGGGAGCTCTCTCAGGACGCGCAAGGGGAGTATTCCCTCCTTAAACTTATCAAGGAAAAACTGACGGTTTCCGCTTCTGTAAAGGGCGATGTAAATGCTGACGGTGAATTTACCATAGCCGATGCGGTTATGCTTCAAGGCTGGCTTCTCGGCTCTGGGGAAATTACAGACTGGCTGGCTGGGGATTTGGATAATGATGGTATAATTGATATATTTGATTTTATCCATATGAGAAAAATGCTGACAGCATAAAATAAAAAACTGCGGTGAATCCGCAGTTTCAGTCTGTAAAAAAAGTTACAATAAGGTAATTTTTAAGGGGACGCTCTGTAAGAGAGAACGCTTGAACGCTATGCAGGGCTTTGCCCTGCACCCACCTTGATGCCAGCGGGGGCTCCCCGCCGCTGTCTCTGGACTCTGCTAAAGGGTTTCACCCTTTAGAATCCCGTTTTATTTTATTCAAATTCGTATTCGCCCTTGTAGTTCTTCTTGAATTCCTCAAATACTTCGTTTACAAGTGCATCATCCTCAACTGCAACAAATTCGTCAAAGTCGGGGTCCTCTGAGGGTACAAGTTCGAGAATTACTACTCCCTCATCTTCTTCATCAAAGGGGAGAAGTACTGCAAACCAGCGCTCTTTGTACTCCAGTGTGTCGAGAACTTCAAAGGAAACTTCCTCGCCGTTGTCATCTACAAGAGTTACATAATTTTCGTTTTCTTCTTCCTCGGGAATATTTACATTTTCATTGATATTTTCGCTCATTTTAACTATCTCCTTTGTAGAAATCTGTTTTGATTCCTTATTTAATAACTATATTATACACGCAGAATTAAGTTTTGTCAAGAATAAAATACAAGTATGAACCTCTAATGTGTTAAAAATTTGAAAATTTATATTTATCTCTTGCATTATTTCGCAATATGTGGTATAATTACTTTATCTGTTTAGGGCAGTAAAGGCGGTAAATTGGTTATTGCCGAAATATATGCAAAGGAATGATATGATAATATGAAAATCAGTTTTTCTACTCTCGCTTGTCCCAATTGGTCATGGCAGGATATCTATGGTGCTGCTAAAGACCTTGGTTTCAACGGTATTGAGATAAGAGGTCTTGGAGATGAAATTTTTTCTGTAAAGGCTCAGCCGTTTACAGATTCACAGCTACCTGAAACAATCGAAAAGCTAAATTCTCTCGGACTTGAAATTTCTTGTCTATCCTCCGGCGCATGTCTTAAATATAAGGATAAATTCGCTGAGGCAGAGGCTGAAATTATTGCTTATGCTCAGCTTGCTTCAAAGCTTGGCACTTCTTATATAAGAATTCTTGCAGATCTTGAACCTGCTCCTGTAGATGCTGTTGACGATGACTATATTGTTGAATGTCTGAAAAAGCTCGCTCCAATCGCTGAGGAGTACAATGTTACTCTTCTTGTTGAAACAAATGGCGTTTACTGCGATACTGAAAGACTTGCTGCTGTTCTTGATAAGGTTGCAAGCCGTAAGGTTGCGGCTCTCTGGGATATGCACCACCCTTACCGCTATAATAATGAATCCCCTGAAACTACTGTTGCGAATCTGGGACAGTATATCAAGTATACCCATGTTAAAGACAGTGTGATGAAAGCTGACGGTGCTGTTGAATATCGTCTCATGGGCAGCGGTGATATGCCTGTGAAGGCTATGATTCAGGCTCTTGAAACTATCAACTATGACGGTTATGTTTCTCTTGAATGGGTTAAGCGCTGGGCTTCCGACCTCAGTGACGGCGGTATTGTTATTCCTCAGTATGCTCAGTATATGGAGCCCTACAAGAAAAAGCACAAGCACTCTCTCCAGAAAAGCAATAAGGGTACAGGCTATTATCCTTGGCCTAAGGAGAAGATTCTCAACTACACTTTCCCTGATGTTCTTGATCGTATGTGTGAGGAATTCCCAAACCAGTATGCTTTCAGATACACTGAACTTGATTATACACGTACATATTCTGAATTCCGCGACGATGTTGATACATTTGCAAGAGCACTTCTTGCTATGGGTGTGAAAAAGGGCGACCACGTTGCTATATGGGCTACAAATGTTCCTCAGTGGTATATTACTTTCTGGGCTACAACTAAAATCGGTGCGGTTCTCGTTACTGTAAATACAGAGTACAAAATCCACGAGGCTGAATACCTCCTCCGCCAGTCCGATACAAATACTCTTGTTATGGTTGACGGTATCAGAGATATAAGCTATGTGAACATTATCAAGGAGCTTTGCCCTGAACTTGAAACCTGTGAGGCAGGTAAGCTTGAATCCGCAAGACTTCCTATGCTGAAAAATGTTATTACTGTGGATTCTGTGAACAAGGGCTGCTATACTTGGGAGGAAGCTGTTGCTCGCTCTAAAGATGTTTCCTATAGCGAAATGGAAAGCGTAAGAAAGACTATAAATGTTCATGATGTCTGCAATATGCAGTATACATCGGGTACTACCGGATTCCCCAAGGGTGTTATGCTTACTCACTACAATGTTGTAAACAACGGTAAGGCTATCGGCGATTGCATGGACCTTTCCACTGCTGACCGCATGATGATTCAGGTGCCTATGTTCCACTGCTTCGGTATGGTACTCGCTATGACTGCTTCCATGACACACGGAACTACAATGTCACCTATTACAAGATTTTCTCCCAGAAAGGGACTTGCTTGTATCAATAAAGAAAAGATTACTTGTTTCCACGGTGTACCGACTATGTTTATCGCTATGCTCGGTCATGAGGATTTCGACAAGACTGATTTCTCCTATATGCGTACAGGTATTATGGCAGGTTCTCCTTGTCCTATCAAGACTATGGAAGAAGTGCTTGAAAAGATGAATATGTCTGAAATCTGTATCACATACGGACAGACAGAGGCTTCACCTGCTTGTACTATGAGTAAGACTACTGACAGCATTGAGCAGCGTGTTAATACTGTAGGCGGCGCTATTTTCGGTGTTGAGTGCAAAATCGTTGACCCTGAAACAAATGAGGAACTCCCTGATGATACTGACGGCGAGTTTGTTGCCCGCGGATACAACATCATGAAAGGCTATTACAAAATGCCTGAGGCTACTGCTGCTGCTATCGATTCTGACGGTTGGCTCCACACCGGAGACCTTGCAAGACGTCGTTCTTCTGACGGATATTACAAGATTACCGGTCGTATAAAGGATATGATTATCCGCGGCGGTGAGAACATCTATCCTAAGGAAATTGAAGATTTCCTTTATACTCATCCAAAGGTAAAGGATGTTCAGGTAATTGGTGTACCAAGTGCTGATTACGGTGAGGAAATTATGGCTTGCATTATTCTTCAGGATGGTGTGACTGCTACAGAAGAAGAAATCAAGAGCTATTGCCTCGAAAAAATGGCAAAGCATAAGTGCCCGAAATATGTTGATTTCGTGGACGGCTTCCCGATGAATGCCGCAGGTAAGATTCTTAAATACAAAATGCGTGAGCAGGCTGTTGAAAAGCTGAATCTCCACAAGGATAATGAAATTGTAACTGCATAACATTTCCAAAGGCTGTCATTATGGCAGCTTTTGTTTTTTGATAGTATCATAATCGATGTTAAAGCTGTGTGAAAATGTGGAGAAAAGTTTGTGTGAATTGCTGATTTTTCAGTTGTTTATAAAAAGTCCTGAATTATACTATTGCTTTTTTTTATCCTCAATGGTATAATAAACATAAGCATCTATATTTGTATGCTGTAAATATTTAAGGAATGGAATGTCGGGAAATGGAATTTAATATCAAGTTGAAAAGAACCATGATTATCGGCGGAGGTTCTGCTGCAAAAATTCTCATTAAAGAAATTTTTAATGCTAAACACTCCCCCTATATCGGAGACAAATATGCAGCAGCATATGTTCCTGTCTGCATTATTGACAGCGACAAGGAAAAATTTGGTACGTACATCCATGGCGTCGAGATTATCGGCGGAAATGACCTCATTGTTAAAAAGGCAAAAGAGCTCAATATTGATGAGATTATCATCGCTATACCTTCACTTTCAAAAGAGGCAAGAAAAAAACTCATTGATATTTGCAACGAGACAAAGCTTCCTCTTAAAATCGTTCCATTTGTTGGTTCGCTTATTTTGAAAAATGAGAAGTCTATTCTCAATCAGGTAAGAAGTATTAATGTGGAGGAACTTCTCGGACGCGATCCGATTAAGTTCGATAATAAAGACATTAAAAATTTCATTCAGGGCAAAAGATGTATGGTTACAGGCGGAGGCGGAAGTATCGGCTCTGAGCTCGTTCGCCAGATTGCTTTGTATGAACCTGAGGAAATTGTTATTGTTGATGTCTATGAAAACAGCGCATACGAAATTCAGCAGGAACTCAAGATGACCTACGGTGAGGACGGTCTTAACCTTATTACACTTATTGCGTCCGTTCGTGACAGAGACCGTATGGACAAGATTATTCAGGTTTATAACCCTCAGATTATCTTCCATGCTGCTGCCCATAAACATGTTCCTCTCATGGAGGTTTCTCCTATGGAGGCAATAAAGAACAATGTTGTAGGTACACTCAACGTTGCTCAGCTTGCACAGAAAAACAATGTTGAGAAATTTGTTATGATTTCTACTGACAAGGCTGTTAATCCTACAAACGTTATGGGCGCTTCAAAGCGTTGCTGTGAAATGATTGTTCAGTATCTTGCTCAGCAGAAAAAGGGTGTTACTGAATTCGTTACAACTCGTTTCGGAAATGTACTCGGTTCTAATGGTTCTGTTATTCCTCTTTTCAAAAAGCAGATTGAAAAGGGCGGTCCAGTTACTGTAACTGATGAAAGAGTTATCCGCTATTTTATGACTATTCCTGAGGCTGTAAGTCTTGTTATGGAGGCTGCTGCTATTGCTAAGGGCGGCGAAATCTTTGTTCTTGATATGGGTGAGCCTGTCAAGATTGTTACACTTGCAGAAAATCTTATCCGTATGTGCGGAAAAGAACCATATGTGGATATTGATATTAAATTTACAGGTCTGCGCGACGGTGAAAAGCTCTATGAGGAGCTTCTTATGGACGAAGAAGGCATTGAGAAAACAGATAACGAGCTTATCTATATCGGTCATCAGATAAAGATTGACCAGAATACATTTATGGACAGACTTAATGTTCTTATTGAGGCTTCTCTTAAAAATGACTGTGAAACTGCTGTTCAGGCTCTGCATGATATGGTTCCTACTTTTATGGATCCTAAAGAAGTTAATGAAAATGCTATAAAGGAAAGAGAAGAAAAGGAAAAAGAAAACGCTGAAAATAAGGATTTCCAGCCGGTATAAATGAGGTGTAAAAATGGCAGTATTACTTGCGGGAGGGGCAGGATATATAGGCTCACATACAGCTGTTGAGCTTATTAATTCAGGCTATGAGGTTGTTGTTGCGGATAATTACAGCAACAGCTGTCCCGAATCTATAAAACGAGTTGAAAAAATTACAGGCAGGACTATTAAACTTTATGAGGCTGATATAAAGGATTCTCAGGCTCTTGAAAAGATTTTTGAGGAAAATAATATCGACGCTGTTATTCATTTTGCAGGTCTTAAAGCTGTTGGTGAATCTGTTCAAAAGCCTGTGATGTACTACAGAAATAATATCGATACTACGCTTTCGCTTCTTGAAACTATGAGTAAATATAATGTTAAAAATATTATATTCTCATCAAGTGCTACTGTTTACGGCGAGGAAAACTCTGTTCCATATTTTGAGACAATGAAAAGGGGAGTATGCACTAACCCTTACGGCTGGACTAAGGCTATGATGGAGCAGATTTTTGAGGATGCTGCAAAAGCAGACCCTGAACTCTCCGTTATTCTTCTCAGATACTTCAACCCTATCGGTGCTCATGAAAGCGGTATGATTGGCGAGGACCCTCACGGTATTCCAAATAATCTTATGCCTTACGTTTCTCAGGTTGCTGTTGGTAAGCGTGAGTGTCTTACCATTTTCGGCAATGATTATCCTACCGCTGACGGTACTTGCACAAGAGATTATATTCACGTTATGGATTTAGCCGCAGGTCATGTCAAGGCTGTGGATTATATCATGAATAATAACTGCGTTGAGATTTTTAACCTCGGTACAGGTGTACCCTACAGCGTAACGGAAATTGTTCAGACATTTGAAAAGGTAAACGATGTTAAGGTCAATCATGTGTACGGCGCAAGACGTGACGGTGATTTGGCTGAGTGCTATGCCAATGCTGATAAGGCTTATGAAGTTCTTGGGTGGAAAACTCAGCGTAATCTTGAGGATATGTGCCGCGATACTTGGAATTGGCAGAAGAATAATCCTGACGGTTACGGCAGATAATTAATATAAAGGGAACCTCTAAAGATACCCCTGTCTGTCGAAAAAGTTTCAATAAGATGATTTTTAGGGGGACGCTCTCACTTGCAGAGCGTCCCCTCTTTCAAAACAGTCCACAGGACTGT
>CALGTV010000104.1 GCA_937902395.1 uncultured Ruminococcus sp.
CAGCGTCCCACATAGCGTTCAAGCGCTCTGCAAGTGAGAGCGTCCCCTTAAAATTTATATTATTGTAACTTTTTCGACAGACTGAGGCGGCATTTTTGCCGCCTTTTATTATTTAAAAGTCTCTGTGGAAAAACAAAAAAATCGCGGTAATTTCAGTGTAACAATATTAATATTTTAACGTCTGTTGCAAAAATAAATAACAGTAAATTCTGTGAATCATCAACAAATTTTATTGTTTATAATTAGTGAAAAGGTAGAAAATAAAAATTATTTTTCAATAATCAATGTTTTTCCGTTGGAAAAAGCCTCATTTTAGCCTATTAGTGAGAGGGGGTGTAAATTTGAGACAAAAAATCATGGCAGCAATTTTCAGTTGCAAAAAATGATTTGAGCGATATTTTTCAATTTCCCTTGCAATATATATCGAATAGTGGTATAATGATAATGTGTGTGCATTTTTATGCCGCATAATTAAGTTGTTACAGGAGAATCATTATGGAAAATAAATATTATGCACAACAAATCAACGATATCGTTACCGAAGTCAAAAAAGCAGTTATCGGTAAAGACGCTATAATCATAAAAACTCTGCTTGCAATACTCTGTAAAGGACACATTCTCATTGAAGATATCCCGGGAGTTGGCAAAACAACAATGGCATTGGCTTTCTCAAAGGCACTTTCACTGGAGCATAACCGTATGCAGTTTACTCCCGATGTGCTTCCGTCGGATATAACAGGATTTTCGGTATTCAACAAGGCGAAGAATGTTTTTGAATTCCGTCCGGGAGTTGCTTTCTGCAATCTTTTCCTTGCCGATGAAATCAACCGTACATCAAGCAAAACCCAGTCTGCATTGCTGGAGCTTATGGAGGAAAAGAATATAACCGTAGACGGCAATACATACAAGCTTCCCGAGCCTTATACTGTTATAGCCACACAGAACCCCATAGGTTCAGCGGGAACTCATAATCTTCCCGATTCCCAGCTTGACAGATTCATGCTAAAGCTGAGTATGGGATATCCCGAATTTGAGGATGAAGTATCTATCCTCAAAGCAAAGTATAACGCCGCACCTCTTGAAAAAGTAAATCCTGTGGCGAATGCTGCAATCATTATGGAATTGCAGGAGCATATAGCCTCCGTATACGTTGACGACAGGGTATATGAGTATATTGTACGTCTTTCTGCGGCAACAAGAAATCACCCAATGATAAAGCTTGGAGTAAGTCCAAGAGGTACTCTTGCACTTATGCAGATATCCAAGGGCATCGCTGTAGCAATGGGCAGAGATTACGTTATTCCCGACGACGTATCATATATATGCCGCGATGTATTTGAGCACCGTATTATTCTCAGCTCCAAGGCAAAGCTCTCAGACCTCAGCGAAGAGGCTGTAATAAACGAAATAATCAAGAGTGTGAAAGCTCCGGGAATAGCGGAAAGTTAAGGGGAAAATATGCTTTTAATGAAAATATTCTATGCGATTCTTATAATCGTCTGTATCATTTTCTACGTTATGTATTTGTGGGATTTTGCCCTTGTACTGCTCATAACCGTAATTGCCATACCGATTATATTGTTTGTAGCCATGCTCATAGCAAAGCACAGTATATCTGTTGATTTTTCAGTTAAAGAAGATACGGTAATGAAAAATGAAAGCTTCCCTGTGTTGATAAAAATTTTAAACAGAAGTATTATTCCTGTAGGACGAGCAGAGGCGCATATTGAATACGGCAACGTATTCAGCGGCGAATTAGATGATTTTATACTTTATCTTCCCATACAAGCGCGAAATGAGCAAAGTGTAGTATTTCAGCTTCGTTCAGGCTTCTGCGGAATTGCAGATGTAAAATGTTCAGGAATATATATATACGACCCGTTGAAGATTTTCAGATTCAGGGTAAGCGGAAGCAACAGCATAAAAATTGCGGTTATGCCGGAATGTCACGAAATAAGCGGACAAGTTATGTATACCGATAAGGTAAAGGATGAAAGCGATATCTTTTCAGAGCACAAACCGGGAGATGATCCCTCTGAAATATTTGACCTCCGCGGCTATAATCCGGGAGATAAGCTGAACAAAATCCACTGGAAGCTCAGCTCAAAAAAGGACGAATTTATCGTCAAGGATTACAGCCTGCCCATTGATGTGCCATGCACTGTATTTCTTGATTTAAAATGTCAGGAGGGTTCAGGATTTACACTGCCTGTCTTTGATACTCTTGTGGAATCTCTTGTTTCAATATCTCAGTTTATGATTGAAAATGAGCGTATTCACACAATAGTGTATTACAATTTTAAAAGCGGCTCATTTGAAGAAAAGCGCATATGCGACGCGGATTCTCTTACAGCCGCAATCCGCGAAATGATACTATCTCTTGACTGTACAAAAATGTGTCAGTCTGCGGAGCATTATTTCGTAGAGCACACAGGTTTTTCCCTTTCTTCTCTGGTATTCATTACCTCCCGTCCCGACCCTGCGGTTATGGGGTATATTGACGATAATATAGATGCAGACATAAAAAATGCAGTTGTTGTTCTCAGCGCGGAAAAAGAGGATATACCCGCAGCATACTCGGGTATAAACATAATTCCCGTAGTTATGGGGAAAATAGCTTCATCAATCAAGGACATCGAGGTGTAAGTGACTATGAAGAAAAAATCAATACATAATAAAAGCGGAATCAAAGTATGCGACAGTATAGTGATGTCCGTCAAGAAAAAGAATAAAAATCTGCGCTGGTTTGAATCTCTTTTTCTTGCATTAATCGGCTATATAGCGACAATTATGCTGTTTCTTACAATGTTTGATTTCAGCTACAGCAAAAATCCGCTGATAATTTCAGCAGTAATATTTTCAGTGGTGTATATTGGTATTTCGTCACTGAAAAAACATGGACTTATCCCCATAATAATTTCAATTGCTATGATAGGCGCTGTATTCTGGAAAAAACTGGATATAATAGCAACGGGCTATAAATTTGTATATAACATAATTTATAAAGCCTCATATCATACGGAGATAGATTATTATAAATTTCTTGACGATAAGCTTGAAAGCCAATCCATAACAACATTTTTCATATTCGGAGCATGGGTGCTTGCAGTTGTAATATACGTATTTACCATATATCACCCTCACCCACTGCCGAATCTGATCACCTGTTTTCCAATACTGGAAATTGGACTTTATAACGGCATTAAGGTAAGTATCTTGTGGGGTATGCTTGTAATCGGATTCCTCATTGCTTCCTTTGCTATGTGTACTATCGATACAGGCGAATATTCGGGAGGAAATGGAGGATTTGTCAGAAGAGAGAATATCTTCTTCCCTAAAAGGCAGATGAAGCTGAAAGTTACGGAAAAATGCGGCGTATATCTTGTATTTATCGTTATGGTTTCAGCAGGTCTTGCTGTGGCAGGCATAAAGCTGACAAAATACGAAAGAAGCAAGGAAATCAACGAAAAACGAATTGAAATCAGAGACGCTGTAAACAACTTCTCTACTGATGACCTTGCAGACAGCATAACAGAGCTTTCGGCGGCTTTTGGTCTTGATATAAAGTTTGAATCCCACAAGCTTGGCACAATATCCTCAATGAAACACAAAAACAGAACAGACATGATTGTCACAATTGACGGAAAAGTTGATAGCGCTATATATATGAAGGATTATACAGGCTCTGTATACAACGACAACGAATGGAAAACACTTCCCGATGCAAAGTATCAGGAGGCAATATTTGACGAATTTAAATCCTTTGAAATATATCCTCAGAATTTTCCTTACTGCTATAACAATGCATTATCTTATTCAACTGAGTATAACATGTACATAAAGTCGGAACAGAGAGGAAACAAAAGCTATGCGCCGTATGGTACAGATTATATCGGCGGAATGATTTATGACAGAGATATGAATGTATCCTCGAAAAAGCGTGACAGCAAGGAATATTCGTACAGATTCACAAGTATTGATATTGACCTGCTGCAAGCAAGAGGATTTGGCTATAAATGGTCTCCGGTTGTGAAGGTCGGCAGTATAAACGATGAAGAATGGCGGAACAAAATTATTGATTATTGCGAAAGATATGGTATCCTTGAAAATGGTACAATTGCTCAGATAAATACAAGTATGCCTCTCGAAAACGAAGGGCTTTCACGTAATCCGCAGTTTGTTTCTACAGAGCTGCTCCGTGAGGAATATGAAAAATTTGTATATGAAAATTATCTGCAAGTTCCCGATACGACAGCTATGCAGGAGGTTCGTGAGACATTCGCTTATTTTATTGATACAGCGGCTCAGTTTGAATATCCAATTGAAAGGATAGTTCTGCTTCAGGCTATGAGAGAGACTGTTGCAGATATGACAAAATATTCACTCAGCCCAGGAAAAACTCCGGGAAACAGAGATTTCGTAAACTACTTCCTCCTTGAAAACAACAAGGGATATTGTACCCATTATGCAACTACAGGCGTTATGCTTGCAAGAATGTTAGGCATACCTGCAAGATATGCTACAGGATACGTTATTGTAGGCGATGATTTCAACGATTCCAATATGAATCCTGACGGCTCCTACACTATTAAAGTTAAGGACGACCGCCGTCATGCGTGGGTTGAGATATACATTGACGGTTACGGCTGGGTGCCTTTTGAGTTTACAGCAGGTTATACCGACCAGACTATTGATACATCTCCTACGACAACAACTACTACAACTACGGCAACTACCACAACAGGAACAGAGACAACGGGAACAGATATGACAGAAACTACTGTTTCCGACGTTGAGCCGGAAGAAAGCTCCGAGCAGACATCTGCTAACAACGGCGGAAATAATCGCTCAACTACAGCGGTTACTACCAATTATCCAGGCGGAGATGCCGGGGATAAGGGTGAAAATCCTGTTTTAAAGGCTATGAAAAATGTGCTGGTGAATCTCCTGTGTACGCTCCTTGTAATTGCTCTTGTTGTAGCGGCATTTATAGCAAGACGTAAAATCGTCCTTGCACTGAGGAAAAAGCGGCTCAGTGTAAAAAATCCCGTAAAGCGCATAGGAAATATCTATGCTTATGCCGAAAAGCTGATGAAACATGTCGGCGTTGAATTCAATACCATGAGCAGCAGAGAACTATCCGCGTTTATGGAAGAAAAATACGGCGGTATATACTTTGAACAGGGCGAATTCGATGAATTTATGAAAACTTCTCTCTATGCAGCATTTTCGGGTTCTGCTCCCGATATGGCAGATGTGGAGAAAAATAACAAGCTTACTAAGGCTATTGCGGATAATATTTATAATCGTGCAGGAAAGCTTAAAAAGCTGTATCTGAAATATATTCTTTGCCTTATATAACGGAGGTAATTCGATGAATTTAAAAGAAACTATAATTAAACTTTCAGAGGCTGTCGGCGCTTCGGGAGCTGAAACTCCTGCCGCTGAAACTGCCCTTGATATGCTGAAAAAATATTGTCCCGATGCTGAGATTATAAACGGCAATGTTATCGGCAGATACGGTACTCACCGTGACGGACTGCCCGCACTTGTACTTGATGCGCATATCGACCAGATTGGAATGGTTGTGACTTATATCACTGACAGCGGATTTGTAAAAGTGGGAAATCTGGGAGGTCTTGACCGCAGACTTCTCCCTGCTCAGCAGGTTGTTATCCACGGTAAAAAAGATATAAAGGGCGTTATATGTTCAGTTCCGCCGCATCTTTCAAGAGGTGAGGGGAAAGTTCCCGAAATTGATGATATTGCCATTGATACAGGATATTCAAAGGCTGAGCTGGAGGAAATCGTTTCCCTTGGTGATTCCATAACCTTTGATGTGAAATGCCGCTGTCTTGCCGGACATCGTATTACAGGGGGCGCACTGGACGACCGCTGCGGAGTTGCCGCGATTCTTTACGCGCTGGAGCTTCTTGAAAATCGCGAAACAGCATATAATGTCACTGTTATATTCTCAACTCAGGAGGAGCTTGGGGAGAGAGGCGCTAAAATAGGCGGATTTGCTCTTGCTCCCGATGTGGCAATTGCTGTTGATGTAAGCTTTGCTTACGCTGAGGGCGAGGATGAGAAAAAATGCGGATATCTGGGAAAGGGCGCAATGATTGGAATTTCTCCCTGTCTTTCAAGAGAGATATCACAGGGGCTTATAAATGCCGCAGAATCGGCAAATCTTCCCTATCAGCATGAAGTTATGAACGGACTTACTTCAACAAATGCCGACCAGTATGCCGTTGCCCGTGAGGGTGCGAAGGCTTGTACGCTTTCAATTCCGCTGAGAAATATGCACACTCCCGTTGAGGTCATAGATATTGACGATGTACGCAATACTGCGGAAATACTTGCAGAATTTATGGGGAGGGCGGCTGAATGAAAGAATTACTGAAAGAATTGTGCTTGATTAATGGCACATCGGGAGATGAAACACTCGTCCGCAATGCCATAATCGAAAAGATAAAAGACTATTGCGAATACAGAGTTGATAATCTTGGGAATCTTATAGCTTTCTGCAAGGGTAAAAAATCCTCTGAAAAAAAGCTGATGATTGCCGCACATATGGACGAAGTGGGCTTTATTGTAACGTATATCCGCAATGACGGCACTCTCTGCTTTAATGAGGTCGGGGGAGTTGATACCTCCGTTGTTATCGGCAGACAAGTTACAGTTGGTAACAACGGTATCTGCGGTGTTGTTGGCTCTACTGCAATTCATAATCTTTCAAAGGAACAGCGGGAATCTGCTCCGAAATATGCCGATATGTATATTGATATCGGCGCTGAATCCAAAGAAGAAGCGGAAAAAATGGTCAGCCTCGGTGACAGCGTATACTTTGATTCGGAATTTGCTGAACTTGGCGGAAATTGCGTTAAATCAAAGGCTATTGATGACCGTGCAGGCTGTGCTCTTATGATTCAGCTTATCCGCGAGGGTGTGGATTATGACACATACTTCGTTTTCAACGTTCAGGAAGAAGTTGGACTTCGCGGCTCAACTGTTTCGTCCTTTGCGGTTGCTCCCGATTTTGCAATTGTTCTTGAAGCTACAACAGCTTCGGATATTGACGGCATAGGCGGCGCTAAAAAGGTGTGCTCCCTCGGAAATGGTCCTGTTGTTAGTTTTATGGACAGAAGTACAATATACGACAAGGAGCTTTACCGCATGGCATTTGATATTGCCGCTGAGTTTGGTATTCCCTGTCAGACGAAAACTATGATTGCAGGTGGAAACGACAGTGGAGCTATCCACAAGAGCCGCGGCGGTGTACGGACTATAGCCGTTTCTGCTCCTTGCAGATATATCCATAGCCCCTCCTGCGTTATAAATACGGAAGATTTTGAAAATATGCTTATCCTCACAAGAGAGCTTGCGAAAAGGATACATGAATTATGATAAAACTTATTCAGAGTGAAAGTGAGCTTGACCGTCAGCTGCTGCTGAAAAGCCTTTCGGGACGTAAAATGCTTGCTTATATGAAAGCCTACGGCGCAGGCTATGATTTCTGCCGTTTCTACAAGATAACGGACGAAACAGGCGAGGGATTTATGTTTATTATAAATTCCACGCTGATAATATGCGCCGATGATATGCTTGAAGCCACAGACGAGCTGAAATTCTTTATCAGTATGAATATGCCTTTCCGCGTTGAGGGTGATGTGCGTATACTGCGTAATTTAGCCGATTGTGACAGCTATCAGGTGCTTAATCGAACTATATTTGAGCTTGTGCCCGATGAGAAATCCCATAAATTCGAGGAAGAGCACGTTGATTTCAACCCGAATCTTCCCGAAGTTTACAAGATTTTAAGCGAGGGATTCCCGAATATTTCGGATTTTTCTCTCTGGTATACTGATACCTCTCACAGATGCAGACACGGAATAAGCCGTGTATTCACCTACCGCGACTGCACCACTGCTTCTGTTGTGTTTGATATCGGGGATTGGGTGCTTATCGGACAGGTTGCAACAAAGCTTTCCTGCCGCGGAAGCGGATATGCCCGTGAATTCCTGAAATGGCTTGCCTATTTCTTCAATACCCTTGGGAAGCGCGCGTTTCTCCTTGCTCTTGATGTACGTGTAAGCTTTTACCGCGAAATCGGATTCAAAGAGATAGAGACGGAAATTGTCCTTGAACGTACCGACGTTGAAAAGGAAAGCGTAAGTAAGGGTAAATTACAGAATTGAGAGGATAAAAAATGAATTATAATGATATATATAACTTTGACAGCAGACTTTCTGAGCTTGCTGAACAGGCTGAGAAAAACTGCGCCGAAGCTTTTAAAAAAATTGAAAAAACTGCCGAATACTGCGGCGCAAAGGTGCTGAAAGCCTTTTCTGATAACCGCATAAGCGAATCCTGCTTTTACGGTTCTACGGGCTACGGCTACGGAGATATCGGCAGAGAGGCTATTGACAAGGTTTTCGCGCAGGTTCTGGGAACTGAGGACGCTCTTGTGCGATTCAATTTTGTATCGGGAACTCATGCGCTGTCAACTGCTTTATTCGGTGTTCTTCGCACTGGTGACAAGATTGTTTCAATTACCGGAAAACCCTATGATACCCTTGAGGAAGTTATCGGAATTGCAGGTGAAAAAGGTAATGGCTCTCTTATGGATTACGGCGTAGAATACGGTCAGGTGGATTTGCTTCCCGACGGTGAGCCTGATTACGACGCTATAACTGAGGGTGTAAAGGGCGCTAAGGTTGCCTATATTCAGCGTTCAAGAGGTTATTCTCTCCGCAGAGCATATACTGTTGACGATATCGAGAAAATGGTTCAGGCAGTTAAAAAAGGAAATCCCGACGCTGTTATTATGGTTGATAACTGCTACGGCGAATTTGTTGAGGAGCGTGAGCCTTCGCAGGTTGGTGCAGATGTGATTATCGGTTCGCTTATTAAAAATGCCGGAGGCGGAATTGCCCGTACAGGCGGATATATCGCCGGAAGAGCTGACCTTGTTGAGCTTTGTTCATATCGCCTTACCTGCGTTGGAATGGGTAAGGAAGTGGGATGCACCCTTGATATGAACCGCGAAATGCTTCTTGGACTGTTCATGGCTCCTGATGTTGTTGCGGCGGCACTTAAAACATCGGCTTTTGCAAGTGAGCTTTTCACGCTTTTAGGCTATAAATGTTCACCTCGAAAGGATGAAAGACATGGCGATATCATAACTGCAATTGAACTTGGCGACGCTGATAAGCTTTGTTCGTTCTGCCGCGGTATTCAGAAAGGCGCGCCTGTAGATGCCTTTGTAACTCCTGAGCCTTGGGATATGCCCGGATATACAAGTCAGGTTATTATGGCGGCTGGAGCATTTACAATGGGCGCTTCAATTGAGCTTTCCGCTGACGCTCCTCTCCGTGAGCCCTATGCTGTATGGATGCAGGGCGGTATCACATACACAAGCGGCAAGCTTGGCGTAATGCTTGCGGCTCAGGAAATGCTTGGCTGAAAAAATTACGAAAAATTACGTAAAAGTTACAAATCAGATACAATTTAAGGGATAAAGTTTCATATTCGTTTTATTGGTTGACTTTTATGTGAAATCCTGTTACAATTAAATAGGTACTGAATAATGTCAGTAAAAATTGTTTTTTAATTGGTGTTCAGGAAATATTTCCAGAAATCAATCGTTTATATTGCTCCACATATTATTTTTTGACTGTTTTTTGAAGTTTTGGGAGCAACAATATGTTTATAAAGGAGGAGCTGCTTTGGGAGATCGTAGATTCTGCTACAGATGTATGGAACAATATAATATGGATCAGCATATCTGCCCCCACTGCGGGTTCGATGAAACCGCTCCGCATAATGCGAATTTTATAACCCCAGGAACTATTCTTCGGGACAGATACCTTGTTGGTGTTTTGAAAGAACATAACGGCGAGGGTGCTTCATATATAGGTCTTGACCTTTCTACTGAATGTAAAATTACACTGAGAGAATATATGCCTGCAAATTTCTGCACAAGAGTGAAGAATAAGCCGACTATCAGCGTAAATTACAACAATCTTGCAAAATATAAGGCTTTTATGGCTGAATATACTGAGCTTAACAAGTCTATTGCAAGACTTCGCAATAACTCAAATATTGAGCCTGTGCTTGATATGTTTGCCGACAATAATACTACATATACCGTTTTTGAGTATATTGAGGGCGAAAGGATGCTGGATTATCTCAAAGATAATGCTGGTGAGCTTAGCTGGGAGCAGGTTACAAAGCTGTTTCCGCCTCTTTTTACAACTATCGGTATACTTCACAACAGCGGAATTATTCACCGCGCAATTAGTCCTGAAACAATTTATATCACTCCTAAGGGCGACTTGAAACTTTCGGGATTTTGCGTTTCTGCTGCAAGAACTGTTGACGCAGGTCTTGAACATGAACTCTATAAGGGATATGCTGCTCCTGAGCAGTATTCCGCAAGCAGCAGCAGCCGTCAGGGTACATGGACTGATGTTTACGGCATAAGCGCACTTCTGTACCGCTGTCTTACAGGCTGTATGCCTGTTGATTCCCTGAGCCGTATGAAAAATGACGACCTCTGTGAGCCTTCTGTGCTTAATCCCTCAATTCCTGCTAATGTTTCTAAAGTCCTTATGGACGGTATGAAGCTTTCGGGTACTGAGAGAATACAGACTATTACAGAGTTTGTTACACGTCTTTTTGAGCAGCCTGCAACTCCTGTAAAGCCTGTTGCACCTGTTCCTGCACCGGCTCCTGCGCCTGAAAAGGAAGAGCCTGTATATGCTGATGAACCGCGTTATGATGCACAGTATCAGCAGCCTGCTCAGAAGTACTATAACGACAGAGGAAGCTATCCGCCTCCTGTTCGTGAAAGATATTACAGAGAAAGAAATGATGATTATACTGTAGAAAAGGTGACTATGGTTGATAGACTGAAAGTGCCTGTAATTATCGGTATTCTTCTTCTTGCAATACTTCTCATTATGCTTGTGTTTATCTGGCCGCTGCTTAATGCAGGAAAAGATAAAGAAGAGACATCAATTCCAAAGAATGATTTATCTTCAAATATTGCCACAGAGGCTTTTGATGATTTTGATGAGAATTCACCAAATACTGAAATGCCTAACCTTGTGGGTAAGTTCTATTCTCTTTGCGAAGAAAAATATAAGGATTATTTTGCTTTCCACCCTGAATATGTTTATGATAACGAGCACGAAGCTGATATAATTATCGAACAGGGTGTTGAACCCGGAGAGTTCGTTTTGCAGGGAAGTACTGTAAAACTTGTGGTAAGTAAGGGCAGTGAGGGCGGAACTATTCCAAAATTTGACGATTTAACCGTTTCACAGTATGAAAATGAGCTGAAAAAAGCTGGTATAACAAACTATTCTCTTGTTAAATCTTCAAGCTCATATGGAAAGCCTGACTCAATTACTTTGCTCCAGCTTGACGGAAAGACTGTTTCTCCGGGAACTTATTTCAGTAATAAGGACGGAAAGAAGCTTCTTGTATTCTATCTGGCTAAGGATGCAAATGTTTCGCCTCAGCAGGCATCTCAGGCTGTAACTGCAGCTCCTACAGTTCCTACTACAACTACTCCTGCGGTGGTTACACAGGCACCTACTGCTGCTCCAACAGAAGCGCCAACAGCTGCACCACCTCCTCCGACAGAGGCACCGCCTCCGCCAACAGAAGCACCGCCTCCGCCACCACCACCTCCAACTGACCCGCCTGCGCCTGTTACTCCTCCTGAGGAAACACCAAGCGGCGGTGATATTGAAGTATGGTAAAAATCACCTATAATAAAAGCCTCCGAGAATTTTCGGAGGCTTTTGATTGTCTAAAAAATTGTAGTAATTTTTTAGGGG
>CALGTV010000105.1 GCA_937902395.1 uncultured Ruminococcus sp.
CCTTGATTGTTTCCTTGTAAGCAACCTGAGGTGCACCTACGTTAGCCTCAACCTTGAACTCACGGAGGAGACGGTCAACGATGATATCGAGGTGAAGCTCACCCATACCAGCGATGATTGTCTGACCTGTCTCCTCGTCTGTCCATGTCTTGAAGGTAGGATCTTCTTCAGCAAGCTTGCCAAGAGCGATACCCATCTTCTCCTGACCAGCCTTAGTCTTAGGCTCGATAGCGAGCTGGATAACAGGCTCTGGGAATTCCATGGATTCGAGAATTACAGGATGCTTCTCATCACAGAGTGTGTCACCTGTAGTTGTATTCTTAAGACCAACAGCAGCAGCGATATCACCTGCGTAAACTGTTGTGAGGTCTTTTCTGTGGTTAGCGTGCATCTGAACGATACGACCGAAACGCTCACGGTTGTCCTTTGTAGCGTTAAGAACTGTATCACCCTGATTTACAACACCAGAGTATACACGGAAGAATGCAAGCTTACCAACGAATGGGTCAGTTGCAATCTTGAATGCGAGAGCTGCAAAAGGCTCTGTATCAGATGAAGGTCTTTCAGTTTCTTCATCTGTATCAGGGTTAATACCCTTGATAGCGGGAACGTCGAGTGGTGAAGGCATATAGTCGATGATAGCATCGAGAAGCTTCTGAACACCCTTGTTCTTGTAAGAAGTACCACAAACAACAGGTACCATTTCGTTAGCGATTGTAGCCTTTCTGATACAAGCCTTGATTTCCTCGATAGAGAGTTCGCCTTCTTCGAAGTACTTCTCCATGAGAGCCTCATCCTGCTCAGCAACGTGCTCAACCATCTCATCGTGGTACTGCTGTGCCTTTTCCTTCATATCCTCAGGGATTTCCTCAACACGGATATCCTTTCCGAGGTCATCATAGTAAACGTAAGCCTTCATCTCAACGAGGTCAATGATTCCCTTGAACTCGTCTTCAGCACCGATAGGAAGCTGAATCGGAACGGCATTACACTTAAGTCTGTCCTTCATCATGTCAACAACACGATAGAAGTTAGCACCCATTATATCCATCTTATTTACATAAGCCATACGGGGTACCTTGTAGTTATCAGCCTGACGCCATACAGTTTCAGACTGTGGCTCAACGCCTCCCTTAGCACAGAGAACAGTTACAGAACCGTCAAGTACACGGAGTGAACGCTCAACTTCAACAGTGAAGTCAACGTGTCCGGGAGTATCAATGATGTTGAGTCTGTGACCTGCCCAGTAGGCAGTTGTAGCAGCAGAAGTGATTGTGATACCACGCTCCTGCTCCTGCTCCATCCAGTCCATAGTAGCGGAACCTTCGTGAGTCTCACCGATTTTGTAGTTTACACCGGTGTAGAAAAGGATACGCTCTGTGGTTGTAGTTTTACCGGCATCAATGTGAGCCATGATACCGATATTTCTGGTATTTTCAAGTGAACAATCTCTTGCCATAATATCTTCCTCTCACAATGACGCTGATTACCAACGGTAGTGAGCAAACGCCTTGTTTGCCTCTGCCATCTTGTGTGTATCGTCACGCTTCTTGCAAGCGCCGCCTGTTCCGTTAAGAGCGTCGAGAATCTCTCCTGCAAGTCTTTCCTTCATTGTCTTCTCGTTTCTCTCTCTGGAATACTTTGTAATCCAACGGAGACCGAGAGTCTGACGTCTTTCAGGTCTAACCTCCATAGGAACCTGGTAAGTAGCACCACCGAGACGGCGAGCCTTTACTTCCAGTTCAGGCATAATGTTCTCCATTGCCTGCTCGAAAACCTCCAGTGCATCCTTACCTGTCTTTTCAGCAACGATTTCAAATGCACCATAAACTATCTTCTGAGCGACGCCCTTCTTACCGTCTAACATGATATTGTTGATGAGACGTGTAACGAGCTTTGAATTGTATACAGGATCCTGTAATACATCACGCTTAGCGATTTTACCTCTTCTTGGCATTTCGCTTCCCTCCTTCACATAGATTCATGAATTCATAGGTACTCGTGATGACCGATTACTGCTTATTCAGCTTCACTTCACCGATCATTTCCGTCAAGACCAATGCAGAGGTACAATATAAAAATCTATATAATCTCCGCATTTATCCTGCGATAGTAGTTATCCTATTTTAACTAATGCACGGCTTTTTGTGGTATGCCGCAAACCTTACGCGGATTGAGTCCGCACACTCTTACTTCTGCTTAGGTCTCTTAGCGCCGTACTTAGAACGGGACTGAAGTCTGTTAGCAACACCCTGAGCATCGAGAGCGCCTCTGATGATGTGGTAACGCACACCGGGGAGATCCTTAACACGTCCGCCTCTGATGAGAACAACGCTATGCTCCTGAAGGTTGTGGCCGATACCTGGAATGTAAGAAGTTACCTCGTAGCCGTTTGTGAGCTTTACTCTGGCAATCTTTCTCATAGCTGAGTTAGGCTTCTTAGGTGTAGCAGTTCTAACAGCAGTGCAAACGCCTCTCTTCTGAGGTGAGCTCTGGTTGATCTGAACCTTCTTCTTAGCATTGTAGCCCTTCTGGAGAGCAGGTGCAGTGGACTTTGTTTCAAGGTCCTTTCTTCCCTTACGAACCAGCTGATTAAATGTTGGCATAATCTTCCTCCTTTTTTAAAAAATGGGCACACTGTACAACTTGCACAGCATACCCATATATTATATCTTATTAAATCCTGTTTGTCAAGGCTTATTCCAAAATTTCTTCCGATTTTCTGAATATTTGGTTATTTCAGTCATTAAGCCGATAAAACGCAAAAGATAATTAGGCAAATTTATAGCATACCGCACAAAGAAAGCGACATTTCTTTGTAGCTGTTGACTATAAAATCAGACGATTTTATCAGTAATGCAGCTGAGCAGCCCGTCGGAAAGTCCGAAATCCATACCCTTATAGCTCCACATTGCTCTGCCGATGCCATATTTGTCGAGAACGGAGTGGATATCTTTGTACCAGTTTACAGCGGATTCCGGGTCTGCCAGTTCATTTACGCCGTATTCGCCGCAGTAGAGCATAACATTGCGCTCCTGCGCGGTTTCAATAGCTTCACGGAAAATATTCTCAAAATATTCCGCAGAAAAGCCATTTTCCGGGATTATTCCCTCATAGGCTGAAATTTTTGCAGGACATTCAGCAGCAGCGGCTAAGAATTCAGCCTTGCCCATGGGATACTGAATACGATAATCCTTGGGCATATCCTCCAGCCAGTATGCTCCCTGATGAGTGAAAAGCAGGGGGTCATAGCAATGGAAATTATAGACAATATTTTCATCAAAAGGCTGTGCAATATGCTTAACAGTTGTAACGCTGTTGTTAAGATAGCTTCCAATGAGAATTTTAATATCGGGAGCAGCTTTGCGGATTTCAGCCACGGTACGCTCTGCAAGAGACATCCATGGAGCATTATCCGTCTCGTCTACAACTTCATTGAGCAGTTCAAAAGCAAGTCTGTCAGCATATTTACCCAAACGGCGCGTAAACTCCGCCCAGAGAGCAATAAATCTGCAATTGAGCTCTTCATCGTAGAAAAGTCCCGATTCCTTTTGTTTAGCGTCAAAGCAGTATCCAGCCGCCTTGTGCAAATCAAGAACCATATTCAGCCCATATTCTCCGCACCATTCAGCACAGTTTTCGATATACACGAAGCCACTTTCAATGAAATCGCCGTTTTTGTCCTGTACAAGCTCATAATCGACAGGCAGTCTCACATGATCGAAACCCATATTTCTGATATTTTCGATATCACTTTTTACAATAAACGTATCACAATGCTCCTTTGTCAGCACTGTTTGAGAGAGCCAGCCGCCAAGATTTACACCTTTCTGATATCCGTTCCATTTTTTCATTAAGTATCACCTCATATAAATTAAGTTGTTGAGGTAATTATATCACATTGTATTACATCTGTATACCATTTTTATTAAATACATAGTAAAATAATGATGTAATTTTAAGTAAATCTCAATTAAATCATTCTTAATTAATTAAAAACGGACGATTAAAAACCGTCCGCCAATATATCAATATTTTTTTCTTATGCCAAAAAGCATTATCAAAGGATAGATTTCAAGTCGTCCTATAAGCATATCAAAACACAAAACAAGCTTTGAAAACGCGCTGAATCCGCCGAAATTTCCTGTTGTATCAAGTCTGCCCAAACCAAAACCGATATTATTCATACAAGTCGTTACAGCAGATATATTCTCCTCGATTGTAAAACTATCAAAAGAAAGCATAAGTACAGAAAATGCATAAATCAGCATAAACAGTATAAAATAATTGCTCGCACCGCGGATAACATCTTTTTCAACGGGTTTTCCGTCCATTTTAACAGTTGCAACAGCGCGAGGGCTTACAATATATTTCAATTCTCTGATACCTGTCTTTACTATAATAAGTATACGTGATACTTTCATACCGCCGCCTGTAGAACCTGCGCAGGCACCCACAAACATCAACAGAACCAACAATGTCTGAGCAAAATTATTCCATTCACCCGTATCAGTAGTGGCAAATCCTGTTGATGTTATAGTTGAACAAACCATAAAAAATGTTCTTCGGAGTGATTCCAGTACAGAGCCATAATGCTCGACGAGACTTATACCTATAACACCTGTAGCACATACAATTACGCCAAGATATACACGAAGTTCCTCATTTTTAAATACAAGAGCAAATTTCTTTATAGCAAGGAAATAGTACAAATTGAAGTTCACACCAAACAGGAGTATAAATATTGCAATCGCCATTTCAATTGCCGGGCTGTTATAATGAGCTATACTGTCATTCCAGAGAGAAAATCCTCCCGTACCCGCAGATGAACAAGCGTGAATAATCGCATCATACAGCGGCATTTTCAATATAACAAGAACAATTACCTCCGCAAGAGTAAGAGCAATATAAATCACATAAAGTATGCGTGCTGAAAAGCTTGATTTCGAAACAAGCCGTCCAACGTTAGGACCTGCACATTCCGCCCTCATCATATGCATAGTGCGGACATCGTTACTATTCATTACTGCAAGCACAAACATCAGCACGCCCATACCGCCCAACCAGTGAGTAAAAGCACGCCAGAACATACACGACCTCGACATATGCTCCACATCACCGAGTATAGTTGAACCGGTTGTAGTAAATCCCGAAACAGTTTCAAACAAAGCGTCAATATAATTCGGTATCTCCCCCGATATTACAAAGGGAAGCGCTCCAATAGCCGACATTGTAATCCACGAAGCCGCAACGCTGACAAATCCCTCCATTGAGTATACAGAGCGATTTTTCGGCTTCTTTATCGTGAATATAAAGGATATAAGCAACGTAATCAACGCAGGTATACCAAAAGTTACTGCAACATGGCTTTCACTGTAAATTATTCCCACAAATATGGGCAGCAGCATACACAGACCGACAATCCGCAGTATTTGTCCCATAATGTATATTATCATTCTGTAATTCATACGGCTTCTCTGCTCCTTAGTCAAAAATTTCCTTCAGGTCTTCAAAGCCGCGGTTTGTGGTAACAACAACAACGCTGTCATTGAGCAAAATGCAGTCATCACCCTTTGGGATAATCAGTTCATTTCCGCGGACAATGCTTGCAATAAGAATACCGCTTCTTAGTTTCAGCTTTTTAAGAGGAACTCCCAGATAATCCTTATTTTCACGTACAACGAATTCAATAGCTTCAAGCCTGTCATTTACAAGGCGATACAGCGTAGTTACACTGTTTCCGGTGGAGTTCTGCTTTGCACGGACATATTGTAAAATCTGGTCTACCATTATACTTTTCGGAGATATTACACTGTCAAGATTAAGCGTTTCCGAAAGTTGCATAAGATTCATGCGGTTTACCTTGGTAACGACTTTATTTACGCCATTATTTTTAGCAAGAAGGGACATAAGAATATTTTCCTCATCGATACCCGTAAGTGTGACAACAGCGTCAGCATCATAGACACGTTCCTCACGCAGAATATCCTGATCAGTACCGTCACCGCAGATAATGCTTACCTTATCGAGTCTCTCGCTGAGTTCAAGACATCGTTTTTCATCAATTTCAATTATCTTGACTTTTACGCCCATTTCACGCAGATGCTGAGCAAGATGATATCCCACTCTGCCGCCGCCAATGAGTACAGCAGATTTCACGCGCTTCTCACGATATGCAGAACTGATGCTCTTGAAAAACTTCACCATATTGCTGTGGGAAGCCGTAACGTGAATTTTATCTCCCGAATGGAGCACAAAATTTCCATTTGGTATTATAACATCGTCACCGCGCTGAACAGCACAGATAAGTATATCGAGGCGAAGTCTTTTTGAAAGCTGAGAAAGAGCGATATTTTCGAGAATACTTCCCGATGTTATGCGTATTTCCGCAAGGTCAACCCTGCCCTTAGCAAAATTGTCAATATTTATAGCGTCAGGGTAACGAAGCACCTTTGCTATTTCGTTTGCGGAGTTGTAATCGGGATTCACCATCATGCTGATACCCAATTCCTCACGCATAAATACAAGCTGCTTATTAAATTCAGGGTTGCGTACACGAGCTATACAGTGACGTGCTTTCATTTTTTTCGCAATAAGACAAGAGAGAATATTCACCTCATCAGAATCTGTCAGAGCAATAAATATCTTGCATTTATCCACGTCTGCTTCTTCAAGAATAGCAGTTTGTAAACAATTTCCCACAATTCCCTTTACATCGGAATCGTTGATGATTGTCTGAATGCGGCTTTCATTTGTATCTATAATGGTTATGTTATGCTCCTCGCATAATATGCCGGCAAGTGAACTGCCGACTTTTCCGCCGCCTACGATAATAATATCCATATTATCCTCCGTAAATTTCAATTACCATATAATATATACGGTATCAAGATAATTATACTCCTATATTTAACTTTTGTCAATAAGAATATTGTTAATTTTGAAAACAGCCATTAGCTTTAGCCTTTAGCAGTAAAAGCTATAGCAAAGGTTAATGGCTTATAAATAAAATGGGATTCTAAAGGGTGAAACCCTTTAGTAGAGTCCAGAGACGAAGTCTCTGGCAGGGTGTGGGACAGCGTCCCACATAGCGTTCAAGCGCTCTGCAAG
>CALGTV010000106.1 GCA_937902395.1 uncultured Ruminococcus sp.
CGATTCCGTTCCCGAAAAATATCTGTCCTATGCCGATAATTATGTTACAAGCGCGGGAATGTGTGTTGTATCATTCCCCAACCAAAAATATATGGAGATTACAGCTTTTTACGGCGATAAGCCTGAAACAAAGCAGTATCTCTACACCACAGAAGATAATTTCGTTCTTATGGACGGCTCAATTGAATCAGGCAGGGCAGTTCAGTCAAAAAATCAGTCATTACTGCACTTTACAAAACGAAATGGCATTGATTATATTTGCTCAGATGATTCTTATGAGTTTGGCGGTTCAGGTAATATGCAGATATCATCATATACTGCACAGCGTGCCGAGAAAGTAAACATCAGCGATGATTTACAGGCTGCATGGGATGCACGAAACGGAAAGAAATATTATTTCTATTCAGGAAAATATTCCAATGTTTGTTATTCAGAGTTACCCAGCATAAAATTTAATATCAATTCTGAAATCAGAGGATATGTAAATAACTATAAAATCATAGACAATAATCATTTAGAGGCTGCACTTGTTATGCCGGGAGGCAGAGATTTACAGGATATAGAAATGCGTATGGAGAACGGTACTGAGATTTTGGATATTACCAATTGTGCCATTGAATTTATTTCGGAAGATGCAATTGAAATGCTTCCCGATGATTTAACTGAAATTCAGCTTCATACAAAACAGGCGACATGGTTCCGAATAAAAGATACAGGAAGCAGAACGATAAACCTTGATATGCCTGAAAATTCAGCAGTTTATGTTTACGATGCCTATGACCGTATGATTTATTCAAGCTATATGACAGAATACGGCAACGCAGTAACGCTTCCTGAAAATGGAAAGATAGTTTTCATTGGTGAAGACGGCGGAACTATTAAGATAAATTAAAGCAGTACTATACGATATTGCCTGAAAAGGAGAATAATAATGAAGTATCAATGTTTAATGATTGATGACGATGTGACAATTGCAGAAACAACAGCGGAGTATTTCAATTTCTTTGATATAAAAACCGCATACGTGACAGGTTACAATGAAGCTGAAACATTTTTGGAAGAAAATGAAGTTTCGCTGCTTCTTCTGGATATCAATCTGGGAGAACGCTCAGGATTTGAACTGTGTAAGCAGATTCGTGCAAAATATGATATGCCGATTTTATTCATCAGTGCACGTACAAGCGATGATGATATTCTCACAGCCCTTAATATCGGCGGTGACGATTACATAAAAAAACCGTATACACTTAATATTCTCCTTGCAAAAGTAAAAGCAATTCTTAAACGATATGAAAACAGCAGCGTCAGACAGCAAATGTTTGACGCCAAAGCTGTTTCTGAAGATAAGCAGTCAACGCAGAAACAGGAAAAAGAAATCCTTATAGCTGGAAATATTTATCTTGATACTGCATCACATAAGCTTATCAATAATGGCAATATTTTACCATTGAAAGCAATGGAATATAAGATGCTGCTGTACTTGCTTGAAAATCGTGGCAGAGTTGTTTCAAAGGATGAATTTCTGAAAAATGTATGGGAAGATGAATTTATCGGTGAAGGAACACTTGCTGTTCATATAAGGCATCTTCGGGAAAAAATTGAAGCTGACAGCAATTCTCCGCAGATAATAAAAACTGTCTGGGGAGTAGGATATATCATGGAGGCATGATGTTTATATGAAATACAGTAAAATACTGCTTCTTGTAATTGCAATTATTCTTGCAGGAATGGCATTGTTTGCTACGCTGACATTTTCCTATCAAGATAAAAAGGTAGATACACTTGCATTAAATGACCTGACAGAAACTGTAAAAGAAAATTGGGGAGAACTTGAAACTGTTGATTTGAGTGGTTTTAAGATGGAAATGCTCATATTCAATAGTGAAAATATGGTTGTTTATTCAACAGCTGCACAGGATTTGAAAGATATAAATTCTACAGAGGAAGCAATGCAGAACGAATGTCTTTGTCTGAGTGTTCATGATGAAAGCAGATTTTTGGGAACAATTGTAATTCCTGATCCTGCAAAAACAAGTTATAATGCTATAAGGTTCAGGTTATTGGTATCATCAGGCATTTTATTATTGATTATAATTACAGCAGTTCTCATATACGGTGTTTACGTCAGAATGACAATTATCAGACCGTTTCGCAAAATGGAGCAGTTTGCAGTTAATGTTGCAAACGGAAAACTTGATGAGCCGTTAATGCTTGCACAAAATAATCTATTCGGAAAATTTACAGAAAGCTTTGATATTATGCGTGAGGAACTTAAAGCGTCACGCCGCCGTGAAACTGCGTTGAAGCTTAAAGAAAAGGAAATGATTGCATCTCTCAGTCATGACCTTAAAACGCCGATTACAGGAATAAAGCTGCTGTGTGAACTTTTGCATGTAAAGGTTAAAGATAAATATCTGCTTGAAAAAATCAACAATATCAATCAGAAAGCAGAGCAGATAAACGTGCTTGTTAATGACCTGCTGACATCTTCTTTGGATGACCTTGGAGAAATTCAGGTTGAATGTCGGGATGAATCATTCGAGATTTTACATCAGTTGTTGTCGGAGCTGGATACAAGTACGCTTGCACGGGAGAGTAAAATCCCTGAATGTATGATACTTGTGGATAAGACAAGACTTTCTCAGATTATCGGCAATATCATAGGTAATTCCTATAAATATGCCGGAACAGTTATTGACGTTGGCTATAAAATCCGAGAGGGTTATCTTGAAATGTCATTCCGTGATTATGGCACAGGTGTTCCAAAAGATGAAATCAGTCTTGTAACTGCACGTTTTTATCGTGGAAGCAATGCTTCTGAAAAAGACGGTTGCGGTCTTGGTTTGTATATTTCAAGTATGTTAATGGAAAGAATGAATGGTGAGCTTATATGCTCTCATCGTGAGGACGGTTTCTTAGTAACGCTGTTAATTCCTCTTTCTTGAGTATTGAGATTTTATGAACAAGCAAATTTATACCATAGAATTAGAAATTACATGAGTTATAAAATAATTTTTGTGATTAATATTTTTGAAAAATGATTAATGAAATTCATTCTACAGTTGACATTTGTAAATTTATTCTGTATAATAGAGATAAATGAAAATTTATTTAAGGGCATCTCTAAAAACCCCTTTTGAGAAAAAACAGCTATGCATGGCATCTACTGCGTCAACCTCCCTTGGAGTGCGGCAGCACGCCTGCGGAAGGTTTCTTTGTAGCTGCCATACCTATCTGCTTTTCCTTTAACCAAACGGGTTTTTAGAGATGCCCTTAATTATCTGAGGTGGTAGAAATGACGTTAATAAACAGTGGTCGTATAAATTTTTATTATAGCGGAGATGTAACGCTGTATATTCTGAAAGGTAAAGAATCTGACCTTCTGATTGATACAGGATTCATTGGCACATGGAAGAAAATGCAGAATTGGATTAATCAGTATAATGTAAAGCACGTATTATTGACGCACGCTCATGTTGACCACGATTTTAATGCTGCAAGATTGCAGGAAATGGGAGCAAAAGTATTATTAAGTGCTGCTGATAAGAACTTACGTCAGAATTTTCTTTCCCAGCCTGTTAAACCTACAGCACCGAAATATCGTTTGCGTAATATAACACAGCTTATAGGCGGTGCATTGGTGAAAAGCAAGCCGTATATACCTGACATTTATCTGAAAGAAAATGACAGAGATTTATTGAAATCACTTGGTTATGATGCGGAAATAATCCCATTACCAGGGCATACGTATGGTTCAATAGGTGTTTTAAGTAACGGTGTTTTGTATTGCGGTGATGCCTTTACAATGCTTTGGAAAAAGCCTGATGTAACACCTCATGCTGTAAGTATTCAGGATATGGAGAAGTCTTTGAAAACAATACTTGAATTAAATCCCAAATGGCTTGCATGTGGTCATGGTGTGCCTGTAAAAATGGGCAAGGCTCGTCCTGTAATTGAGGAATACCTAAATATCTTATGATTATAAGTGGAGTTTGGTTTAAAATCCGTAAATGTTATGATTAAAATGACTATAAAAATACCCTCGTACAGATAACTCAAAATCTGTATAACGGTATATTTTTACTTCCACGGACGCTTACCATTTGTCCAGCCTTTAGCTTTCCAGTATTCAACATCCGCAGGATTGAATCCTTTTTTCTGCATAACAGACATTATGCTAAAGAATGCTTTTGTTTTTAAGTCAGGCTTAATTGTACTAGCTTTTTTTGAAATAGTCATTGCAAGAGATGTTGTCTTTTTATCAATTTTTGATTTTATAGAGGGTTTTACCATTTCCCAACGTGTTTCCATAACTGCAAATCCCAGCTTGTATGTCTTTGCAATACCCCAGAAAAAAGTGCTGTCCGCCATATCCTTTATTGTACTTTTCATACCTGCTCCGGCAGCTGTTGAAATGCATATAGCCTGTTTTTTGAACATCTTTTCTTCAGGACGGTGAACTAAAAATCTGTAACCATAGTGGTCAAGAAAAGCTTTCATAGAGCCAGTTGTATGCATAACATAGACAGGACTTGTGAGAATAATTACATCAGCTTCGTCCATAGCTTTTGTTATTGGCAGAAGCTTTTCATAGTGAGGACATTTTGTTTCATCTGTAAAACAAACGGCACAGCCTTTGCAGAAACAATCGAAATCTGTAGGCAGAAAGAATTCCGTAACCTCTCCGCCAAGTTTATCACAAAGCTGCTTTGCAATATTGTATGTAGAGCCTTTGTGGCTTTGTCCATGAATAACTGTAATTTTCATTATTTTTCCTCTTTTCTGTAAAGCCTTGTGAACTGTAGTACGTGTTGTTCAAGTAGCGCTGTAAATTCTGCTTCACGGTTCGGATCTCTGTCACATAAGGTAAGCAGCACGAATATCGGTGCATAAAACTGCAGAGCCATTACATTTGGATTTTCTTCTTTCAGCACTCCTTTTAAGCATAGCATTGAGAATAATGCTGATTGATATGAAAGAGGGTCATCAGCATATTGCTTTGTAAAAAACTGTGCAATTTCAGAGTTGTTAAATTGCTCAATGGTCAGCATTTTACGGAATTTCTGTGCATATTCGTCATGAAGAAAATATGAAAATAATTCTAAACCCATTTTCACAATTTCATTTTCAGAAACAGAAGAATATATTTCAGCATCAGCAGAAGCGTTGTTTCCATTCAGATTAAGCATTGAAGCTTGTCTATCGTAGCTGCTTTTCATTTCATCAAGAATAGCATTAAAAATATCCTGTTTGCTTTTATAATGTTTGTATAGCGATGGTGCCTTAATTCCAACAGCTTCTGCAATTTCTGCAACAAATACGTTGGCATAGCCTTTTTCTGAAAATAAGGTCAATGCCGCATCAAGTATTTTTTTCTTTGTACTCATAAATATCCTCCTTTAGATAATTTGAATTAGCCATATTTATATTATAAGCTAATTTCAATTAGCTGTCAAGTGCTTTTTGAAAAGTTTATAAAAAGCTATATATGATTTTACAGCCATATCATACAACAATTTTCAAAAAATAATCCTGCCTCAGCCAAAGCCGAGACAGGATTTTTTGCATTTGAGTCTAAATATTAACCATAACAACAAACTCCCCGTTGTTAAGAACAAGTTCGTTAA
>CALGTV010000107.1 GCA_937902395.1 uncultured Ruminococcus sp.
TCCTTTCACTAAATATGCTGCTTAATTTTGGCAAGGTTTAATTGGGGGAGCAATATATCACAATTGTTTTATCTTCATTGAGATTTGTGTAATTTATAGTAGTTTTAAGCGCATTTTCAGCGTTATCATCAAGAGACATAACAGCCTTATATCCCGGAATAATCGGATTTGTGATTTGTACATCTATATCCGAACCCTGTGCATAAACTGCTTTATAAGAGTCATAAGCAGGCGAATCGTCGGAAAATTTATATTCTACTGAAATTGTATAATATGTATCTGCAAAGCTTATAGTTGCGGAGATTCCTGCAACTGCAACTAAAGCTATTACTGCAAACAGGAGAATTACAGCTTTTTTGATTCTTGTACGCACATTTATTCACCCTCTTTAATGTGATTTTTGAATAAATCTTCCGCTGTATAGCCATCTGCCGCCTGTATCATATATCCACGGAAGCTTATACTGAATTTGTTTTCAGCGGAAAAACTCTGACTTACATAAATTTTATTGTCTTTTATTATTTCGATTCTATTCTTTTTTTCATTTGTATTGACAATGCTTTTGTATGAGTAGATATCACCGCCGTTTTTGCCTGTGATATTTTCAATTTTTATCCATTCCTCAGAAACTTCAAAGGTTATAGTATCAGGAACGTTATCTTTTACAACTTCGATATAAAGATAACAGGGGACATCATTTTTTCCGTCCGTGACAACGTAGGGATTTTTCGGGATATCCACTCCCGGAACAACATATTCATATTCGATTCCATTTTCCGTATCATTGCCGAATTTGTAAATACTGTTTGCAGATATCTTTTCATTCATATCGGAAATTATATCAACCGAGGTTTCTTTCAGCTCAATTCCTGCCATTGCCGCAGCCTTTGCTGATTCCTGTCTGCCGTCGGAAATGGTGTATTTTGCATAAAGACCGCATACCTTGCGAGTTGAAATCATTGTCAGCACAAGAAGAATTCCTGCAATTCTGAAAATCCATTTATATGTCAAAGGGTGCGATTTTGCTTTGTCGGAAACTGCTTTCTTCACAAAATCACACCCTTTCATTTCATTGATTTTTGATTTTCTTGATTTCTTCCTTTATCTTCTCCTGTTCATCAATTGCTTTCCGACGCTCCTTATAGTACGGCAATTCAAACAGTACAATTGCACCCATGAGCATAATCAGAAAGCCGGCTGGAGTTTTCAGAAACATTACAACAGCGCCTGCTTTGCGGATTCTTGCAATTCCTTTGCCTTTGACATACTCTCTCTTTATAGGAGAATCTTCAATATTGTTTGCATCGCCCTTTGTGATTATTTCATTGCCGTCTATCGAAATTATTCTGTGCATAATCAGTGAATTTTCCGATTGATAAACAACCACATCGCCGATTTTATAATCGTCGGATTTTTTTACAATTACTAAATCGTCTACGGAATATTCAGGTTCCATACTGCCTGAAAGCACCGCGGATATGCCGAATCCGAAAGGCATCGGCATAGCGTTTCCTACCAGTGTTTCCGCATTCCATGAATACAGCGCTATTCCAAGGAAAAGGCTGATAATAAACAGAAGAACTGCTCTTGAAAGTGTTCCGATTGTTTTTTTAAATTTACTCATTTGATTCTTCGTTTTTGCGGCAATGTCCTGTAAAGAGACATACAGCCGCGATAATCAGCATAAAGCCGAAAATATTAACTATCAGATTTATTGGCATATTATCGCCTGTTTTCGGACTTTCAAGACCGGCGTCCTCGTCTGCAGGATTGTCATTATATGCCGCCGTTGTATTGATTCTGATAGTTAATGCAAGGTCATTTCCAACAGCAAGATTTCCGAGCATTGTGTCATATTCATCATTGCCCTGTTCGTAAGGCCATTCCCATTCCAGAGTATATGAGGAAAGTCTGCCAACACCAAGCGCGCCGCTGTCTTTGACATTATTCAGTGAAAGAACCTCTGCTTTTGAGTTCCTGTCTCCGAGAAGATAGTCTCCGCTGTAATTCGATACCCTTGCTTTTACAGGAATATTATGTTCAGTTCCTGTAATCCATGCTTCCATATTCATAGTATAGTCAAGGGGAACATCGCCGGTATTTTCGAGATAAAACTGATATTCACCAGATGTTCCGGGAGCAATAATTTTATCGCTGTTATCAGATGCACCGTTTACTGTCATTTCTCCTGATTCATTATCATAGGAAATACGGAATATATCAACATCAGTTTCCGCTTGCCATACAGTATTTTTATCGTAGGTACGGAATGAGGGAGAATCCAGCTTAACTATTTGCGGCTCATTTGAAGCCTCTGCAAGTTCTGTTTTATCCTGTGTTAAGATTGTAACTTTTGTAGCGCCTATAGATTTTGTCAAAGGTATGATATTTTTCAATTCTGTCTGGGAATACAAGCTTATTCTGTCGAAAAGAACAGCTAATGAAGCTATTTCACAAAGAATCAGCAGAATGAGCGATATACCGAGCAATTTGCTTTTTCTACCGTGTTTTAAGTCCACAGCTGTCCCTCCTTTTCTTCGGCATTTACCGCAGTCCGAAAACTCGGGCGGCTGTAAAAACCGAAGTATGTGCAGGCATTGCCACATATGCCTGCACAACTTCAATAGGTCTAATTATTTATCTGTTAAAAGTAATAAAAATCAAATAATTAGTCAACCTGTGTTACAGTTACTTTAATATTGAGATTTGTATTCAAGTTATATTGATTATCCGATGCCTCAACACCATCACCAGCTGTAAGTGCGGAAATATCTCCGCCAGCATTGTTTATTGCAGTAATTGCACTATTAACGTTTCCAGCAGCAAGGTCACCAAGGAGAGTGTCAGCCTTGTCAATATTTTCGTCTGTAGCGTTTTCATAATCCCATTCCCAAGTAAGTTGGAATGTACCTAATTTCGTTGAAAGGTCAGTATTTGCATCATATACAGTTTGTTCGGTGTTAATACCATTAAAAGTGCTGTTCAATTTTTTAATGATAGTATCTAAATTTCCTGTTGCTATCTCATTATTATTTTGTTTTAATGTGTATTTAATTGGATAGTAAGCTGAAGTTGTGAAAATGTCATTGTCTGCATTATAAGTATCATCAAATACATCACCGTTAGTCATATTAGGATATGTGCCTTCACCAAGCCATATATCTGATGTATTATCAATTTCGATTTTAACTGCAACATCAACCTCTGGAGTACCTGCTATTGCAAATGTAAGACCTTTATCATTCTTTGTACCCGGAGCAACAACATTGTCAGCTTCTTGTCCGGCTTCTGCAAAGGATTCAACTGTAAGTGTTGTGCCATCTTCTGAATCAGTTGCGTTTTTACCGCCCGGTGTATTGCCGCCGCTAACAGCTTTATATGTAGTATCAAACAGTGAACCCGAAGCTGTAACAGTTACGCCGAATTTAGCAACTCTTGCTGTATCTTCTGCTTCATCAGAAGTAACATACTTTGCATAAGTACCGCTTACAATACTGGAAGTGAGCATGGTAGCGATAAGGAGACCGCCAGCCGCTCTCATGGATTTATTTTTTTTCATACTAAATACTCCTTTCATAAGGGGTTAAATTATTCCTCCCATTTCAGCCAATATCTGACAGGGGAGATATTATATCCATTCCCCGTGTGGCACCGAGGGAAGAATAAACTCATTCATTTTCACTGCTTTCCTTAGAAGCCTTTTCAGCTTTAAGAGCTTCAAGCTCCGCAAGGAGTGCAGCTGTGTCTTGCTGATTGCGTTTTTCAAAGCGTCTGCGGCGGATAATATCATATCCTACAAGGAGAATCAAAGGAAGCACAACGCATACTATAAGACCCGTTGTTGTCTGCATAAACATTGCAACGCTGCCCATTCCACGAATCCTGAACTTGTAGCTTCCCACAAGCTTGTCCTCAGTTACAGGGAGACGGTCATCAGTATTGTTAGCATCACCCTTTGTATAAAAGGCTGTCTGACCGTCTTTTTCAGTGATACCTACAACGCGGTGAGTTAAAATGCTCTGTCCGTTTCCGTCGGGATCAAAAAACGCTATAACATCGTTTTCCTTGACGTCAGCACCGTCAACTTGCTTGACTATTATCAAATCACCGCTGCTGATTTCGGGCTCCATAGAACCGGTGAGGACTATAAGAGGACAAAAACCGCCGATTTTCGGAACTTCATCTTTATTAGTATAGCTTTTTACAATTAATGTGACATTTATAATAAGTATCGGGATGAGGATTATGCAAAGGACAATGCCAATTATAGTAAATATCTTGTTGGAATGAGATGTTTTTTCTTTTTTATCCTGAATCATCTGGAAATAACTCCTTGAAATTTAATATTTATTCTTTTAATCATATTATTTTTTAAAAGTCAATAAGTTACAGTAAATACTCACACTTGTCACAAAATTTGTGAAAAGTGTATATTGTAGTGTTTGTTTTTGTGCATTTTGCAAAATAGTCAATTAATAGTCTTGATTTCGCGTTTTTCTATTAGTATATTGCGTTATGAATTTTGCAAAATGTATTGAAAATAAATATAGTTAATCTATAGAAAGATGTTTTGACATATATTACAAATTTTGTGTGTTTTGTTTGGGAAATATTACAAAATTATATATATCTATTTACTTTTGCAATGTATTATGATATAATTATAATAGATTATTATACGAATTAGTGTAATTGACTTATTGAGAATTGCAGTATTTATACTGTAATTATAGATTATATTTTTACATTTTGAGAGGGGTTTAAAAAAATGAGAAAGAAATTACCAAAAGCAATTGTTGCAAGCCTTATGGCTGTGACAATGCTTACACCAACTGTTGCTAATGTTGTAACAATGAATGTTTCAGCATCACAGCTTCTGGGAGAAACAACTTTTGATAAAAAGGTACTTCCTTGGCAAACAGTTGAAACAAGTCCTGCAAGCCAGAATTTTGAAGTTAAGGACGGAGCTTTACACATTGAAATTCTTAATGGACAGGGCGGCGACAAGGAAAAGTGGGATCTCCAGTTAAGACATCGAAATCTTAATTTCAGAAAAGGTCATACTTATGAAGTAAGCTTCAAGGCTAAATCAAATAGAAATGGTATGGAGCTTTGCTCTCAGATTGCTAATATTGGCGGTGACAAATATTATTTTGTGCTTGAGGGC
This sequence comes from uncultured Ruminococcus sp., assembly GCA_937902395.1. Taxonomy (GTDB): domain Bacteria; phylum Bacillota; class Clostridia; order Oscillospirales; family Ruminococcaceae; genus Ruminococcus. The sequence goes on from CALGTV010000107.1 coordinate 5,168, forward strand.
GATGAAATGTCTATGGGAGATGCTATGGGTGGTTCTTGGGGCAAGGCTGCCAAACTTACTACAGAATATCAGACATTCAAGGGTACATTCATACCTACCAAGGATATTGAAGCTGCTGAATGGACATTCCACTATGCTGAGGGTACTGATTACGAAGGTAATGCTCAGAAAGGCGATGAAATCTGGTTTGACGATATGTCAATTATCTGTACATCATGTGATGAAATAAATAATCAGTGCGGATACAAAGGAAACAGCGATATAGTAGATTATCCTGATGATGATGAACCACAGACACCTCCTCAGGATGAACCTACAGTAAGCGAGGGCGTTCAGCTGCTTGGCGAAACATCTTTTGACTATAAAGGTCTTCCATGGCATACAGTAACTCAAAGCCCTGCAAAACAGAATTTTGCTATTGAGGACGGTGCTTATCACATTGAAATTCTCAACGCAGAAGGCTATGATCACGAAAAGTGGGATCTTCAGTTCAGACACAAAAATCTTAACTTTAAAGCAGGTCATACATATGAAGTAAGCTTCAAAGCAAAGGCAACAAGAGCAGGAATGGAACTATGCTCTCAGATTGCTAATATTGGCGGTGAAGAACATTATTTTGTGCTTGATGGCGATGAAATGTCTATGGGAATTGCTATGGGCGGTTCGTGGGGCAAGGCTGCTAAACTTACCACAGAATATCAGACCTTTAAAGGAACATTTATTCCCACCGAGGATATTGAAGCTGCTGAATGGGGATTTCACTATGCTAAGGGTACTGATTACGAAGGCAATGCTAAGGCGGGCGATGAAATCTGGTTTGACGATATGTCAATTATCTGTACATCCTGTGATGAAACAGATAATCAGTGCGGATACAAGGAAAATCCAAGACTGATTTATACAGACCGTGACAGTGCGGCAATAATGAATCCCGAACAGCTTATGGTTGATGAAGAAATGGTCAACTTTATCTCTGTAAATCAGTTGGGATATATGCCTCGTCTTGCAAAGGTGGCAACATTCAGTGATAACACAGGTTCAATGTCTCCAAATTCAACAATGATTAAATTGACAGAGGATACATACAAATTTGAGCTTGTTGACGTAAGCACTGGAAAGGTTGTATATGAGGGCGTTTCAGGCAAGAAGTTTAAGGATGCCGATTCAGGCGATAATGTATGCAAGCTTGATTTCAGCGAATATACAACTCCCGGCACTTATTACCTCCGCATTGCAGATACAAACTGGCGTTCATTTGAGTTCAGAATTGCTGATGATATTTACAGCGAAGCAAATAATAATATGCTGACAAATGCACTTAATCTGTACTATCAGAACCGTGCAGGAATCGATATTGAAGCAAAATATATTACATCAGGAGAATCCTTAGAACTTGCTCATAAAGGTCTTCATAAAACCGATACGGGTATAGTTCAGAAGATATGGAAAAATGACTACACTCGGACAGATGCAACAGAAACTTATGCTTCATCTAAAATTGATGTAAGCGGCGGTTGGTATAATCCTGAAAATTACAACAAATATGTTGTAGGCAGCGGTATGACTGTATGGACTCTCCAGAATATGTACGAGAGAAGCATCATCAACGGTGAAGATAAAGAAAAATTTGACGATAATTCAGGTATCTGCGTAATTCCTGAGGTTGGAAATAAAGTTCCTGATATTCTTGAAGAAGTTGCATACGAGCTTGACTGGATGGCAAAAATGAAAGTTCAGCCCGATGAGCCTACATGGGGCGAAACAGCTGCGGGACTTTATTATCACAGTGTACACGACTATCATTTCGTGGATGTAAGCAGCGAATATTATTATTACGATTACGAATGTGATCCTGCACCTCGTATTGTAAAGCCTCCTACGTTTGCAGCTACACTTAACTATGCCGCTTGTGCTGCGCAGGCTGCAAGACTCTGGGCTCCTTATGACGCTGAAAAGGCTGAGAATTACCTTAAATCAGCTATTGAGGCATATGAGGCTTATGAGAAGTGGTGGTATGAGTATGACGATAGTCAGACTGTGCACCCTGATATGCAGATTGAGTGTCCCAAGGAAGAATTAAATGAAACATCACAGTACGCACCTATGTGGCAAGCAAAGACAGGTACACCATATGCTGATGCTGAGGTAAAAGATGACGCTTACTGGGCAGCTTGTGAAATCTTTGTTTCTGCTTCTGAAATGGGCGAAAGCAAACTTGCTGAGAAATACAAGGCAATACTTTCCGATACTGATTACTCATTTGATGTTACAACAAGAATTTATAACGGATACAGTTATGACGGCGAGTACACCTCTTTCAGATGGGATGAAACCGCTTCTGCAGGTTCCATTACCCTTGGTCTCCACGATGACCTTCTCTCTGAAAAAGAGGCTGAAAAGGTAAATAATTCTATCCTTGAAGCTGCTGATGATTATCTTAATATGGAAGCTGAACAGGGCTATGGTATTCCTTACCTTTACGACGGTCCCGGATACAATGATCCAAACGGTCTGCCTCCGCAGATTATCATAAACGGTTATAAATACGGTTCTAACGGAATGGCTGCTACAAATGCTATTGTAATGGCTTATGCTTATGATGTTTCGGGTGATATGAAGTACATAGACGGTGTTGCACAGACTATGGACTATCTCCTCGGAAATAATCCGCTGTCATTCTCATATATTACAGGATATGGTACTTATGGTGTACAGAGTCCTCACCATAAGCACTGGGTAAATGAGATTAACGAGGATGCTCCTGAGGCTCCCAGCGGTGTTCTTGTAGGCGGTCCAAGCGCAGAGATTTCAGATGATTATATGCGTGGTTTTGGCTTTGAACCAGGTAACAGAGATAATATTTCACAGAGATGTTATGCTGACTCATGGGATGCTTGGTCTGTAAATGATGCTGCTCTCGACTGGAATGCATCACTTGCTTGGGTAGTATCATTCCTGCAGGACGAATCCAATGCATCTCCCAGTATTGAATACGGTGACGCTAACTGCGACGGCAAGGTAACAATAGCAGATTCTACAGCAATACTTCAGGCATTGGGTAATCCTGATAAGTATGCACTTTCCGAACAGGGCGAAGCAAATGCAGATATTATCGATAACGGCGGTGGTATTTCAGTTGCTGATGCTATTGCAATTCAGGTTGTCGATGCAAAGCTTGCTGATATAAAATCATTCCCAATGACACAAGAGGAATATAATGCAGCATTAAAGAAGTAATAAAAAAGTTTCCTAAAGAAAGCTCTTAAAAAACCCCCGATTTCTCACTGAAATCGGGGATTTTGAGTAATGTTGGCGGACAAAGATGATAAAAGTTATGTGTTTAAAGCAAACGATGAAAGCATATTATTGTTTCAGGGTGTGGTATTACAATAGTAACCTTTAATACCAATCCCTTAAACAACAGTAGACAAATCTAATGGCATAAATGCCGTATGTCATCGTTGGACTTC